>JADYYO010000027.1 GCA_020853615.1 Thermomicrobiales bacterium
ACCTCGCGCTCGGTGATGCGCCAGGCCGCCGACCGGCGCGGCGGGCGATCGACTCTCTGGGCAATGACCTCTGGCGCCGCGGCCTCCTGCTGACGGGCGAGCGCATCGCCGGCAAGAGGCATCATCAGGGTCAGCAACGTGAAGAGCGTGACAAGCACCCGCGTCGTACATCGGTCTCGCATCGCCGGATGCCTCCCGTTCGCACCACCTCCGCGAGAGGGTTGCTGGCCTCCGCCTCGCCGCGGGCGGTTAAGATAGCGTATGCGTCGCGTGAGATTCTCAGGAGCTTGATGCCGTGAGTGTCGATCGGAGATCACCTGTGCCTGACCTGAAGCCATGGCTCGATTCGGCCGCGCGGGCGCGGCCGATGGATGCCTACGCGCTCCCCTCGGCCCCGGCAGATGCCGGCGAGTGGGACGCGCTGATCGGGCCGAAACGGACGACACGCCAGTCACGGTGATCGAGATCGCCAGCCAGCGGGGCGACGAGCGCGCCCGCCATGATGACTACCTCGCGGCCATCGCCGCCGTGACCGCGGAGGCGGATGGGACAGTCCTCGCCATCTGCGACATCCTCGAACCGGGAACCCGCGATCTCCTCCCCTACCTCGGCTATGCCGGCGGCGTCGCCACCCTTCTCACCTTTCCATCGTGCGCAGCCTGGCTCGCGGCCATCCTCTCCGACGCCTGGCAGTCGGGGCTCGCGGCGCGCCGGGCCGCCGTCCGCGATGCCATCGTGCTGGCAGCCGGCGAGAATGGCATTCCCCCGCTGGCCCGCGCCATGCTCGGCACGCCGCGCCCCGCCACGGATTTCCTGACCCCGCACATCGATGGCACGACCCCTGCCGAGATCGCGGCCGCGCTCCTGGCCGTCTACCCGGATAGCGGGGCGGACCCGACCCGCGTGCAGCTCGAAACGATGGTCGCCTTCCCCGGATTTCGCGATCGGCCCGTCCACTACATCAATCGCTACGCGTTCGGCGAGGGCGACGACCCCGCCGTCAAGGGCCCTGCCGCCCACGACGCCTACAACGAGGCGGCCCTGCCGGCGGTCCGCGCGCATGGCGGCTATCCGCTCCTGCGCGCCCCGGTGGACCACCGGATCGTCAGCGCGATCCCCTGGAGCCGGGTCGAGTCGGCCGAGACGTATGGCAACTTCGTGACGGTCGCCCGCGCGGACGACGCGCACGAGCGCCTGGCCGCGACCTCCCCGCTGTAGCGAGGCATCCTCCGGAGCGGGGTCGTCATCACCGTCAGCCGCCGTTCGACGAGGCCACCGCCATGAGCGAGTACCAGTACTATGAGTTCCAGGCGATCGACCGCCCGCTGACGGCTGGCGAAATGAAGGAGCTGCGCGCGATTTCATCCCGGGCCAGCATCACCCCGATGCGGTTCCGCAATGTCTACAACTACGGCGACTTCCGGGGCGAGCCGCTGGCGCTGATGGAGCGGGACTTCGACGCCTTCGTCTACGTCGCGAACTGGGGAACGCGCCAGCTCATGCTGCGCCTGCCGCGCGTGAACCTCGATCCGCTCGCCGCGGAGCCGTACACGGTCGAGTACTCGCTCGGCGTGCATGTCCGCGACGACCGGGTGATCCTCGCCTTCGATGCGGAGGACGAGGAGCGAGACGACATCGAGTGGATCACCGACGAGGAAGCAGAGAACTGGCTGCCGGCGCTCCTGCCCCTGCGCGCCGAGCTGGCCGCGGGCGACCAGCGCGCCCTCTACCTCGGCTGGCTGAGTGCGATCGAGATGATGGAGGAGGACGAGGAGGTCGAGCCGCCGGTCGCGCCGGGCCTGCGCGCGCTTTCCCCAACGCTCCAGACCCTCGCCACGTTTCTTCGCGTCGATCAGGACCTCCTCGCCGTTGCCGCCACGGCGAGCCCCGATCTCCCGGCGCCGCCGTCGCCGGCGGATCTTCAGCAATGGATCGCGGTCCTTCCGCCGGCCAAGAAAGACGCGCTGCTCCTGCAGCCCGCCCACGACGCCAATGGCGCGCAGACGGCATTGATGCGGCGGTTCCGGCAGGAGGCCACGCCGCTCGCGGACGCGCCGCCTGGCGAACGGACGGTGGCGCAATTGCTGGAGGCCGCCGAGGCGCACCGCGCGGAGCGCGAGCGCCAGGAGGCGGAACGCGAGGCGCTGGCGCGGGCGAAGCGGGAGCGGAAGGCGACCGCCGCCCGGGCCGCCTACCTCGACACCCTCATCGGCGAGGAAGAGGCGCTCTGGCGCCAGGTCGCCACCCTGATCGCGACCACGAAGCCGAAGGAGTACGACCGCCCGGTGCAGCTCCTCGCCGACCTGCGCGATCTCGCCGCCCGCGGCAACACGAACCGTGAGTTCACGGCGCGCCTCGCCGCCTTGCGCGAGGGGTACGCCAAGCGCCGGGGCCTGATCGACCGGCTCGACAAGGCCGGGCTCCGGGCGTAGATCGCGCCGCGGCCTCACTCGACCTGCACCACCTCGAGACCGAGCAGCCGCCCCACTTTGGCGATACGGTCGGCGACGTGGCCGATACCGAGCGCGGAGTGATGCGTCGGGCCGTGCGCGCACCAGCGGTCGATGAACTCCGCCGGCGGCAGCGCGAAGGCGATGCGCGAGAAGGTGTTCCCGATCTGCAGCACCGGGCCGGGGAGGGAATCCCCCTCGGCGGTCAGGAGCTTCAATCGGCCATCGCCGGTCTGCGCCACCGTCAGGATCGTCACCGGCCCGGTCTTGACCCGCGCCTCGACCGCGACGCCGCCGCCCCGCTTGCCGTGGAAGATGTCCTTGCCGCGCAACGTCGGCGTCCCCTCGGCGATGGCGAGGTGGAAGGGGCCGTCGTGCCCCATCAGGAAGAAATCATCGACGAAATCCATCGCCGCGAACTCGGTGAAGGAGCCGCCCGCCCCGAGGCGGTCCATGATGAGCATGGCGATGGCGGTGAGCGCGTCCCCCTCGCCCGCGCAGGGGACGCCCTGCCCGGTCAGGAGCGTGTTGCCGAGGATCATGCCGGAGCCGATCCGCTCCGCCTCGTTGCCGTCGAGCCCGCGGTAGTAGTAGGCGAGGGCGTCGAGGGCGAAATCGCGTCGCAGCGCCTCCAGCCCCGCCGCCACCCGGCCCGCCCACGCCAACTCCTCCGGCGTGGGCGCGCGCTTCTCCGGGTCGTTCGGATCGCCGCCGCCCATCGCGAAGGCCGCCCGCGCGGCATCGAGCTCGCGCGCGACCGCGTCGTCGGTGGCGGCATCGACCCGGACCTGCAGGTCGTCGATCTCCAGCAGCTCGACGTGCAGCCCGGTCAACGCGCCGATCATCGTGAAGTCGGTGTAGAGGTCCATCATGCCGGGATAGGTGTGGCCAAGGAAGCCGAGCCGGCCCTTGCGCAGCGCGCGGACGGCCCTCGCGGCGGAGATCCACGCTTCGATCTCCCGCCAGGCGCGCTCGCCGGCGGGGCCATCCTCCCGGTGGAGCATGCCGCTGACGAGGTTGAAGGGGATGCCGGAGCGGGCGAAGACGCCGGCCAGCTCCGGAATGACGCAAACGGTGCAGTTGGCCAGCCACTCCGCGGTATCGGCGTGCTCGTAGTCGAGCGCCGGCGACGGCTGCAGGTTGAGCACGAGCGCGGGCCGGCCGACGTCGCGGACGGCGGGGAGGACCTGCGACGAGGTGGCATAGGTGCCGACATAGCAGACGACGAGATCGACATCCTCGCGGGCAAAGCGCGCTCCCGCCTCACGCGCGCCCGGGGGCGTGTCGACCAGCCCGGCCGAGACCACCTCCGCCCCAGTCGCGGCGATCCCCGCCTCGACCTCGCGCTGATACCCCTCCAGCCGCTCCTTCAGCCCCGGCAACTGCTCCCAATACGCATGCAGCCCGATGCCGAAGACTCCCACCTTGACTGGCGGCGTCGCAATCCGTTCCAACACCACGTCGGCTCCTTTCGGGGCCATCAGCTATCGGCTATCAGCTACCAGCTATCAGTCGTTGACTCGAGAGCACGGAGCCTGACTCAATAACGCACCGAATAACGACGAAAAACCAGACGCCGATAGCTGATAGCTGATAGCCCTCATTCCATCCGAAAAATCTCGTCCATCATGCGCATTGGCTCGGGGGCGTCGGGGTCGACCGGCGTGGCGAGGTAGCCGGTCATGAACTCCTGCCAGCGCCGGTTTGCGTCGGAGCGGGCCAGGGCCGCCGAGGCGGCGGCCCAGTCGTCGCACTCGAGATAGCCGAAGAGCTCCGGGCCATCGCTGAAGATCGAGTAGTTGCGGATCGAGGCGGCACGCATGTCGTCCAGCAGCTCCGGCCAGACCTCCTGATGCAGCCGCTTGTACTCCTCCAGCCGCTCCGGTTTCACCCAGAGCCGAAACGCGACGCGCTGCGTCATCGTGCTGTTCCTCCATCTCGACGTTGCTTCATCGCCGCGTGGAATTCGCGTCATCCCGCGTGCCATGACACCGTGACGGTGTCATCCTGAGCGCGGCGAAGGATCTCGGCTCCCGTCAACACTGCTTTCCCCTGTGCCGAGATGCTTCGTTCCTCAGCATGCCACGGCAAAGAGGCGCCATCGGTCAGAAACGTGATTTCGCCTCTGAAGTGTCGCCCTACTCATGCTCCCTCGCCCCGGCGCAACTGGTCGATCACCACCGCCAGCAGGAGCACCAACCCCCAGGCGATCATCTGGTAGAAGGAGGAGACGTCGGTCAGGACCAGGCCGTTGCGCAGCGTCTCCATGATCAGCGCGCCAAGGAGGGTGCCCCAGACCCGGCCGCGCCCCCCGGCGAGGCTCGCCCCGCCGAGGACGACGGCGGCGACGGCGTTCAACTCGAGCCCGTTCGCCGCCTGCGGGCTGCCGGCGCTGAGCTGAGCGGCCAGGATCGCGCCCGCGAAGCCGGCTGAGAGGCCGGAGATGATGTAGGCGGCCAGTTGCACCCGCCCGACATCGATCCCGGCCAGCAGCGCCGCCCGCGAGTTGCCGCCGACCGCGAAGAGGGCACGGCCGAAGGTCGTGAAGCGGAGCGTCAGCCAGACGAGGACGAAGACGGCGAGCATGATCAGCACCGCGACCGGGATGTCCCAGAGCACGCGCCCGGTGCCGAGCCAGCGCAGATGCGGCCCCGGGAAGACCTGGGTGAGGGCGTTCGTCCAGACGTAGGCGATGCCGCGCACGATCGAGAGCATGGCCAGGGTGGTGATCAGCGGGTTGACCCGGACGACGGTGATCAGGAGGCCGTTGATCACACCGACCAGCAGGCCGACCCCGATCGCGCCGGCGACCGAGAGCCAGTCGGACGCCCCGGCCGTCAGCATCTTGGCCGTCACCACGCCGGCGAGCGCGACGGTGGAGCCGACGGAGAGGTCGAAGCCGCGCGAAATGATCACCATCGTCTGCGTGGCGGCGACGATGCCGAGGATCGAGACCCCGACCAGGATGTTGAGGAAGTTGTTCTTCGTCAGGAAAAAGGGCGAGAGTTGCGAGAAGATGATGATGATCAGCACGTAGACGACGAGGAGCCCGATCCCGGCGTCCCAGAGATCGCCGAGCGTCAATCGTGGCCGCCGCGTCGCGCCCGTGATGTCAGATGGCAGATTTCGGATGTCGGGCGCAGGCGCGCCGTCGGATGTCGACATCTCAGCCCTCATCCCCCAAACCCGGAATCCCCAATCCGCAATCCGGCATCAACAACCTAAAGGGCTGTGCGGACGTGGTGTCATCCTGAGCGAAGCGAAGGATCTCGGCTTCCCGGAACAGCGCGTCTCCTGTGAGCCGAGATGCTTCGTTCCTCAGCATGACACGTCTTGCGCACGCCGCTGTAATCCCCAACACCCAACACCCACCACCCATCACCCCGTCTAAACCTTGGCGCCGCCGATGGCGCTATCGAGAATCTCCTCCTGCGTGACCGCGCCGCGCTGGAACTCGCCGGTGAGGCGGCCATCGGCGATCGTCAGAATCCGGTCCGACATCGAGAGGATTTCCGGCAGCTCCGACGAGACGAGCAGGATCGCCGCCCCCTCCTCGGCCAGGTTCTCCATCAGGCGGTAGACCTCGACCTTCGCCCCGACGTCGATGCCACGCGTCGGCTCCTCCAGCACGAAGACGCGGGGCCGCGCCTCGAGCCAGCGGCCGAGGACCACTTTCTGCTGGTTTCCGCCCGAGAGACGGCCGACTGGTGCCTCGATCCCCGGCGTCCGGATCTGGAGCGCGCGGACCATCTCCACCGCCCGCGCCCGCTCGATCCCCTGCCGGATGAACCCCCAATCGCTGATGGCCCCGAGCGTGCTCAAGCTCAGATTCTCGCGCACGCTCATGCCGAGGACGAGCCCCTCTTCCTTCCGCTCCCCCGGCACTAGCGCGATCCCCGCCCGCCGCGCGCGGCCGGGCGTCGGCAGGCCGAGCGAGCGCCCCGCGACGATCACCTCGCCCCGGTCGGCCCGCTCCGCCCCGAAGATCGCCTTGACCAACAGATCGGCGCCGGAGCCGAGCAGGCCGAAGACGCCGACGATCTCGCCGGAGCGGACCAGAAAGCTGATGTCGCTCAGCTTCTCCCCCCGGCCGAGGCCGCGCACCTCCAGCAGCGGCTCCCCCGGGGTCGACTCCCGCCGGGGGTAGAGCTCGTCGACGCTGCGGCCGACCATCGCCCGCACCACCTCGGCGCGGGTCGTCTCCGCCGTCGGCCAGTCGGCGACGAGCGCGCCGTCGCGCAGGACGGCGATACGGTCGGCCAGGCTGAAGACCTCGTCGAGCCGGTGCGAGATGTAGATGATGGAAACGTCACTCTCGGCGAGCCGGCGGACGAGGGTAAAGAGGCGCTGCACCTCCTGCTCGCTCAGCGCCGCCGTCGGCTCGTCCATGACGATCACCCGCGCCTCGAGCGAGAGGGCACGCGCAATCTCGACGATCTGCCGCTCCGCGACCGGCAGGCTGGCAACGATCGTACGCGGGTCGAGATGGGGCGCGAGCGGGGCGAGGATGGCGCGCGCCTCCCGGTTGACGGCCTCCCAGTCGACGACCGGGCCCCGCTTCGGCAGCCGTCCGAGGAGGACGTTCTCGGCGACGGTCAGCGTCGGGACGTAATTCAGCTCCTGGTAGATGACGGCGATGCCCATCTGGCGCGCCTGTGCCGGGTCGCTCAGGCGGATCTCCTGCCCATCGAGTGCGATCGTCCCCGCGTCGGGCACGATCTCGCCGGCCAGAATCTTCGCCAGCGTCGATTTCCCGGCGCCATTCTCGCCGCAGAGCGCCAGAATCTCACCCCGGCCGACCGCGAGCGACACCCCGCGCACCGCCTGGATGCCGCCAAACGCCTTGGCGATGCCCGAGAGTTGGAGACGTGGGTGTTGGGTGGTGGGTGTTGGGTGTTGAGGTGATTGGGTCATGGGGTGATAGGGGTTGGGTGATGGGTGATGGGGGTTGGGTGATAGGAGGCCGTGTGCGTGACATCCGACATCCGCGATCCGACATCCATCACCTATCACCCATCACCCATCACCCCGTTACGCGCACGCGTTCGGGTAGAACTGCTCGATGTTGGCGCGGTCGATCCAGAGATGGTTGATCAGCACCTGGTCGGGCACCGGCTCCCCCTTGGCGAGCTTGATCGCCAGCGGGATCAGGTAGTCGCCGTAGCGGTCCGGGAAGTAGGCGACCGAGCCGATGAAGGCCGGGGTGTCGCGGCAGATCTCGGTCCGCGCCTCGATCGTCGCGTTCTGGCCGGCGATCATCACGTCGTTGGTGCGGTTGGCCGCCTCGGCCGCACGCAGCGCGCCGACTGCGCTCGGGTCGTTGATCGCCGAGACGAGGATGTGATCGGCATCGGAGAGGCGCGTCAGCACGTCCTGGAAGACGGTCCGGCTATCCTCCAGGTTCCCCTTGCCGTCGACGCGGATGATCTTGTCGTCGGTCAGGTTCGGCAGGACTTCCTTGACGCCCTCGGCTGCGCCATCCATCCGCTGCTGCGGGAGCGGGCCCGACTGCGGCAGCTCGAGCAGCACCAGCGCGTCGACGTCGCCGCCCCAGCGCTCCTGCGCCATCTGGCCGAGGTGGCGGCCGCCGATCTTGCCCGCCTCGAGGTTGTTGGCGCCGAAGAAGATGGCGCACGGCTCCTGCGGAATATCGATGGCGATCACCGGGATGTTGGCCGCCTCGAACTTGCTGCAGATCGCCGGGGCGACGCCGACGTCGGTCTGGAACTCGATCGCCACGTTGACGCCGCGCGTCACCAGCGTGTCGGCATTGGTGAGAGCGACCTGGGGATCGTATTCGTTGTCGGTGATGATCAGGTTGACGTTGAGGCAGTCGGCCACGCGCTGCAGGCCGCCGTTGACGTCCTGCACGAAGGGGAACTCGCCGGAGAGGCCGGCGTAGCCGACGGTGATCGGCTCGGCCAGCGGCTGCTCGGCCGCGCAGGCGTCGGGCACCAGCGCCTCTTCGGAGGTCGGCGTCGCCCCCTGCGCCATCGGCGTGGCATCCTGCGCCGCTACCCCAATGCTCCCCGCCAGCAGCGAGGCGATCAGGGCAAGCCCCACGCCCACGCGCGCACGGAGGCCGCTCCGGGTTCTGGTCGCGATCCGCATCGTCACTCCTCCCGCCGTCCGCCCGCTCGCGGGGAGGCCGGCCATACGATCGGGTCGAGCTTTCTCGCCACTCCTCCTTCCGGATCGTCACCTCCTTGTTCGTCACCTCGGCAGAGACGCGAGTGAGCGCTGGCAACTCGGACGGCGCCGGGCGAGAGGGGCGATGAAAGATGGAGCGATGCGGTCCTGGATCGGGGAGATCGGCGCCCGGTGGTGGATCGCGACGCTGCGTACCGAGAGGCTGCAGTTTACTACGCGGTCGCGAGGCGCGGGCGATTGCCGCTACGCCGGAGGCGCCGAGGGTATCCTCCCGCAATCGCTATCGAATCGCCCCGTATGGAAGGAGATGTGCCGATGATGGAGATGAAGCTGGAGTTGATCCCGGTGCCGATCTCGGATGTCGACCGGGCCAAGACGTTCTACGTCGAGCAGATCGGCTTCAACGTCGACCACGACCACCAGGTCAACGAGCAGCTCCGCTTTGTGCAGCTCACGCCGCCCGGCTCGGCCTGCTCGATCGCCATCGGCGCCGGGCTGACGGAGATGACGCCCGGCTCGCTGCGCGGGCTGCAGATGATTGCCGCCGACGTGCGGGCGCTGCGCGAGGAGCTGCGGCGGCGTGGCGCGCCCATCAGCGAGGTCGAATCGCTCCCCTGGGGCGACTTCGCCTACTTCAGCGACCCGGACGGCAACACCTGGAACCTGCAGCAGATCACCAACCGGGGCTGATGCCTCTCAGGCGGCGCGTGCGGCGAACAGCTCCCGCACCGCCGCCAGCATCTCCGCTGCCCAGGCGTCGCCCGCCTCGTGCGCCTGCACCCACCGCAGAAATGGCACGAGCTCGTCCGCGCTGACGAACTCGATGCCCAGCGCGTCTCCCTCGGCGTCGATGTCGACAGAGATCGTGTCAGTCAACGCGATCGTGCGCACGACCTTCCCCGGGTGGAGCGCGATATAGAGGGCATTGGCCTCGTCATCAAAGCGAAACTGCATGGCGCACACCCGGTTCTCCATTGTGGAACCTTCGGTCCGGCACGGGAAGGGTAACGATCACCGGCTGATCCGGTGATTGTCGATTTCTCCTCCCTCCGTTCGACCATACAGTGGAAACGGTCTGTCGATCGGGCACAGACCGCCGTGGAGAGAGGAATGCCACATGACACAACCCATTGCCCCGTGCCTCTGGTTCGACAACAACGCCGAGGAGGCCGTCGATTTCTACATCTCGGTCTTCAAGGATTCCCGAGTTGACTACGTCGGTCACTTCACGCAAGAGGGCCCGGCCCCTGACGCCCCGGTGTTGTACATCGATTTCACGATCAACGGGCAGCCCTTCCAGGCCATCAATGGCGGCCCGCTCTTCACCTTCAGCGAGGCGATCTCCTTCTCCATCACCTGCGCCGATCAGCAGGAGGTCGACTACTACTGGGACCGCTTGACGGCGGATGGGGGAGAGCCGGGCTCGTGCGGCTGGCTGAAGGACAAGTACGGCGTCTCGTGGCAGGTGACACCGCAAAGGTTCTATGAGCTGCTGCAAAGCGACGATCAGGAGCGGGCGGGCCAGACGGTGCGCAAGATGCTCACGATGGGCAAGCTCGACATCGCCGAGCTGGAAGCCGCCTACAACGCATAGCTGTCCCGATGTCCCGACTGGCGCAAAACCCGGAGGAGATACCCATGACGTATACCAGCACCTATCTCAACTTCACTGGCAACGCCGAGGAGGCGTTCAATTTCTACAAGTCGGTCTTCGGCACCGAGTTCCAGGGCGGCATCATGCGGCACGGCGACGTGCCGCTGCCCGAGGGGATGCCGCCGCTCAGCGACGAGGTGAAGCGACAGGTCATGAACGTGGCGCTGCCCTTGCCGGGCGGCCATCTGCTGATGGCCTCCGACATCCCGCCCGAGATGGGTATGACCATCACACCGGGGAACGCCATCTCCCTCGGCATGCACCCTGATAGCCGCGCCGAAGCTGACCGCCTCTTCGCCGCCCTCAGCGAGGGCGGCACCGTGCAGGATGCGCTGCAGGAGATGTTCTGGGGCGGCTACTACGGCGCGCTCACGGACAGGTTCGGCATCCAGTGGCTCATCGAAACGGCGAGCAAGGAGTAGCGCGAGGGATTCAAACCCTCGGTCAGCGGTGAGAAAACCTGGACCGGCGGGTGGAAATCCACCCGCCGGTCCATCGGCGATCTTACGGAAGATTCATCACGTCGTCCCACCATCCTCTGAGTGGATGGGATCTCGGAGGTTCATGATTGCCGCGCCGCCGAAGATTGACGAGAGTAGCCCGAAGAGTCATCTGAGCCGGCATCAGTTGCACCTTCCAGCAGATCGAGGAACTGGCGAGGGGAGCGTATGCGGACGCCCTGGTAGCCGCCAAGGCGTAACAAGTTTTTGTCTCCGGTTACCAGATAATCAACCTCTGCACCAACGGCGGCGGCAAGAACGAGATCGTCTTTCGGGGTGTGTATGGGTCGCTTGCGGAAGTAGGGATCCTCGAACGTCGCGAGGACCTCTGCCAAGACATGAGCCGAGATCACGAGTGCAAAGCTCTCTGCTTTCCAGAGTCGAAGCAAGCGGCTCGGCGCCCTCCTCGACGAATCGGTCGACACCCGGGACATCGTCGCCACGCGGATCGACCTGGCGCGCCGGAGCTCCTCATCATCTTTGCCGCGCTGCTGCTGGTCGGGCTCATCGTCTGGGCCATCGCGCCGTACATGCCGCGGAAGACGCAAGCCGACGCGGGCGCGGCGGCGCAATGACGGGCCTTTCAACGCTACCTTGGGCGATCGAGCAGTGCGCGGAGTTGCCGAAGGCCCAGGAGCTCTTCGATCGCTACCTCCCCTACGCGATCGCCTTCGGCATCGAGCAATCGTGGGTGCGCGCCTTCGCCCGCGCCGGGGCACCCTCCCCCGCCCGGTATTGACCGGTCAACACGAGCCAGCTGCCGCGAGCGGGCAGCAGGATGCTCGGCGCTCCTGGGGGGCTGGGCAGTGCCGGCGGCGTGCCGTCCCTGCGCTCCGGCCTGCAGGGGGCGAGCGATGCCTTGGCGAACTCTCTGCAGAAGACATCGAACTCCCTCTTCGCCACGTTCAATGCCGCTAGCGAGTCGTTCTCCCTCGAGCCGCCGAGCAAGAGCGCTCCGCGCAACGGCGCGTTCGCCGCCGCGCTCGTCTTCGGGCTGGCGACGATCCACCTCTTTACGGAAGAGTTTCGCCCCGTGCCGTTCGGGACTGCCCCACACTCCCCGGGGGCGCATCCCCTTCGCCGGTGAAGCCGGGCTGGCGCTGCTGGTCGTGGCCGGGCGCACCACGCGCGAGCCGCACGGTCGCATCGCGGATGGCGGTGATCGGCTTCGGGCTGGTCATCGCCGCGCTGCCCAAGAGTTGTGGGGCATCCCCCTCCTGGCGGAGTGGTCGCTGCTCGCCGTCCTTGCCCTCGCCGCCGTCAAGGCCTTTCTCTACGACCTCGCCTCGCTCGATGCGATCTACCGCGTCATGGCGTTCGTCGTGTTGGGGGTGCTGCTCCTGCTCAGCGCCTACGCCTATCGCCGGTTCGACACGGGCCGCGATCAGCGGGCGCCCCTGGCGGATAGCGCCGGGGAAGAGATGCCGAGCGCGCCGTGGCGAGGCGGCCAGCGAGGTGACGGTGGAAGTTCTCGACGAGTCCGATCTGCGCGGCTGAATGTGGAGGCACGATCTGCCATGGCAGCGACCGATTGGGAACGAGCGCGACCGGGGATGCCCGATGACGATCGAGCGCAGCAATTCCCGTGGCCCCTAGCGGGGTTGGACGTCGCGCCGCGGTGGCGATCGACGCCCTCGTCTTCCTTCCGCTCCTCGCCCTGCTCTATGCCCGCTTCGGGACGGAGACCACGGAGGTCTGGACCTCGAACACCGGCCGCGCGTACATCGAGCACACGTATCGCCTGGAAGGGGAGCCTGTCCTCGCCTTCCTGGGCGCCTGGCTCGTCTATTACCTGCTGATGGAGGTGCGATTTGGCGCAACCCTAGGCAAGATGGCCACAAGACTACGGGTGGTCATGGCCGACGGATCACCCATCACTCTCCAGGCAGCGCTCGTGCGCACCGTCCTGCGGATCGTGGATGGGCTCCTCTTCTACCTGGTCGGCGCGGTCTTCGCCTGGAACTCGCCGCTTCGCAACGACTGGGCGACCGGGTGGCACAGACGCTGGTGCTCCACCCGCTTCCCCCGACAGTTGACGATCCCCTCCCGAAGTACGGGACGGGGACCGTCTCCTGAGAGGTCGCGCGGGAGCGCGTTCCGTTTACGGGGCCGGGGTGCCAGCCGCCGGCGTGCCGGCGTTCGCCGGCCGGATCCCGAGGTTCACGATCCAGGCCGAAGCCTCCTCCGTGCCGTCGTTCCGGACATCACCGGCGATCGCTGGCGGGAAGAGGGCGGAATCCCCGTTCTTCAGGGTGAAGGGCGTATTCGCCTCCACGCTCTCCGTGGTGGTCGGAGACGGCGTGCCGCGCTCGGCCAGCCGCGCGATCGTCATCGGGGCCTCGACCTGGAAGGTCAGCGCCCCGGTGGCCACGTAGACGAGGACCGCCGACTGATCCTGCGGATTGAAGGGGAGGCTCGCCCCCGGCGCGAGGGTAATGCGCCCGAGATTGAGGATGGCCGTGCCCGGGGCCAGCACCTCGAGCGAGCCAGACGCCATCGTCCGGACCTTGACCGCTTCTCCGGCCGCCGGCGTGGCATCCTGTGCCCCGGCCCGCATCTGGGCGCCAATCATCGTCATCGGGACCATGGCCAACGCGACGAGCAACACCACGAAACCCCGCAAGCGCATGTTCGACTCCTTTCTCTCCTGCGATGAGCCAGATTCTGCCCGGAGCAAGATCGATGCCGGGAGATCATCGCACACTGAGAAAAGGGGCGGGGCATTCGGGTGATCAGCGTCGTCGCCGGCCGTGAAAGCGGGCCTCGCTCTCCCGCGGCGACGCCCCGCGCTCCATCGCCGCTACCAGGCTCGCCCAGACCGCGTCGACCGCCGCCGGCCCCAGGGTGTCGTCCAGCGCGTGGACCTCGCGGCGCCCGTCCCGGACGTAGTGCATATGGTGCGACCGGTAGACCCGCTCCTCATCCCCGGCAACGAGGTACATCTCCACCACGTAGGCCGGCCCCAGGTGATCGCAGCGGACCACCTCGATGTCGCGGAAGCGCGGGGACCAGGGCTCCCGCCCCGCGCCACCGTGCAGAAAACACTCGCTCGCCCGGGCATGGCCGGGCATCGTCGGCGCGAGCGGGCCGCCGGGGCTAGCGATCCGCGCCGGCATCGGTTCTGGGGGAATCATCGCGTGTGACATCGCTCGCCATCGTCTCGCGGTTCGAGGTGGCCCGCAACGGCCGGCAGCATCGATAGCGCAATCATCGTGCCGCCTGGCCGAGGAGGGAACTCCCCACGCGCGAGGGGCGGCGGTGACCCGATCAAGCGCGCCGAGCTGGGCGGCTTC
Organism: Thermomicrobiales bacterium; assembly: GCA_020853615.1. Classification (GTDB taxonomy): domain Bacteria; phylum Chloroflexota; class Chloroflexia; order Thermomicrobiales; family UBA6265; genus JACCXM01. Next base: position 14,048 of record JADYYO010000027.1, read on the forward strand.
GAACCCCCCACGCGCGAGGGGCGGCGGTCGCGGTGACGGTCGCCGCGCCGCCGGCTGGCCGAACCCCCCCACGCGCGAGGGGCGGCGCTCCACGCACCGCCCCTCTCATCGACGGGAAGACGAGAGCAAACGACTACTCGTCCGGGGGCGCCGGCATGCAGGTCCCCTTGACGAACGGGTTGTTCGGGTCGTTCTGGCTGCAGACGAACTCCCGCCGCCCCGCCTGGCCAACGCAGCAGAAGGGCGCGAGGGAGTTCCCCTCGTCGTCGACGCCGCCGCAGGTCGCGCCCTTGCCGCCGCAGCATTCGGTGTCGGAGTTGCTGGCATTCTGCGGGACATCGCAGATCAGCCCCTGCTTGCCGCAACACTGCTTGTCGCTGCGACACGACTTGCCCGACTTGAGGCAGCGCCCCTTCCCCTTCTTCTTGCTCTTCTTGCGCCGCGCCGCGCCCTCTTCCTGGAGAAGAAGCCCTGCGCTGCCGCCGAGCACGGCCGCGCCGAGGAGGGCCATCACCCCGCGACGATTGTGCGCGCGGGCGAGGGACGAGGCGATCTGATCGAAATGCTGGGTGTCCATTGTCGTCTCCCTTCTGGATCTATCGCCGGCCGGGCCTTCCGGCCGATGCATCCAGTCTGGGAGTCGCGATCGCTGGCGCCTGCCTTCCTGGGAACAGCGTGCGTGTCAAATCGGGAACAAGTCTCCGGGATTTGCCACCGGAGCAAGCAGCCAGGCGATCTCACCCCAGAAGTGCGGTCCGGCCGAAATCCGTCGAATGCTTCCGTATCTTCTAATGTGACTTGTTGTCAAATAGATACATAATGACGATCTGGAATCAATCCTTCTCTTCTTGAAAACCGATTCTCGTTGTGAGGCGTAGATCCCCCCGAAGACGCCCCACAACCCCCGCAAACGATCGCGCCGGCCGCTGACCGCGGCTTGGGGAACCGGCGCGCGCCGGGAGGGGAACAGATGGGGAAGGGGATGCATGGAGTCGGCAGCGCCCGCCGCATCGGCGGTGTGATCATCGCGCTCGTCGCCGTCGCCATGGCCGTCGTCTTTGGCGCACCGGCGGGGACGCGGGCCGGCGGCGCGGCCACCGTCGCCGTCTCGCAGCTCAACCTGCGGGCCGAGCCGGGGATCTGGGCGCCGGTGGTCGGCACGCTCTGGCAGGGGGAGGACGTGGCGCTGCTGGCCGGCCCGACCCCCGATGACTGGTATCAGGTGCAGACCGCCGACCAGACCGGCTGGGCCTTTGGCGATCTCCTCGCGCTCGATGGCGCCGGCGGCGACCCTGGCGCGGGAGGCATGGCCGGGGCCGCTGGCGCGGAGCACTGGGTCGATGTCAACCGGACGACGCAGACGGTGACGCTCTATGAGGGGGACACGCCGCTGGTGTCGTTCTGGGCGGCGATGGGGAGCGATGCGTCGGATGACGGCTTCTTCGCCACCGCCATCGGCACGTACTCCGTCTATGAGAAGTACAGGGGCCTGAGCTGGACCGATTGGGGGGGCGCCTGGATCGACGACTGGGTCGGCTTCGACCCGAACCGTCTCAACGGCTTCCACTCTTACTCGATGGACAACACCGGCCAGGTCCTCCCGGACGGGGCCGGCCCGACGGGCGGCTGTGTGGCGCTGGACCCGGCGGCGGCGGACCAACTCTTCGCCTTCGTCTCGGTCGGCACCCGGGTCGAGGTGCACCGCTAGAGCAGCACATCACCATCGTGTGAGGAACGAAGCATCTCGGTCCGCTGGACACGCGGCTCCCAGGGGCCGAGGTCCTTCGCTCCGCTCAGGTCGACACGTCGGGGAGACGGCTCTCGAAAACCCTGTACCAGGTACGGGTGTGCGATCCGAGTCAGCACGCCATGATGCACATGTAGCTGCTGCCACGCTCGATTCGCCGGATGCATCGAGCCCGTGGCAGCAGATCGCCGCGCAGGGAGGCGCATCATGGCCAGTTCGTCACCCGGTTCCCCCTTTACCTGGAGCGATCTCGAACAGTGGGCAGCGGTTGGGCTGATCCGCCCCGATCAGCTCGATACGATCCACGCCCGCCTTTCGGCGCCGTCAATGCCGGCAGGGGGACTGGCGCCCTGCTGCGCTGGCGCGGCTATCCCCTCGGGGGGAACCCGCTGATCTTCGTCGGCACCGGGGTGACGCGGCTGGCAATCTACACCACCCTGCGCATCCTGAACCTCTGGCCCGCATCGACGGACGCGCGGATCTGCCACGCCTTCTACGAGCGAATCGACACCGCCTGGCTCATCCTCGAGATCGGCAGCGGGCTCATCGCGCTGGCTGTCGCCTACCGCACCCGCTTCCCGCTCCTCACCCTCCTGATCGGGTTCTGGGGCTGGTATCTCTCGCTCCCGCCCCACGATCGGGGTCCGGGGGAGGGAGAGGCTGAGCGCGTCATCGCGTGTTGGCAGTTCCAGCACAGGGGGCACCAGTGAGTGGTTGATGCGAGTGGCGATGGCCGAGAGTCTACCCGAGGGCCGGAAATCCCGTTCCGGGTACGGACGCGCGACCGCCACGTTTGGCGACAGAATGGGCGCAGTCACTTGTTGATGGCGTGCCTCACGGCCCAGCGACGGCATACCATCGATCCCGAGATCGGCGCGGGTGGAGATGATGCGACAACGGCTGGCGAATTGGCTGAGGCGGATGCAGTCGCGCTTTGCAACCGACGCGGTGCGCGCCATCGCGCGCTGGCTCTTCCGCTTCCAGATCGAGGTGGGCGGGCTGGATCTCGTGCCCCCCGGCGAGCCGCTGATCGTCGCCGGCGCGCCGCACCGGAACTGGATCGACGGCTTCCTCCTCCTCATCGCGCTCCCCGCCGAGCCGCGCATCGTCTTCCTCGCCTCGGAGAACGCGGCCGACCGTTGGTGGCGCCGGTTCGCGCTCTGGCTGGTCGGGCGCTTCGAGCCGGTCTCGACGACGAGCGCGCTCAACCGCGACGCGCTGGAGGCGGGACTGCGGGTGCTGGCGCGCGGCGACCGCCTCGGCATCTTCCCCGAGGGATGGGACCACCTGAGCGGCCCGATGCGGGAGATCGGGGAGCCGCGGCGAGGAGTCGCCTTTCTGGCGCGGCAGTCCGGCTGCCGGGTCCTCCCCGTCGCCCTGGCCGGGAGCAAGCCGCTCTGGCGAGGGAAGACGTTGCGCGTGCAGATCGGCGCGCCGCTCGCCCCACTCCCCCTCGAGGCCAACAAGGGCGAGCAGCAGACCTGGAGCGCCGAATTGCGCGACACCCTGCAGGCGCTCCTGCCGCCGGAGCCGCCCGAGACCCCGGTCGACAAGCGCCGCTGGACCTGGCTGACGACCTGGCTCGACTAATCCGAAATCCGGGTAATCGGCACCGCATTGCCACGGCCTGCCCTCACCCCCAGCCGCCACCCAGCGGGTCCCCGTCCCACTCCGGTGGGAGAGGGGAGATCTTTCACGTGCTTTCGCATCAGATCACATTGATGTTATAGGAGGGCAGGCATCGAATTTACATATATCAAGATGTCTTGCGACGAGCGTCCCCGCTCCCACCGGAGGGGGAGAGGGTGAGCACGGCGAAGTGACAGCAATCATCCGGAATCCGTATGAGCGCCCTGCCGCCCGGCCGGCTCCGAAGAGCGCGACCAGGCAGCAGGCTGAACCTATCTACTTGAGAGAGATCGAGCCGAGCGCGGGTGCCATCTCGCCGGAGATGGCCTCGGCCCGGCGGATGTCGCGCGCGCCCCGGAGGCCCCATCCGGCGGCGAAGGTGGCGACGACCGCGATGACCCCGGCCGCGGCCAGCGCGCCGGAGGCGAGGAGGGGCGCCCGCCCGGTGACAGCGCCGATGAGGAGCTCCCAGCCGGTGACGTCCGGGTGCATCTCCTGGATGAACCCGATGTTCCCCTCGATGTGCTCCCACATCCCGAGCAAACTTCCGCCAGCCGCGATCAGCATGACGAGGCGCAGGGCGAGGACGCTCTGCCGGCTGGGGCGCTTCCAGGCGACGCCGATGGCCGCCAGCCCGGCGACGCAGAGGGCGAAGGGGACGAGCTGCATCGGCTCCTGGAAGTGCTTGGCCGAGAGGAGCTCCACGATCGTCCCCGCGAAGAGGGCGGCCGCGAGCGCGTAGAGGAGGGTGGTCAGGCGCGCAAGGCGCTCACTGTCGCTCATGCCCCCTCCACATACGGCTTGGCGAGGTCGACGAACTGCGGCGCGAGGGTTGTCTCCAGCGTGGCCAGGAACGCCTCGACCGAGGCGAAGGGGCCTTCGCTGGCGATCGTCTGCGCCGTCTCCGGGCTGACGCCGGGGAGCTGCCGCACCGTCTCCGGATCGGCGCTCGCCGGGGCGACCGGCACGTAGAGGTACTTCTCCAGCGCGGCGATCTCCTCCGGCGAGATGTACTTGCCCATCTCCCCCCGGAACTGCGCGATGCTCGTATACGGCCGGTACTCCTCGAATTCGCGCGTCATCCGCTCGCCGGCCCCCGGGATCGCCATGAACTGCTCGCTCGTCGCCGTATTCAGGTTGTACTTCAGCCAGGTCGCGGTCTCCCCGGCATCGGGGGCGAGAAAGGTGGCTGCGGCCGTGGCCAATTCCGGCGCGACGGAGGCGCCGAGCGCCTTCAGGAACGCCTCGGGCGAGCCGAAGGGGCGGCCGCCGATCAGCGACTGCGCGATCTCCGGCGTCACGCCGGGCAACTGCTGCAGCGTGTCGGCGTCGGCCTGGTCGACATCGACCGGCACGAAGAGATACGCCTCCAGCGCCGCCACCTCCTCGGGGGAGATGTACTTGCCGAGCTCACCGCGAAACTGGCCGATGCTCGTGTAGGGGCGATACTCCTCGAACTCGCGCGTCATCCGCTCGCCCGCGCCCGGAATCGCCTGCAACTGATCGGTTGGCGCGCTATTCAGGTTGTATTTCACCCAGGCCACGGCGCCCTCGGGCGCCTCGGCCGCGCTGGCCGGGGCGGCGCTCCCCTGAGCGAAAGCGCGCGCGCCCGGCAGGCTCAGCGCCAGGCCGGCCCCGGTCGCTGCCACGAGCAGCCGCCGCCGGTCGATCACCATCCGATTGCCATACATCCGTTCCACCACGACGGGTCCTCCTCCAAACTCCGGTCCGATTGCTGCCGCGCACTGGCTGGCCAGGGGGTCGGGACGGGCACTCGGCGCGGCCCTGGCGAGAAGCGGCCGCGACGTACCGCCCCTCGAGGAGAGACAGTAGCGAGCAAATCTTGGAGAATGCTTAGAATCGGCCGGGAGTAGGCTTGCAACGCGCTCCCCTCCGGCGGCTCTCACTCGACTGCCAGGCCGCTGGTTGCGCCCCGATGATCAGGAGGAAGGATCATGGCCTCCGCGGATCGGCAACGCTATCTCGATAATTTGCAGGGGGAGGTCGACGGCGCGGCCCTCTACCACGCCCTCGCCGACATCGAAGCCGGCTCGGAGCTGGCGACGGTCTACCGGCGCATGGCCGAGGCGGAGGAGCGGCATGCCGAGATCTGGCGCGCGAAGCTGCGCGAGATCGGGGAGACGAACCTGCCATCGGCGCCGGGCTGGCGGACGCGGGTCCTCATCGCCCTGGCGCGCCGCTTCGGGCCGGCGACGATCCTCCCCACGGTCGCTGCCCAGGAGCAGGCCGACAGCCAGCGCTATCAGGAGCAGCCCGAGGCGCGCGGCGCGCGCATGGCCGCCGACGAGCAGTCGCACGCCCGGCTCTTCCGCGCCATCAGCGAACAGTCGGGCGGTCTCACCGGCGGCGCGGTGGCCCGGCTCGAAGGGCGGCACCGGGCGGGCGGCGGCAACGCTCTGCGCGCGGCCGTCCTCGGCGCCAACGACGGGCTCGTCTCCAACGCCAGCCTCGTCATGGGGGTGGCCGGGGCGGAGCTGGCCGGCCGCTCGATCCTGATCACCGGCCTCGCCGGGCTGCTGGCCGGGTCGCTCTCGATGGCGCTCGGCGAGTGGCTCTCCGTGCAGAGCTCGCGCGAGCTCTACGCACATCAGATCAAGATCGAGCGGGAGGAGCTCCTGGCGGCGCCGGAGGAGGAGGCGGCCGAGCTGGCACTGATCTACCAGGCGAAGGGCGTCCCTGCCGAGCAGGCGCGCGAGCTGGGCCGGCGGATCGTGCAGGACCCGCGAACCGCGCTCGACACCCTCGCCCGGGAGGAGCTGGGGATCGATCCGGAGGAGCTGGGGGGGTCAGCCTGGGTCGCCGCGGCGACCTCGTTCTTCCTCTTTTCGGCCGGGGCCATCGTGCCCGTCGCTCCCTACGTCTTCAGCGAGGGGACGTCGGCATTCGTTGCCAGCATCATCCTCAGCATCATCGCCCTCTTCGCCATCGGCGCCGCGATCACGATCATCACCGGGCGCAACGCCGTGCAGTCCGGGCTGCGGCAGGTCCTCTTCGGCGTCGCCGCGGCGGCGATCACCTTCGTCGTCGGCCGGGCGATCGGGACGTCGCTGGGGGGATAGACGGCAGGAACGCGAGCGTAAGCGGTCTCGATCATCGTTTCCGAAATGCTCGGTGAGGCGAGACGCGACGAAGAGAAGATCATACCCAAGGGCCGTCGTGCCGGAGCACTATCGGGACATCCTCGACAGCCGGGCGCTCGGCCACCTCGCCACGATCGGCGCGGATGGCAAGCCGCGGGTGAACCCGGTCCGGTTCCTTTCGGACGGGGAGGACGTCTACCTCGGCATCGAGCCGGGCATCGCCAGGCGCCGGAACCCCGCACGAGCATCCCTTCGTCGCCATGTCGGTCGCCGATCTGGCGCGCCCCATGCGCTACGCCGAAATCCGGGGCGAGGTCGTCGCGTTCGAGCGCTACGAAACGCTCGCCTGGGTCAACCAGCTCGCGCACGAGTACACCGGGGCCGACTTCACCAGGGGAACGGAGGGCGACCCGCGCGACAAGGTGGCGATCCGGGTCGATGCCTGGACGGCGCAGGGCTGACGACGACACGGCGCGGCGAGGCGGTCCTCAAGCGGCGCCGCCATTGGACTCACCGGCCCCGCTCGCCAACATGGCCTCGCCGCTCGCGCCGACCGCAATCTCCTTCGTGACCGACCCGGCGCCACTTCGGATTCCCCTATACGGGAGCGCCATTGCGCTCAACTCAGCAAGCGATCGAGCAGCAGCGGCGAGACCGCAAAGAACAGGTTAATGAGAACGATAAGGGCGATACTTGCGGGCGGACTGACGAACGAAAGCGCGAAGCCCGCCAGATAGAGGAGCGGTCCCACCGCATAGTTCAACGTCATCTTCTGGATCGCCCTCCGATCCACCTCTGCGCCGAGCAGGCGGTTCCGGTGGATCGCGTACCGCCACTGCAGGTTGACGAGCAGCCCCCCGACGAAGAAGACAGCGGTGTAGACGGCCACGGCCGTCTGCCGCTCGCTCCGGTTCTCGAGATAGCTGGAGAGGAGCGCCGTGGGGAAGGGCACGATGGCGACCCACATCAGGAAGACCACGTTGATCAGGATGAAGATGTGGTCGGTACGACGGATCAACTGGAACATCCAGTGGTGCTGGGCCCAGATGATGCCGACGATCAGGAAGCTGAGCGCGTAACTCAGATAGGCGGGCCACTGCTTGAGCAGCGCGTCGAGCAACCCGTGCGACACGGTCGGCTCACGCAGGTCGAGCACCAACAGCGTGACGGCGATGGCAAAAACGCCGTCACTGAAGGCGAGCAACCGATCAACCCCGGATTCTCGGAGTTCAGGCATCTTCCATGCCCCTTATCCATGGCAGAACCCGCACCAGAGCGGCGCATTGTCGGTGCGCTCCCTGCCGGCGTCAACGGCAATTGGGAATCATGCGGCGGCGTGGCAAGGCCCGCGTGATTACCCGAGTTGCTGGCCGTACTCCGCGTAGGTGACATGCTCGCCCCAGGTCGCGGCATTGCCCTCGGCATCGACCTCCAGCATGGTAAGGTGCGTCATCAAGCGGTTTCGGGCAGCGCCGTGCAAATGCTCCTCGCCCGGCTCGAAAAAGACGCGGCCGCCCGGGGAGATGACCTCGATCGGTCCGCCCCGCCGCTGCACGCGGCCGATGCCCTCGGCGACGTAGATGGTCTGGCCGTGGGAGTGGGTGCGCCGGGCCGTGCGGGAGGCCGGCGTGCAATGGACGAAGCTCGCGTTCAGGCGCGAGTCAGCCCCGGCGTCGCGACCGTGTCGACGTAGACGGCGCCGGTGAACCAGTCGGCCGCCCCGGTCGCGGTATCGAGGTCGTTTCTGGTGATCTGCATGGCGCCCTCCTGTTCCTGCCAATTCACTCGCGGGGCTTCGCGCCACGCAGGGATTTGCCTCCCAGTCGCCGGCGCGGACGTGACCCTCGTTGGTTTGCCGCACGCTCCGGAACCAGGCGCGGCCACCCCCTCTCGATCAGTAGCGGGCTGTTGCACTGGGACGAGCAGCGCCTCAGGCGCCCCGAAACACGCGCTTGGCGACGGCCATCGCCGACATCGCTCTCGGCCAGCCGGCGTAGAATGCGAGATGGGTGATGGTCTCGATCAGCTCCTGCTCGCTCGCGCCGTTCTCCCGGGCCAGGCCGAGGTGGTAGACGAGCTGCTCCGTGCTGCCGCTGGTGACGAGGCTGGCGACCGTCACGAGGCTGCGCTCCTTCGGCGAGAGCTCCGGCCGCGGCCAGACCTGCCCGAACAGGACGTCGTCCGTAAGACGCACGAGCTCGGGCGCGAAGTCGCCGAACATCTTCTCGGCGCCTGACGGCTTCTGGCGCTCCGTCATGGATGGTCTCCTTTCATGCGATGAGTCGTGCAGCGAGACGACGATCAGGTGTCCAACGACGGGCTGCGGTCAGCCGCAAACTCGATCGCGACAGGGAGGGAGGCGCAGCCCCACGCGTCGAGGTTGTCGCCCTCCCGGTACTTGTCGACCAGCAGACCGCGTGCCCGCTGCCCCTCGGCTGTCCCGGCCTGGAGGATCCGGGCCACGCCCGCGTGCGTCTCGTCACCCAACTCGACCGTGACGCGCGGATTCGCCTGGAGATTGCGCACCCAGTCGGACCGCTCGCGCCCGCCGGACAGCAGGTACATTCGTCCATCATCCACGCCGAACCAGATCTCGATGCGGTGCGGCCGGCCGGTCCGGCGCCCGATCGTGGTCAGGTACGCATACGGCGCCTTGGCCCAGCGCGCCAACCAGGACTGCACGCGGCGCGTTGCTTCGGTCATCGTTCCCATCTCCTCGTCGTCGGTCCTCCGCCATGGTCGCCTCGGTCGCGCGCCCTGGGGCCACTACGCGCCGCTCGGCATCATCAAAGCCTTGATGGCGCGGCGCTCGTCCATGGCGCGGTAACCCTCGTCCATCTGGTTCAGGGGCAGGGTCAGGTCGAAGACCTTGCCCGGATCGATCCGCCGGCTCCAGATCAGATCGACCAGCTCCGGCAGGAAGCGGCGCACTGGCGCCGGGCCGCCAGGCAGGTGGACTTCCGCGAAGAACAGCTCCTCGCCCGGGAGGGCGACGCCGTGGGAGAGGCAACCAATGGCGAAGGCGCGAATGACCGTCCCCCCGCGATCACTCCCTTTGGCACGCCGCTTGCCGGATGTAGCCGGCTGAGGCGAACGCCGGCGCATCGCCGCGCAATCGCGCGTCCTCGCTCCAGCATGCGCGCCCGGGCGAGTCAGGATAGAGTGGTGAGCGTGGTGAATCCGCCGATCGATTTCAGCAGCGTCGATCTCTTCGTCGTGGCGCTCTTCGCGGCGGCGGTCGCCGCCGGGCTGCTCGGCTCCCTGATCGGGCTCGGCGGCGGGGTCCTGCTGGTGCCCCTTCTCACCGTCGGTTTCGGCCTCCCCATCCGCCTCGCCATCGGGGCCAGCATCGTCTCGGTCATCGCCACCTCCAGCGGCGCGGCCGCCGCCTACGTCCGCGACCGCTTCACGAATGTCCGGCTCGCCATCTTCCTCGAGGTCGCCACCGCGATCGGAGCCGTCACCGGCGCGCTCGTCTCGCCCCACATCCCCACCCGGGCCCTCTTTCTCCTCTTCGGGCTGATCCTCCTCGGCTCGATCGTCCCCACGGTGACCAAGCTGCACGGCGGTGGCCACGAGACGGTCGTCAATCACCCGCTGGCCGAGCGCTTCCAGCTCGCCGGCGCCTACCCGAGCCAGACCGCGGGCGAGATCGTCCCCTATCAGGTCGACCGCGTGCCGCTCGGGTTCGGCCTCATGTATGTGGCCGGGGTCGCCTCGGGCCTCCTCGGCATCGGCTCCGGCGCGCTCAAGGTGCTGGCGATGGACACCGCCATGCGCCTCCCGATCAAGGTCTCCAGCGCCACGAGCAACTTCATGATCGGGGTGACAGCGGCCGCCAGCGCCGGCATCTACTTCTGGCGCGGCGACGTCGTGCCGCTGATCGCCGCCCCGGTCGCCCTCGGCGTCCTGATCGGAGCGAGCGCCGGGGCGCGGCTCCTGCCGCGCATCGAGAGCCGGATCGTGCGCGGCCTCTTTCTGGTGGCGCTGGCGGCCGTCGCCGTGCAGATGCTGCTGCGTGGATTGGGGATCGACTGAATGGCCGCGCCGGCAGAGATGGAGGCCGCTCGCCGCGAGGCGGCGCAGAGCCGGCGGATGGAGCGCTGGGTCAGCGTGGTGCTGCTCGGCGGGGTCCTCCTCGCCGCCGCGCTCATCCTCATCGGGCTGACGCTCCTCCTCTTCGGCAACGCGCGGGCGGGCGAGCCGGCGACCGTGGCCGAGGTCATCGGGCAGGAGAGCCACACGACGAGCATCGCCGCCATCGTCGATGGGGTGCGCGAGGGGCGGCCGGGCGCGATCATCCGCCTCGGCGTCCTGGCGCTGATCCTGACCCCCGCGGCGCGCGTGGCGATGACGCTCGTCCTCTTCCTTGCCGAGCGCGATTGGGCCTTCGTGGCGCTGACCGCCTTCGTCCTCCTGCTGCTGGCGCTCGGGCTCGCCGGCGTCGCGGGGTGAGGCGCGGCCTCCTACCCCATGGGGTGGCGCACACCTTGCTGGCCACCCCATGGGGTAGGAGGGGATTTACCCCTGTCTGGCCGCCAACCCACCCCGCTCGTCAGGGTTGCACCCGACGACCAAGGCTAGACTAGCGGCAGAGTTCCTGGTCAGGGGACGCCGGAATGGCGCGGCCCGAGGGGCCAGGGGGATGCGAAACGGACAAGGCGGGGCGCCATCCCGCCAGGAGGTTCTGAAGCGTGAGTTCCTATCAGTTCCCCGGTGGACCGGCGGTCAGCGACGAGCAGGTCGAGCGGTTTCTCAACACGAACGGCGGCGATCGCCGCGCGCTCCTCAAGCGGGCGGCAGCGCTCGGCCTGGCGATGCCGGCCCTCGGCGGCCTGCTCGGCAACGCGCAGGCGCAGGAGACGCCGGCCTCCGGCCATCAGATGGACATGGGCACGCCGCAGAGCGGCTACGTCGGCTCCAACCCGCAGAGCCCCGGCACGGGCTCCGAAAGCCCGGTGCCGATGCAGCCGTCGCCCTTCAAGCTCTACGACCCCTTCCTGAAGCCGGTCGAGCCGGGGCCGAAGCAGATCACACTGACGGCCATGGACGCCGCGCTGATGATCGCCAAGGACGTCCCCTACGCGGCCTGGACGTTCGACGGGACGGTGCCGGGGCCGATGCTGCGCGTGCGCGAGGGGGACAAGGTCGACTTCACGCTCAAGATCGACCCGAATGCCACGACCTCCCACTCGCTCGACTTCCACTCGGCGCAGACGCCGCCCAACGTGAACTACAAGACGATCATGCCGGGCGAAGAGTTCTCCTGGAGCTTCACGCCCAAGTACCCCGGCGCCTTCATGTATCACTGCGGCACCCCGCCGGTCCTCATGCACATCGGGACCGGGATGTACGGGGCAATGATCGTCGACCCGAAGGAGGGGTGGCCGCCGGCGCAGGAGATCGCCTTCATCCAGAGCGACTTCTACCTGAAGGACGGCGAGAACGGCGTCAAGGTGCCCGACTACACGAAGATGCTGGGCAACGGCAACATGGATTACGTGGTCTTCAACGGCTACGCCAACCAGTACGTCGAGAACCCGATCAAGGTCAAGGTCGGGGAGCCGATCCGCATCTTCCTCGTCAACTGCGGACCGAACGCCTGGTCGACCTTCCACGTCGTCGGGGCGATCTTCGACGCGGGCTACCTCAACGCCAACCCGCAGAACAAGATGGTCGGGCTGCAGTCGATGGCGGTCGGCCCTGGCGACGGCATCTGCGTCGAGCTGACCCTCGAGGAGCCAGGGGAGTACCCGGCGGTCAACCACGCCTTCGGGCACGCCGCCCACGGCGCGGTCGCCATCCTGAAGGCCGAGTAGGACACTCGTCAGGACTCACGGGCGATGCGGCGTGGCCGCCGCATCGCCACCGGTGTCGATGGCCAGAGCCAGGGGTGATGACTTCATGAGCGCCATTTCGCCCAGCGCCGACATGCGCTCAGCCCGCGATGAGCCGGCTGAGCGCGGCGCGGCGCACCAGCAGGCGCGCGGCAACCGGCTGCCGCGAATCGCCGCGGTCGCCGGGCTCGTGCTGATCGGCGCCCTCCTCCTGGTCGGGTTCGGCTGGCGGAGCGTCGCGCGGCCGCCGGCGGTCCCGCCAGCGCCGGTCGTCGACACATCCGCCCCGGCGGGGGTTAGCGTCGGCGGCGGCATCGCCAAGCTCCCCTCGGAGCCGGTCGATGGGGTGCTCACGATGACGATTCCGCGCGGCGCGGCGGCCGATCAGGCGGCAGGCGGCCGCGGCTACGAGATGCCGGCCGTCATTTCCCTTAAAGTGGGCGACAGGATCGTCCTGCGCAACGACGACGACGCGCCGCACATGATCCTCTACGCCTTCCTGATGCCGGGGCAGACGGATGAGCGGGTCTTCACGGCGCCAGGCTCCGAGGTCTACAGCTCCGGCTGCGGCCTGCACGCGGCGGCGATCCTCAACTTCACGACGATCTTCGTCAGCGACGAGGGTGCGGCGGGGTCTTCGGTTTGAGGCAGTGGCGCTGGATGCGAGGAGAGGAGGAAATCTGGTGAATTCGGGCGAGGCGGTCAGGCGGTTCGACCTGGAGGCGGAGATCGCGCGCTTTCCGCCCGATGGGCCGAGCGGACGGCGCGCGGAGATCCTGCTCAAGGAGCCGCGCCTGCGCGTCGTGCTCGTCACGATGCGCGCCGGCACTGAGCTGCAGGAGCACTCCGCGCCGGGGCCGATCACGATCCAGCCGCTCAGCGGCCGCTTCGCCTTCATCGCCGGCGAGCGCGAGCAGGAGATCGCGGCGGGGACGCTGGTCAGCGTCGATGGCGGGGTGCGGCACACGGTGCGCGCCCTCGGCGACGGCGCCTTCCTCCTCACCATCGCCTGGTCCGGGAGCGAGGCGCGCTGAGGTGACGGCGCTAACCTTCCCGGGCGCGAGCTGATGGATCCCCTCAGCTCGGTGATGTTGCGGGCGTCGCTCGTCTGGCTGCTGAGCGGGGTGACTATCGGCGCTCTGATGCTGACGGACCGCGCGCTGCCGGGGCAGTGGGTGCTCTGGCTGATGCCCAGCCACGCGCACATGCTCTTCGTCGGCTGGTTTCTCCAGTTCGTGCTGGGCGTCGCCTACTGGCTGCTGCCGCGCAAGCGGACGCCGGAGCAGCCGCTCGGCTACCAGGAACGAGCCGCCGCCATCGCGGCAGGGTCGCTCAACCTCGGCCTCCTCCTGCGGGTGATCGCGGAGCCGGCCGAACGGGGCGGGTTCGCCAGCAGTCTGACGCTGGGCCTGCTCGTCGCCTCGGCACTGCTGCAACTGGGCGCGGTGCTCGTCTTCGTCACGCAGCTCTGGCCGCGTGTCGGGCCGCGGCCCATTCGGAAAAAGGATGAGCAGCCGGCGGTGCGCGCCGGCGCGAAATGAAAGGAGACGGCATCATGGCCGTGAACGAGACGCAAGAGAAGAACGACGCCCCGGCCATCGAGGCGATGCTGATCCGCGACCTGGTCGAGGCCTACCCGGAGACGATGGAAGTTCTCGGGCCGCTCGGCATCGACCTCTGCTGCGGCGGCGGACACCCGCTGGGCGAGGCGCTCGATCTGCACGGCTTCGACCGCGCCCAGATCCTGCCGCAGGTGGCGCGCGTGGTCGAGGCGTCATCCGCGTCAGAGCGCTGAACGACCGCCGGGCGGTGTGACGGTCAGGGTGAGCCCGCCGCCGCGCCGCCCGGCCCTCAGAGAGACCGTGAGATAGGCGAATCATGATGAGCGAGGCAACCAGCGTTCGACCGGCAGCCGCCCGCGCCGATTTCAGCCGGCAGCCCTTCGTGCTCGCCTGGGAATTGACGCGCGCGTGCAACCTCGCCTGCGTCCACTGCCGGGCCGAGGCCCAGCTCCACCGCGACCCGCGCGAGCTCTCGACTGCCGAGGCGTTCGCCGTCATCGACGATATTGCCCGGTTCGAGATCCCGCCGACCCTCATCCTGACGGGCGGCGACCCGATGCGGCGCGGCGACCTGATCGACTTGATCGCGCACGCGACCGAGCGCGGCGTGCGCTGCACGCTGACCCCGGCGGGCACGCCATTGGCCAGCCGGCGCAAGCTCGCTGCCGCCCGCGATGCCGGGCTGCGGCGCATCGCCATCAGCCTCGACGGCTCGACCGCCGAGCGCCACGATGCCTTCCGCCGCGTGCGCGGCTCGTTCGACTGGACGATCGCCATCGCCGCGTCGGCCCGCGCGCTGGGCGTGCCGCTGCAGATCCACACGACGCTCTGCAAACGGACGCGCGACGACCTGCCGGCCATCGCCGACCTCGCCGACCAGTTGGGCGCCATCGTCTGGGCCGTCTTCTGCCTCGTTCCCACGGGACGCGCCCTGACCAGCGACGAGATCGACGCCGAGACGTACGAATCGACCTTCGCCTGGCTCGCGCAACGCGGCGAGACGGCGAACTGGTCGCTGAAGCTGACCGAGGGGTACCACTACCGGCGCTTCCTTGCCCAGCAGGGGCGAGACCCGCTGCAGAAGACGGGTCCCGCCCCGGCCGACAGCGTCGGCCGCGCCCCGGGCGCGGTCAATGCCGGCAACGGCTTCTGCTTCATCTCGCACACCGGCGAGGTCTGCCCGAGCGGCTTCCTGCCGGTCGTGACCGGCAACGTGCGGCGCGACTCGGTCGTCGACCTCTACCGCGACCACCCCGTCTTCCGCGAGCTACGCGATCCGCACCTGCTGAAGGGGAAGTGCGGCAGTTGCGCCTACAAGCGGCTCTGCGGCGGGTCGCGCTCCCGCGCTTACGTCCATGCCGGCGACTACCTCGAAGCCGACCCCGCCTGCGCCTATATCCCCCCCGGATTTGCCCCCGGTCACGCGGAAAGCCCTCGGCCATGAGCGCCACCACTGTTTCGCCGGCCATCGTCGACCATCCGCGCGACCGCGCTGCCGGCCCTCGCCCGCGCGTCGTCGTCATCGGCGGCGGCATCGCCGGGCTGGCAGCCGCCTATCGCCTGACGCGGCAGCGCCCCGACGCCGACATCCTCCTCCTCGAGCGGGAGCCGCGGATCGGCGGCAAGATCGTCACCGAGCAGCGCGACGGCTTCGTAGTCGAGGGCGGCCCGGAGGCGCTCCTCGCCTCCAAGCCGCGCCTGCTGGAGCTCTGCCACGAGCTGGGCCTCGGCGAGCGGCTGATCGGCACCAACCCTGCCGCGCGGCGGACCTTCATCCGGCGCAAGGGCCGGCTGCAGCCGCTGCCGGAGGGGCTGAGCGGGATGGTCCCGACCCGGCTCCGGCCGATCGCCCTCTCGCCGCTCATCTCCCCCCTCGGCAAGCTGCGCATGGGGCTCGATCTCGTGCTGCCGGCAGCACGGGGCGATGGCGATGAGCCGCTTGCCGGCTTCGTCGAGCGCCGTCTCGGCCGCGAGGCGTACCGCTGGCTAGTCGATCCGCTCGTCGGCGGCATCTACGCGGGGGACGGGCGCCGGCTCAGTCTGGCAGCGACTGCGCCTCACCTGCGACAAATGGAGCGCGAGCATGGCGGCCTGATCCGGGGCGCGCTCGCGGCCAAACGCCGCGCCGCCGCATCCCCTGCCCCTCCCCCGGCCTCCCCCTTCCAGGCTCCGCGCGGTGGCCTGGGCGAGATCGTCGCCAGCCTGCGCGAGCGGCTGGCCGCCGCCGGAGTCGAAATCGAGACGGGGGTCGCCGCGACCGCGCTGCGCGAGCGCGACGACGGCTTCGAGGTTGCCTGCTCGCGGGGCGATGCGATCGCCGCGGACGCGGTGATCTGCGCGACGCCCGCGTTCGTGACAGCCGAGCTACTGGCAGGGATCGACGCCGAGATCGCAAGCTCACTGCGCGCCATCCCGTACGCCTCCGTGGCGACGGTCGTGCTCGCCTACCCGGAGCAGGCGATTCCGCAGCCGATCGCCGGCAGCGGCTACCTCGTCCCGCGCGCCGAGGGTGGCCCGGTCAACGCCTGCACCTGGGTCTCGGCCAAGTGGCCCGAGCGCGCCCCCGAGGGATTCGCGCTGATCCGCGTCTCGCTCGGCGGCGCCGGGCGGGAGGCGATGCTCGCGGCGAGCGACGAGCAGCTCATCGCCATGGCGCGGGAGGAGGTGCGAACGATCGCGGGGATCGCGGCCGCCCCGGCCCTCGCGCGCCTCTTCCGCTGGCCCCAGGCCCTGCCGCAGTACGAACTGGGGCACCTGGAGCGGGTCGCGGCCATCGAGGCGCGAATGAATGACCGCTACCCCGGGTTGGCGCTGGCGGGGAGCGCCTACCGCGGGGCCGGCCTGGCCGACTGCGCGCGCTCCGGCGAGGAGGCGGCCGACCGTGTCGAGGCCTTCCTCGCCACCCGAGCCGCGGAAGGAGCTCGGCAATGACATTGCCGGCCGGCGCTTCGGGCCGGCACAAGGAGTAACCCCATGGGACGCTATCTGGTCCCCGCCACGATGGCGCTGTCGATGCTCGCCTTCGCCGTGGCGGCGCTGGCGACGGGGATGACACCGTATCAGCCGGGCTGGTGGCGCGGCGCGGTCGCCCTCGCCATCCTCGGCGGCATCACCCCGATGATCTACGCCGTCAACATTCGCATCCTGCCCGTCTTCGCCCGGCGCAACTGGCCGAGCCTCCCCTGGCTGCGCGCGCAGATGGGCGCGGCCATCGCCGGCGCGTGGCTCATCCTCGCCGGCGTCGTCGCGCGGCAGGATGCCATCGTCAGCGCCGGAAACGCGCTGTCGCTTGCTGGCGGCCTCCTCTTCATCGCCAACCTCTGGCGCCTCTTCCGGCAGCCGGTGAAACTGCCCGCCCCGCCGCTCCCCTATCCGGAGCAGGCGGAGGCTGACCGCGTCGGGGTCCGCTTCATGCGCCTCTCGGCGCTCTACCTCGTGCTCGGCCTAGGCATCGGGGTCGCGCTGGCCCTCTGGCGGCCGGCCATGGGCCGCTGGGATCTCGTCTGGGCGCACACCCTGCTCGTCGGCTTCTTCCTCTCGATGGTCTCCGGGGTCTGCTACCACGTCCTGACCCGCTGGACAACGGCGCGCTGGAAGGCGATCTGGCCGCTCCGTCTCCACTTCTGGCTGGTGGCGCTGGGGCTGCCGCTGATGCTCCTGGCGCTGGCGACCGGGGAGAGCCTCCTCTTCGCCATCGCGGGGCCGCTGCAGGCGGCCGCCGTCGGGCTCTTCCTCCTCAACATCGCCCCGCTCGTGCCCGCGCTGCCGGGCCTGACGCGGCCGGCGCTTATCGGCGCGATGCTGATGCTGCTGACGGGGATCACCCTCGGGGCGCTCTTTGCCATCGACCCCGCGCTCGGGGCGCGGCTGCGCCTGACCCACGCCGAGATCAACCTCTTCGGCTGGACCGGCCTCCTCGTCTGCGGCGTCGGCTACTATCTGGCGCCCCGCTTCGCCGGGCGGCCGCTGCGCTGGCCGCGGCTGGCGCCGCTGCAGCTCTGGATGCTGGCAGCGGGGATCATGCTTGGTGTGGTGGCCCTCGTCTGGCGCGTCTACGCCGGCGGCCCGGCCGCGCTCGTCCTCGCGGCGCAGATCCTGGTGGCCGCCAGCTACCTCCTCTTCGGCATCCTGGTCGCACTCACCTTCTTCGCCCGTCGGAAGCAAGTCGGAACGGTCGCGTCTCTCCAGCTTGGGACGCGGCCGACGGTCAGAGCAGGACAGCGGTAGGGCGACGCCCGCGGACCGCGCTTCGGCCCGCCAGTTGTAGGGGCGACGCCCGCGTCGCCCGCCGCCTCGGTGCGAACGTTTCGGGTTTGACGAGGCGTTGCCAGACGCGAACGGATCTGGATGGCAACCCGGGCGATGCAGGCATCACCCTTACAGCCCAAAATCGCGCGATGAAGCGCACTCACCCCCGCGCTGCCCGCCGCCACTCGGGAAGCGCCCCCGCTGGCGTCTCCTGATAGTCGGGCAACTCGGCCAGCGCCCGCTCCGCGCCGCCCGGGTTGTAGAGGGCGATCAGCCGCATCGGCTCCCAGCCAGTGTTGAGCGTCGAGTGGAAGGCCCCGGCCGGGATGTAGAGGACGTCGCCGGCGCGGAAGGGGAAGGGCTCGCCGTCGTCCACGACCTGCTCGCCCTCGCCGGAGAGGACGTAGAGGACCTCCTCGGCGTCCGGGTGGTTGTGGCGGCTGTGCCCCTGGCCAGGGAGGACCAGCACCTCGCCGAAGGTCAGCCGCGCGCCGGGCGTCGTCGCCGGCGAGACCAGCCACTTGGTCGCGCCCCAGTCGAAGGTGTGCGTCGGCAGTGACGCCCGGTCGATCGGCCCGATCCCCGCGTCAGACTTCGCCGTCATCGCGCTCCTCCTCTCGCTACATCGATGCCACGCCGGTGTTTGCGGCAAGGGTATCGCGAGACGGGCCGTCGTGGGCAAGCAGCCGAGTGCTGCTGTTGGCCCGAGGCCACGCGTCAACCTCGTGTCATGCTGAACGAAGTGAAGCATCTCGGCTCAGGGAAAGCGCATTTCCGCGGGGTCGAGATCCTTCGCACGCTCAGGATGACACGAGGGCCGCGAGGCGCCTTCAACTCGTCGCCGTCGCCGGCAGCGTCACGTCCAGGGTGTCAAACACATCCGGGCGCGGGTCGGGGCTGGTGAACCCGGCGTGGTTCGGCATGATGACCTTCGGCAGCGTCTGCGCGTCCATCACCGCGTCCTCCGGCACGATGCCGTTGAGATGGAGGAGATAGGCGCAGAGCGCGTAGACCTCGCTCGGCTGTAGCGACTGCGGACGATCGGCCGGCATGGCGCGGTGGATGAAATCGTAGAGGGTGGTCGCGTAGGGCCAGTAGCTGCCAACCGTCTTCAGGGGCTTGTCGGTGTTCAGGGTGCCGGCACCGCCGACCAGCGCCGGGGCTGAGGCGGTCCCCTCCCCCTTGGCGCCGTGGCACTTGGCCCCGAGCCGGGCGAAGAGCGCCTCCCCCTCCTTGACCGTGCCGCTGCCGGGCGGCAGGCCAGTTCCGTCGGGTTGGATGGCGATGTCCCAGCCGGCGATCTCCGCCTCGGTGGCCGGCTTGCCGAAGCCGAAGGTCTGCCCGTTATCGGTAAACATCCGTCACCTCCCCGGAGTCGGCCACGGCCCAGGTCGTGATGCCGTTCATGTGGTAGGTCGAGTTGACGCCGCGCGCCGCGACGAGCTGCGCGATCGTCGGCTGCACGTAGCCCGTCTCGTCGATGGCCCGGCTCTGCAGGAGCGCCGGGCGGCCATCCCACGTCCAGGGGAAGCGGAAGCGGGTCAGGCTGATCGGCAGGACCGGCTCCTGCAGCGTGGAGAACGCCCAGGTCTCGCCGCCATCGGTCGAGACCTCGACGCCGGTGATCTTCCCCCGCCCGGACCAGGCGTAGCCCCGGATCTCCCAGAACCCGGGCTCCGGAATCGTCTGGCCGCCGGAGGGGAAGGTGATGACCGACTTCGCCTCCATGACGAAGGTGAACTGGCGCGCGGTGCCATCGGGGAGGAGATCGGTGTACTTCGACGTCTCCTCCCGCGTCTCCCAGGGGGCCGTGCCAACCTCGATGCGGCGCAGCCACTTGATGTTCATGTTCCCTTCCCAGCCGGGGAGGATGAGCCGGAGCGGGTAGCCCTGCGAGGGGCGCAGCGCCTCGCCATTCTGGCCATAGACGAGCAGGCCGTCCTCCATCGCCTTTTCGGCCGGGATACTGCGCGTCATCGCGGCGGCGTCGGCTCCCTCGCAGAGGAGCCATGTGCCGCCCGGCTTCCAGCCGACCTCGCGCAGGATCGTGCGCACGGGCACGCCCGTCCACTCGGTGCAGCTGAGCAGGCCGTGCGCCTCCTGCGCGGTCGGCTTCAGCGTCGCTTCCTTCCACTGGCTGCCGGAGTTGCCCGAGCACTCGAGGAAGTGGATCACCGAGACGGCGGGGAAGCGCTTCAGGTCGGCCATCGTGAAGATCGTCGGCCGCTCGACCATGCCATGGACCATGAGCCGGTGCTGAGCCGGGTCGATCTGGGGCACGCCAGCGTGGGTGCGCTCGTAGAAGAGGCTGTTCGGCGTGATCGTGCCGACGAGGTCCTGCAGCGGGGTCCAACTGTCCGTGAACGTGGTCGCGATCGGGATGCGCAGGACACCCTTCTCGTAGGGCGAGCGCTCGCCGTAGGGTGAGGCGAGCGGGCCCCACGCCAGCATCCAGGGCGGGATGTCCGGGGGGAGGGCGGAAGCGGCAGCGGCCGGCGTAGCGGCCGGTGTCGCCTGGGCCATCGCGGCAGCACCCTGGGTCGCCACCCCCTCGCTGCCGAGGAGTGGCGCGAGCGCGGGAACTCCTGCCGCCATGCCGCTCGCGGTTCCCATCAATTGCAGCATGCGGCGTCGCGTGAGGGCAGGAGCGGGGGCCGGAACCGGATCGCGTTCCGGTTCCGGCCGCGCATCGGGAGACATCGACATCCTCCTCGGATCGGCACGATGGCGGGGGTGAGACCTCGTCCCGCACGAACATCGCGCGGCGATACGCCCTCGCGCATGAACCGCGCCAGCGCGGCAGCGGCGCGCGACGCACGCGGCCATGCCAGGCGGAGATTTGTCTTTGCTATCGTTCATTGCACGAAGGAGGACGCGCCGTGAATGTCACCCTGACCCCCCAACTCGAAGCGATGATTCGGGAGCGCGTCACCTCCGGCCGCTACACGGACGCCAGCGAGGTCGTGGCGGAGGCGCTGCGCCTCCTCGAGGAGCGCGAGCGGCTGGATCACCTGCGCTCGCTGCTCGCCGTCGGGATGGAACAGGCCAAACGTGGCGAACTGGTCGAGCTCACCCCGGAGCTGATGGACGAGATTGCCGAACGAGCCCGGGAGCGGGTCCGGCGCGGAGAAGAACCGGCTCCTGATGTCTGCCCATAATTCGATCCCTCAAGCAATCCGCTCCAGCAGCGCGAACGGCAGCGCCCCGAAGACCTCGCCCAGCGCCAGCGCCGCCCCTCCCTCTCCGGGCGTGGAGGCGATCTCCGTGTCGGTGAAGCAATCGCGGTAGCGCGTGCCAGGTTCGGCGCCAGGCAGGAGCAGCCGCGTCTCTCCCCAGACCGCGCGCCCTATCGGATCGATCCGCTCCTTGCCAATCAAACCGACGACCAGGCGCGGCACGGTGACGATCGCCTCCTGCGCTCCATGACGCCGGGCGAAGGCGACGACGTGGTCCGCCTGCTCCCCCGTTGCATCGAGCGGGAGGTAGTCGCCCCGCGCGAAGAGATCGGGGCGCGCGAGGCGGTAGGCGAGGGCGCGTGAAGTGAGATAGAGTTTCACTCGCCCATCCGCCTTCGTCTCCAATAGCTCGGCGGCGAGGCGCTTCCCCGGTTTGCGCCGCTGCAGCCCCTTCAGGAGCCGCTCGCGCTCGGCGTAGTCGACCGGGCGGCGGTTGTCCGGGTCGACGAGGCTCTGGTCCCACATCTCGGTCCCCTGATAGAGGTCGGGCGCCCCGGGTGCGGTCAGCTTCAGGAGCTGCTGGGCAAGCGCGTTGAAGGCCCCGGCGTGGGCGACGAGATCGCGCAGGGCGGGGAGATCCTCCAGGAAGGGGTTGCGGCGCGAGGCGTCGAGCGTGGCGCGCACAAAGCGCCGGATCGCCTCCTCGTACTCGGCGTCCGGGTTGATCCAGCTCGTCTGCTGCTGCGCCTCGCGCGCCGCCTTCAACATGAACGCCTCGATCCGCTCGATGAAGGTCTCATCCACCGTCTCCGCGCCCCATGGCCACGCCCCGAGCAGCGTCTGGTAGAAGAGGTATTCGTCGTTGCGGGAGGGCGCCGGCTGCCCCTCGACCCGCGTCTTGTGGCGGCGGTTGACGCGCGCCCAGCGGTTGACCGCCGCCCGCCATTCCCGCGGAATTTCGGAGAGGACGGCGATGCGGGCCCGCACATCCTCGCTCCGCTTCGTGTCGTGGGTGGAGGAGGTGAGGAGGGCGTCCGGCCAGCGCCGCAGCCGCTCGGCGCTCTGGCGGTGGAAGTCGGCCGGGCTCGTCCCGAACTCGGCCGGGTCGCCGCCGACCTCGTTGAGCGCGATGAGGCGGTTGTAGATGTAGAAGGCGGTATCCTCGACCCCCTTCGCCATCACCGGGCCGGTGAGCTGCTGGAATTTCATGACGAAGTGGCAGCGCTGGGCGAACTCCATCTCCGAGAGGGAGCCATCGTCCTCGAGGAGGAGGACACCCTTCAGAAAATCGAAGACGGAGGGGTCGAGGCCGGGGTTGCGCCGTCGCGCCTGCGCCACCGCCCGCTCGATGGCGCGCCGGTCACGCTCCGGCACACCGCTGCCGTTGCAGACGATGTAGGTGCGGTAAATCGGGAAGCCGGCGATTACCTCGCGCAGGGCGTGACGCAGCGTGCTCAGGGTGAGGTCGCGCGTGCGCCGGTTCTGCTCCGAGATGCGGTTGACCGCCCGCGCCAGCACGTTCGTCTCGCTGGCGAGCGCGGTGCGCAGCATCAGGTCCTTCGCGGCGTGGGCGATGGCGGCGAAGGAGCGCCGCTCGTGCGTGAAGCGGGTGTAGATCTGGTCGAAGGCGCGGCGCTGCTCGCTGTCGACGCAGAGCCCGGTGACGACCCGCGCGAACTCGTAGCCGACCGTGCCATGCACCGCCCAGTCGGTCGGCAGCAGCTCGCCCGGCTCCAGAATCTTCTCGACGACGACATAGAGGGGCAGGCGGTCGGCGATCTCCGCGCCCTCGTCCGGCTGGCCCCGCCAGAGGTCGCCCAGGGCCGGGTCGATCGCCTCCCAGTCGATCTCCGCCATCTCCACATGATCGGGATGGAGGGCGAGCCAGGCGGCGCGTTGCAAGTCGCGGAAGTAGCCGGCGGGGTCCCAGAGGCCGTCCGGGTGATCGATGCGCAGCCCGGTCACCGCCCCCTCGGCGACGAGGCGGAGGAGGAGGGCGTGGGCGGCGGCGAAGACCTCCGGCGCCTCCTGCCGGATGGCGGCCAGCTCGTTGATGGCGAAGAAGCGGCGGTAGTTGATCTCCTCGCCGGCGGTGCGGAAGGAGGAGAGGCGGTACGACTGCGCGTCGAGCAGGCGGTCGAGTGCGTCGAAGCTGGCGGGGTCGGCCGGGTCGCCATTGATGGCGCGCACCTGGGCATCGACGGCCGCGGCGATCTCGGGCGAGGCGGCGAGGAGGTCGGCTAGGCGGCGCCTGGCCACGATCTGCTCGCGCCGCCGCTCGGCGATCAGCTCCGAGTCGATTTCGTCCTGCGGCGGCAAGCGCTCGAAGGCGGTGATGATGCTCTGGAACTCGAGGAGGTGGAGGTCGTGCGGGGTGAGTTCGGTGTCGTAGGTCGGAAGTTGTGAGTCGGAAGTCGGAAGTCGTGAGTCGTCGAGTGGGAGGGGCATGGTTCCAGATGGAACCGGCTCTCCGGCGGCGCCTTCCCTCACCCCCAGCCCCTCTCCCAGTGCGCTGGGAGAGGAGAGCAGCGCCTCGAGAGCGGGCAGGAGGATCATCGGGTAGGTAGGAGGGGCGATGGGGAAGACCGCGCCGAAGTAGTGGACGCTGAAGGCGGCGTCGTGCAGCTCGAGCCGCAGCTCGCCGCGCTCCAGGACGACGCCATACGGCTCGCCGAGGACGGGGAGGAGGATCTTGCCGCGCAGCTCTTCCTTCAGGGGGCGCCAGTCGATGTCGAAGACGTCGGCATAGGGGGAGGTGCGGCCATTCTCGAGGACGTCCTGCCACCAGGCGTTGGCGCCCCCGGCGATCCCCATGTGGTTCGGCACGACATCGACGAGCAGCCCCATCCCCCGCTCGCGCAGCGCCGCGACCAACTCCCCCAAGTCCGCGTCAGAGCCGATCTCCGGGTTGAGGCTGCCGTAGTCGGTGACGTCGTAGCCGTGCATGCTGCCAGGGGTGGCGCGGAGCATGGGGGAGGTGTAGAGCGCGCCGATGCCGAGATCGCGCAGGTAGGGGACGATCGCCCGCGCGTCGGCGAAGGTGAAGCCGGCGTTGAGCTGGACGCGGTAGGTGGACGAAGGGGGGTAGGGGGATAGGGGGGTAGGGGGATAAGGGGGGGAATCTGGCGCGTTCAACGGTCGGGGACCTCCGCTTGGGAATACGGCGATGGTTGTTTCGGCTGACATGGAAGATCGGTGCCACGCGCGGGCAGATCAGGCGAGGATATGCGATTCTGGGTTGCGGAGCGCGGCATGATGCCAAGGCGTGGTTCGGATGATCGGCGGTGGCGCGGATGGATGGCGAGCGATTCGATCGATTGCCGAAACGGCTCTTCGGCGGCTCATGGCGGCGCTTCGTGCGCGCGCTCCTCTTCGCGGCGACCGCCATCCCCCTGACGCCGGTCCGGATCGCGAAGCGCCACGAGGCCCGGTCGACGCCAAGCAAGCGAGCATGCGCGGACGGAGGCGAGGGATGAGCGCGCACCAGAGCAGCCGGGCTGACAGCGGCGTATCGCGGCGGGGGGCGCTGAAGATCGGCGGCGCGGCGCTGGTCGCGGCTGCCGGGGCGCTCGACCAGGCGGCCGGGGTTGCCGCCCAGGCCGAGGCGAGCCCCGCGGCCACCCCGGCCATCCCGGCCATCCCGCCCGACTTCAAGGTCGTCCTCCATGCTTCCCAGGAGCAACACTGGCTCTACATCCTCTCCAACCTGAAGAACCTCACGCACGAGTGGCCGCGGGCGCGGCTGCGCGTCGTTGTCGACGGCTCGGCGGTCACCAGCCTGCAAGGGGAGAACAACCTCACCGCCGAGCTGGGCGCGCTGGTCGCGCGGGGCGTCGAGCTGCAGGTCTGCCCGAACGCCCTGCGCGAGCACCAGATCGACCCAGCCACCATCCCCGCCTTCGCCGAGACGTCGCTCGGTGGCGTGGTGGCGCTCGTGCTGGCGCATCAGGAGGGCTTCGTCTACGTCAAGCCGTAGGGGCAACCCTCACCCCCAGCCCCTCTCCCTGCGCACAGGGCCAGGAACCCGCTGGGTGGCGGCCGGGGGTGAGGGTCGTTCGGCCGCCACAACGCCCTCAGATCTCCGCCCCAAACCCCCAAAAAAACCCCATCTCCACGCCAAAACTCCGACTTGCCACGAAGTTGCAACACTCCTCTTTTCCTTGTGATACGTCTGCCGCGTGGCGGGGCGCAGAATGTGAACACTAGGTTCACCGGTGTGGTGCGCCAGATAAACGGAACGGGAGACGGAGTCGAACATGTTGCTCTACGTCGAGTATTTCCTGGCCAAGGCCGGCATCGTCCTCTCGGACGAGGAGGGGCAGGGTCTCATCGAGTACGTCCTGATCGCCGCGCTCATCTCGATCGCCGCTATCGCCGCCATCCGCATTGTCGGCCCGGCGGTTTCTGATCAGTTCGATACGGTTGGCACCGCACTCACTACCCCGTAGGCGGTCCTGTCAAGAGAGCTTGATGAGAAGAGTTGGGGAGCATGCCGCAGCACTTCGGTGTCGCGGCATGCTCCCCGCTTCATGAACGATTGTGATTGCGATTCTCAATGTTTTCTCATTTGATTGATGTGAATCTGCTTCGAATCGGGCTGATGCTCGTTGCTGCAACGATTGCCGTGGTGACGGACGCGCGCGAGCGGCGCATCCCGAACGCGCTCACGCTGCCGCTGGCGGCCGCCGGTCTCGGCATCGGCGTCGCCGGCGGCAGCGTGCTCGGGTTGGCGCTGGCCCTCGCCGGCCTGCTCGTCGGCACGGGCTTCTTTCTCCTCCCCGTGGCGAAGCTCGGCTGGGGGATGGGCGACCTGAAGCTGGCCGCCGCTCTCGGCGCGCTCGGAGGGCCCCTCTTCATCCTCTGGACCGGGCTCTACGCGCTCGTCGCTGGCGGGGTCATCGGCCTTGTCTGGCTGCGGCAGCGGGGGCAACTGGCACGGGTGGTCGGAGGCATCCAGCGCGACGTGCGCGCCGGCAACGCCCCGGCCGCGCGCAGCGGCCTGGCGATCCCCTACGCCGGCGCCATCGCCGCCGGCATGCTCGTCGCGCTCCTCGTCTTCCCGGGGCTGCCGGCGTGAAGGCGATGGTCCCAGTGGCGCGTAAAGAGCGTGTCATGCTGAACGAAGCGAAGGATCCCGGCTCCCCGCAACGGCGTTTCGGGCGACGCGAGATGCTTCGCTCCGCTCAGCATGACACGGGGCGGGGGCGCGGCCGGTCGCTGGCGCGGCCCCGGCGCGGGCAGGCCATTGTCGAGACGGCGCTGGTGCTGCCGATCTTCCTTCTCGTCGTCTTCGGCCTCTTCGACCTCGGGCGTGTCGTCTTTCTCAAGGTCGAGCTGGAGAACGCGGTCCGCGAGGGGGCGCGGGCGGGGATGGTGATGGCGACGCTCGATCAGGCCGCGGTGCGAACCATCGTGGCGAGACAACCCGGCCTCGCAAGCGCGACCGTCACGCCAGCCTGCAATCCCAGCCCCTGCAAGTACGGATCGAAGCTCACCGTCGCCGCGACGCTGCCCGTGACGCTCGTCGCGGGGGTGCTCCCCGTGCCTACGTTGACGCTCAGCGCGTCGGCCTCGGTCTGGCTCGACTAGCGATGCTCCGGCCAGTGGCCTCGCGGCTTTCACGATCCAGCGGCCGTCTCGCTGCCGGCATGCGCCATCCCACGCGCGGGCAGGCGACGCTCGAGTTCGCCCTGGTCCTCCCCGCCATGCTCCTGATCGTCATCGGCGCGGTCGATGCCGGGCGCGTCTTCTTCGATTACGTCGGCCTGCGCAATGCGGCGATGGAGGGTGCCATCTACGGAGCGCGCAACGTGAATGCGACGACGGCGGATATCAAGGTGCGCGTAAAGGAGCACTTCCCGGCGAGCGCGCGCCCCGCAGATGGCGCTATCGTCGTGGACTACCTCCCCAATGTCGCAACGTGCACGACTCCCGGCGGGGAGGCGTTCGTCACGGTCAGGGTCACGAAGGAATTCCGGCCGATCTCGCTGCAACTGCTGCGGTTCCTGGGGCCGGGCACGAACTGGGTCTTCACCGTCCAGCCCACGGCGAAGGCGAGGTGCATGACATGATCCGCCGCTTCCGGAACCGACTTACAAGCCTATCCAGGGGTCGCGCTCTCGGCCGGCCTCGCCGGGGCCAGGCGACGATCATGTTCGCCCTGCTTGCCGTTCCGATGATCGGCATGCTCGGCCTCGCCGTCGATGGCGGCGTCTATCTCTACGCCCGGCGCACCGCGCAGGCAGCGGCAGACGCGGCGGCGCTGGCCGGGGCGCGGCAGTTGTCGAAGTCGACCAACGCGGCGCCGAAGCCGGCCCAGGCGGAGGTGACCGCCATTGCCGGTCAGAATGGGCAGGGGAGCATCGCCCCGACCGTCCTCGAATGCCGGTACATCGACCAGACCGGGGGATTCGTCTCGCCGGGACCGTCCTGCGGGAGCAGCCCTCCGGCCAATGCCAGCGGGGTCTTCGTCAAGACGACCGTCACCGTGCGAACCTTCTTCATCCCGGTCCTTCCGGGTGGCCCCTCGTCATCGACGACGACCGCGTCGGCGAAAGCCCTCGTGCAGCGCTCTGGCGGCATCCCGGCGGATGCGCCCTTCATCGTCTGCGGCAACACGGCGAAGACGACCGACGGCACGCTGCTGCCGATTGTCGAGAGCATCTCCCCCTTCAAGCTCAAGCAATCCTCCATCGGGCAGACCTTCGTCATCCACGACTCCAACCTCGGCGAGGCCGACTGCAACGCGCAGGGGAACAGTTTCAAGGGGCTGGCCGATCAGGGGGAGAACGACGGCCGCGACGTCCCCGGCTGGCTGCGGTACGACAACGGAACGAAAGCCGGCCCGACGCGGGCTCAGGTCGATGGCCCTGACGGCTGCGCGCCGAACACGCCGCCCCCCTACAAGTGCGTGATGCTCCTGCCGCTGGCGACCGACACGCCCAAGCCGACCAAGCAGCCGCCCGAGATCTACGTCTACGGCTTCGCCGCCTTCGAGGTGACGCAGAAGGATTCGAACACGCACCTCGGCAAGCTGCTCGGCCCGTACATTGTCTCCGGCCCTGGGGGCGAGGGGTGGACGCAGGGCGACGGCGGCGTGGTGACGGTCCGGCTGGCGGGGTGAGGGGGAGGATGGCGCGAATGGAGAGCCGTGAAGTCCGAAAACCCTCACCCCCGGCCCCTCTCCCACCGCAGTGGGAGAGGGGAGCGTTGCCCCCGGCATTCCCGACGGAAGCGAAGCTTGTGTCCCCATACGGTGAAGAAGGGTTCGGTTTCCTGAGCCGAGGCGGCGCAATTGTCAAATCATCTCGCGAAAGCCCTCCCCTCTCCCACCGGAGTGGGCCGGGTACCCTCTGGGTGGCGGCCGGGGGTGAGGGCTCACACCGAACACTACCACCCCCAATCCCAACCACGACCTCCAGAACCACCGAAAAAACCGTAAGAGGTGAACCATCATGACCGCCCGCCGCGGCCGCCGCGTCATCCTCCTCGCTCTCCTCCTCGCCAGCGCCGCGGCCTTTCTGGCCTACGCCATCCTCGCCGC
This sequence comes from Thermomicrobiales bacterium, assembly GCA_020853615.1. Lineage (GTDB taxonomy): Bacteria > Chloroflexota > Chloroflexia > Thermomicrobiales > UBA6265 > JACCXM01. Next base: position 42,891 of record JADYYO010000027.1, read on the forward strand.
CCGGCCGCAGGCCGTGCCGGAGCCGGTCGAGGCTGCCGCGCCCGCCGGCGAGCCGGTCCTGATCGCCGCGCGGGCGATCGCCGAGGGGGAGGTCCTGACCGCCGCCGATATCGAGGTCGCCTATGTCGCCGCCGAGACGAAGGCACCGCGCGTCCTGACCGAGTCGGCGCAGGCGATCGGCGATATGGCGCTGGTCGCCATCCCGAAAGGGGAGCAGATCCTCGCCAGCTCGGTCGGGAATGCCACGGCCGACGCCGCGCCGCGCACCTTCGCGGGCGATGTGCCGGTCGGCATGCGCGCCGTGGCGATCGCGTTGGAGGAGACGGTCGGCGCCGGCGGCCTGGTGCAACCGGGCGACCGCGTCGACGTCATCGCCTCCTACCAGTTGAAGCCGATCCGCCCGGCGGCGACGGTCGAAGAGGCGCTCGGCATGACCGGCCGCAAGCCGTCGAGCAACGAGAGCACGGAGAGCGAAAAAACGGGGGATGCCTCGGACGCGCAGTCGTCCGACGACGACGATTTCCCCGTCGCCGAGCTGCTGGTGCAGGATGTCGAGGTCCTCGCCATCGGCCAGCAACTGACGACGACGGCCGAGCCGCCCCCGGCAGCGACGACGGAGGATGGCGCCGATGCGGCGACGGAGGCGACCGGCCCCGCGCCCCGCCCCGATGCCGCCAGCGTCACGCTGCTGGTCGATCCATCGCAGGCGCTGCGGCTGCTGCTGGCGGTGCAGGCCGACGGCACCTTCCGCCTGCTGCTGCGCTCTCCCGGCGACACCACCACCACCGAGCTGCCGCCGGCGCTGATCACCAACGGCGCGATCCAGATGCCGCCGTTCGACCTCGTCGGCGCCAACCTGGCCGCGAAGGATCTGGTCGTCACCAACGCCCGCTTCCGCCAGAGCTCGGTGCCGGCCGGGGGGATGATCGAGTTCGAGGCGACCGTCCGCAACGTCTCGTCGCGGGTCATCCCGGCCGGGCGGGGCGGCGCGGGGCCGGGGTACGAGTATCACGCCGGGCAGACGTGGCGCACCCTCGCCGACGTCGCCCCGCCGGGCGTCTACAGCCTCGGCGTCACCGCCGAGGGCGCGCAGGACCCGGCCTACCCCTGGCGCTGGGATCTCGGCCAGGACCTGGCCCCGGGCGAGGCGACGACGATCACCGGCGGCATCCAGGCGCCGAACGCCGCGGGCGTGCAGCGCTGGTGGTTCGGCACCCTGCTGCAGCCGGGCACGGTGCAGGATGACGGCGTCGCCTCGACGCGGATCACTATCGAGCCGGCCGCATCGGTCGTCGTCGTCGCCTCGGCGATCGACATTCGGGAATCGCCCTGGCCGAGCGCGGCGAGCGTGGTGAAGGCGCCGCGCGGCACGAAGGCCGACGTCCTCCAGTACCGGGACGGCTGGTTCGAGGTTCGCGTCGATGGGCGCGATGGCTGGGTTGTCGAGTCGGCGGTGGTCAACGCGCTCCTGCCGGAGGCGGCCACGGCTCTGAAGGCAGCGCCGGCGATGCCGGCCGCGACTCCGATCGCCGGGGCGACGCCGATTGCGGAGAAGAGCTCTGATGAGTAATCACGCCACGATCAACATCCTGATCGTCGACGACAACGAGAAGACGCGCGCCCGGCTGATCGACCAGCTCCGCTTTCCCGACCTGCGCATCGTCGGTGAGAGCCCGTTCGGCGCGGCTGCCGCCTCCTGGGCCTCCCGGCTCGACGTCGACGTCGTCATCATCGCCATCGAGGAGCCGGTCGTGCGCGGGCTGCGCACGGTCGACATGCTGACCACTGGCGATGCCAGTTGGCCGATCGTCGCCGTCTCTACCCGCAACGACCGCGAGTCGATGCGCAAGGCGATGCTCGCCGGCGCGCGCGACTACGTCGTCCTCCCCTCTCCGGACGAGGAACTGCGCAAGGCGATCATCCGCGTCCACCAGCGGGAGCAGGAGCGGCGCAGCACGCCGGAAGGCCACTCGCGCGGCACGGCCTGCGGCACCATCGTCACCCTCTTTGGGGTCAAGGGGGGGATCGGCAAGACGACCGCCGCCGTCAACATCGCGGCCGGCATCGCCCGCGCCAGCGGCAACCACGTCGCGCTCGTCGATGCCGATACGCAGTTCGGCGACTGCGCGGTGATGCTCGATCTCGTCCCGGAGCGGACCATCGTCGATGCGGCCGGGGAGGTCAACGCCGCCACGCCGCACCTGATCGAGCCGTACCTGACCGATCACGTCAGCCGCGTCTCCCTCCTCGCCGCGCCCGCCAGCCCGGCCGACGCCGAGGCAGTCACGCCGGAACTGGTCGGCCATGCGCTCAAGTCGCTGGCGGCGACGCATGATTTCGTCGTCGTCGACACCAGCCCGCGGATCGACGCCGTCACCGCGCTGGCGATCGACCTCTCGTCGCTCGTCCTCGTCCTCGTCACGCCGGAGGTCCCCTGCGTGCGCCGCACGCGGGCCGCGCTCGATCTGCTGGAGGCGGCCGGCTACTCGCGCGACAAGATCAAGCTCCTCCTCAACCGGGCGAGCAAGCGGGCCGAGGTGCCGAACGCCGACCTGGAGACGGCGCTCGGCTCCCCGATCTACGCCGAAATCCCGGACGACCGCGCCGTCGTCCGCTCGATCACGGCGGGCACGCCGGTGGTGATGGCCGACGCGAAGTCGGATGCCGGCCGCGCCTTTCTCGAGCTGGGGCGCAACCTCTCCGGCGTCTCCGGCCGGCAGCGCGGAGCCCGCCGCGGCTGGCCCTGGCGGCGAAGCCGCGACCTCGACGCCACGCCGGTCCCCGCGCCGCCGAACCCGGTCGAGA
>JADYYO010000028.1 GCA_020853615.1 Thermomicrobiales bacterium
CCGGCGTCGAAACGGCCATCGGTCCGCGCCGCCTCGCGGGCGATGATCCGCCCCAGCTCGCCGTAGGTGACGACCAGATCGGCGACCTCGCCGGCCCGCCGGCCGACGATGACATGCTCGGCCTCGGCACGCTCGCCCAGCTCGCGCATATCGCCCAGCACCGCGATGGCCCGTTGCGGCCGCATCACCTCGAGCAGGCCGAGCGCGGACATCACGGACGGGGTCGAGGCGTTGTAGGTATCGTCGATGAGCCGCGAGCCGTGCGGCCCCTCCAGCACGAGGAGGCGCACCTGCACCCCCGGCTCGGCCAGCCCCTGCAGCATATCCGGGAGATCGAGGCCGAGCGCGTGCCCCGTCGCGATCGCCGCCAACGCCAGCTCGACCGCGTGTCCGCCGATAAGCGGCACCTGCACACGCACCGGCTCTCCATCATCGAGGTGCAGCCAGAAGGTGGTCCCCTCCAGCCCCTCGGAGACGACGTCGCTCGCCCGGATGTCGTTGCCGAGACCGAGGCCATAGAAGAGGACGCGCCCGGCGCTGCGCGGGGCCATGGCGCGCACGCGCGCGTCGTCGCCATTGAGGATGGCCCAGCCATCTCGCGGCACCGCCTCGACCAGCTCCGCCTTCGTCTCGGCGATCGCCTCGATCGTCCCCATCCGCTCCAGGTGGACCGGGTGGATGTTCGTCACCACGCCAACCCGTGGCCGGGCGATCGCCGCCAGGAGGCGGATCTCGCCGAAGGCGTAGGCGCCCCCCATCTCGAGGACCGCGAAGCGGTGCTCCGGCGTCACCTCGAGGAGCGAGAGGGGCAGGCCGATCTCGGAGTTCAGGTTGCCGGGCGAGCGGTAGGTCGGCCCCGACCGCTCCAGCACCGAGGCGATCGCCTCCTTGGTGCTCGTCTTGCCGACGCTGCCGGTGATGCCGACGACGGTCAGGTCGGTCAGCCGGCTCCGCCACCACCCGGCCAGCCGCTGCAGCGCCGCGAGTGGATCGTCGACGACGAGGAGCGGCAGGGGCGCGTCCGGATGCTCGTCGGCCCAGGCGCGGGCCACCATCGCCGCCGCGGCGCCGGCGGCCGCGGCATCGGCGACGAACGCGTGCCCATCGAAGCGCTCGCCGCGCAACGCGATGAAGAGATCACCCGGTTCGGCCTGGCGGGCATCGCGCTGGACGCGAGCAAAGGTCGTCTCGACCGGGAGGTTGCCCCGGACCGACGCCCCGGCGCCATCGAGCACGTTCTGCAGGGCAAGGGGCGTCATCACAGCGGGACTCCATTCGGCGTGTCCGTTCGCTCGTCGGGCAGCCGCTCCGCCACGCGCAGCACCGCCGAGCGGGCGCGCGGGTTCGCGGCCATCTCGGCAGCGCCCGGGCGGATGGCGCGGCGCGTCACCTTCTGCAACCGGGGCGTGTGCCCGCAGGTGCAGACCGGCAGGCCGGGCGGGCAGATGCAGGCCGCGCGCTCTCGCTCGATGAAGCGCTTGACGAGGCGATCCTCGAGCGAGTGGAAGGCGATCACCGCCAGCCGCCCGCCGGGGGCCAGAACATCGAGCGCACCGGCCAGCGCCGCCTCGAGCGCCTCCAGCTCTTGATTGGTAGCGATGCGCAGCGCCTGGAAGGTGCGGGTGGCGGGGTGCGTGTCGCGCCCGCGCCGCCCGCCGACAGCACGGGAGACGATCTCGGCCAGCTCGCCAGTCGTCTCGATCGGCCGCGCCTCCCGCTCGCGCACGATCGCCCGCGCGATGCGGCGGCTCGCCGGCTCTTCCCCGAAGCGCCAGATCAGGTCGGCCAATTCCCGCTCGGGGAGGGTGTTGACCAACTCGCGCGCGGGGCTACCTCGCTCGGGGTCGAAGCGCATGTCGAGCGGACCTTCGAAGCGGAAGGCGAAGCCGCGCTCCGGCGCATCGAGCTGAAACGAGGAGAGGCCGAGATCGAGCAGGATGCCGTCGAGGGGAACTACGCCACGGTCGCGCGCGACCGTCGCCAGATCGGCGAAGTTCGTCCGGGCGACGATCAGGCGGTCGCCGATCCCCGGCTCCTGGCGCATGGCGCACCCGCGCTCGATCGCCGCCGGATCGGCGTCGAGAGCGAGCACGATGCCATCCGGCGCCGAGGCCGCCAGCAGCGCCCGGGTGTGGCCGCCGCCGCCGAACGTGCCATCGAGGTAGCGGCCGCCCGGCCGCGGCTGCAGCCCGGCGATCGCTTCGTCGAGCAGCACCGGGGCATGGCCAGCGGCTGGGGCAGGCGAAGAGGGCACGCGGCTCAATCCGGGTTGCGGCAATTCGCCCTCGAGGGCCATCCATCCATATTGGAGAGTATGCAACGGCAGAGCGCCGGAGCGGGCGGCGCGGGCCGCTCCTCGTCAGTCCGCGGCGCTACCGCGATGCCCCGGTTCGCCGGCCATCGCGCCAGCGAGCGCCTGGTCTTCTGTATTGTGCGCCGTACCACCCTGCGCATGCCCGCGCAGGAGCGCCTCGATTGTGTCGAGGCGATCGCCGAGCGTGCCGATCGCTAACTCCTCCGGGGTCGGCTCGTGGACGAAGACGCTGATCTTGCCGTCCGGTTCCAGAATCGCCTTCTCGACATCCTCGATCCGCTCTGCCCCCTGCTCGCGGCAGGCGATGAGCAACTCGTCTTCCGTGATCAGCTCCTTCTTCAGGTTCTCCACGATCGGCCGCCCCTTCTCGATGAGGACGAGCGGCTCTCCCTGGACCAGTTGGTTCGCCCTCGGGTGCTGGAAGAGGAACCGGACCGTGAGGTAGTTGACGAGGACGAGCACGCCGCCGCCGATGAAACCGCCGGTGACGGAGTTGTCGTCGCCGATGATCGCGTTCTGCACCGCGTTCGAGAGCGTGAGGGCGATCACCAGATCGAGGGGCGTCAGCTCGGCCAATTGCCGCTTGCCGCCAACGCGGATGATGACGACCAGAAAGACGTAGACGAGGACCGCCCGCACCACCTTTTCGATCACTGGGATGCCGGGGATGAGGAGATCGTGGAGCAAATCGGCCATCGTTTTCCCTCGCGGCAAGCGCATGGGCCGCGCCGTTGCTCAGCGCAGAGGGCGTGCCAGGAAAGAGCGAAGCAGCGCGGAAAACCGGGGAGGGATTTAGATGAGGGTGGCGAGCCGTTGCGCGATCTCCGCGCCGTCCGCATCGAGCGAGTCGGCGACGGCCTGCCAGCGCTCCGGCGACCAGATCTCGATCGAGGTATCGACGCCGACGATGAGCGCCTCCCGCTCCAGGCCAGCGTAGCGGCGCAGATCGGGGGGGATCAGGATGCGCCCCTGGGCGTCGAGCCCGAGATCGGCGGCCTCGGCGAAGACGAGCCGGCGGAAGTTGCGCGCGTCGGCGTCGGTCAGTGGCAGCGCCGCGACCTTCTCAGCGAGGGGCCGCCACGCCGCCATCGGGTAGAGCGCGAGGCAGCGGTCGATACCCCGCGTCAGGACGACGCCCTCGGCCAGCGCCTCGCGGAAGCGGGCCGGGATGGCCAACCGCCCCTTCGCATCCAGGTTGTGCGCGTAGCGCCCCAGAAACACCGACACTCACCAGCGCGACGACGATCGATCCTGCAGCGCGCGATCGGGCACGCCGCTGCCGGGGTACGGGAGATGTCGGGGGCATGCGCATTGTGCCACTTATCCACCGTGCGCGCCACTTGTCCCCACTTTTCCCCACGGTTATCCACAATGGGGGTGTTGGGTGTTGGGGCCGTAGGGGCGACGCTTGCGTCGCCCGCCTCCCCGGCCGGGCGGGTCATGCCTGGCCACGCCGGTGCCATCATCGATGTTCGCGGCGGATCGGCCCGGGCGACGCAAGCGTCGCCCCTACGTCCCGGTGCAATCCCCCATCACCCATCACCTCACGTACGTACGCCCTTCTTGCATCGAAATAGAACGTATGTTCTGGTATCATGGCGTCATTGCGGCACCGCGCCGCGAGGAGGTTTCGACACGATTCCCGCAGGAGACCGCCATGTTCCTGGGATGGTATGACCCCGACCGCAAGAAGCCGGCGCGCGCCAAGCTGGCCGAGGCGATCGACCGCTACATCGAGAAATTCGGCCGCACCCCGCGCTTCTGCCTGACGAGCCCGCAGGACGCCGCCGACCTGGCCGAGCCGTCCCGAACGTTCCCGGGCGAGCCGCCGGTCGCGATCCAGGCCCGTGGCTACATTTCCCGTTGGACGTTCTATATCGGCGAGGATGCCGGCCCGCCGCCGCGCGTCGAGGAGCCGGCCGCGGCCTGACCGGTTTCCATGCCGTCGGAAGTCGTTCCCGGCGCTTCTGCTAGAGTTGCGGCACCCCGCATGGCCGCCCGCAGGATGCAGACCGGCGCCGCTTCCGGATGATGGAAACCGTGGACGAGAAACGAGACGCACACCCGCCCACCGCGGGCGACGACGCGGCCCCCGAAGTCGAACCGGAACAGGATTCGCGAGATGGGCCCGCGGGTGACAAGCCGGCGGCCGACCCGCGGACGACGATCGCCGGCCGGTACTCCGTCGACCTGGAAACGCCGCCGACCAACGCCGGCATCGCCGTCACCTACCAGGGCCGCGATCTGCGCACTCGCGATGCCATCATGGTCAAGACGCTGCGCCTCGAATACCGGGGCGACCCCGAGATGCGCGCGCGTTTCCGCCGGGAAGCGCGGCTGCTGCAGTTTCTGACTCACCCCAATGTCGTCCGCGCGCTCACCTTCGTCGAGGAGCGGGGCGCGCCCTGGCTCGTCCTGGAGCGGGTTCCGGGGCGGACGCTGCGCGAGGAGATCGCGGAGCGGGCTCCCTTCCCGCCGGAGGAGGTCGTCCCGATCCTGCGCGGCCTGGCGGCCGCGCTCGATCACCTCCATGCGCGAGGGCTCGCCCACCTCGACGTCCGGCCCGAGAACGCGGTCATCACGCCCGAGGGCGACGTCAAGCTGATCGACTTCGGCGTCGCGCAGGCGGCGGGGACAGCGCAGGAGCCAGGGGATGGCGGTGCGCTCGACGTCGCCTATCTGGCCCCGGAGCAGGTCTGCGGCGAACCGGTCGGCCCGGCCACCGACATCTACGCGCTCGGCAGCATCGCCTACGAAATGCTCACCGGCCGCGTCCCCTTTCCGCTCGGGCGCGACCCCGCCTCCCGCAACGCCGCGGTGCGGGCGCGGCTCGAGCAGACGCCGACGCCTCCGACAATCGCATCGGAGCGGCGGGCGCTCCCCGCCTGGGTCGACGGCGTCATCCTCGAGGCGCTCGCGCGCGACCCGGCCCAACGCTACAGCAGCGCCGGGTCGTTCGCGGCCGTCTACCATTCGGGCGTCGAGGGCGAGGTCGACGTGGAGACGGGCCGCCCCCGACTGCAGGAATCACCTCCGCGGCCGCGCCAGGTGCCGACCAACGAGCCGGCAATCGCCGTCAAGGGCTCGCCGCGGCTCGCCGCGCGCCGCGCCGAGCGTCATCCCGTTGCGACGCCGGAGCCTCCGATTGTCGACGCCGCCTTCTCGCCGCGCCCGCTCTTTGCGCCGGCGGCGCAGGACGCGCCGCGAGCGCGGCGCTTCGGCCCGACCGACCTAGCGACGTTGAGCCGCCGCCTCTGGCAGGCGGTCATCATCGCGGCGGTGCTGAATCTGGTCCTGATCGGCGCGCTGGTGGCTACCCGCGGCGAGCTTCCCCTCCCCTGGGGGCGGGGCCAGGGCATCACCCCCGGTACGACGGTGCAAGTCGCCGGTAGCGGTTTGGCCGCGCGTGCCGCGCCGGCGGCCGATGCGCCAGTCGTCGCGGAGCTTGCCGACAGGGGGGAGGTGCGCATCGTCGGCGAGCCGGTCGCCGGGGAGGATGGTCCCTGGTGGCCAATCGAGGTCACGACCCCCACGGGAACGATCAGCGGCTACGTGCCCGCCTCATGGGTGCGGGATCAGTGACTGATGGCATCGGGGATTGATGCGCAGAACCCTCGCCGCGAATCACGGATTGCGGTCCTGGCTCAAGCCGCCAACCCTCCCGTCTCCTAGAGCGACACGCACTCGACGTGTCATGCTGACGAAGGAAGCATCCCGGCTCAGAAGACGCGATGGCCCAGGGAACCGAGATCCTTCGCAAGCTCAGGAGGACACGAGTTCGGCACGGCGCTGTGACCGCAGGAGACGGGAGGGTTGACGCCGGTCATCGGTACGATGTCTCGCGGCAAGCGCAGAACGACTCAGGAGGCCGCCTCGGCTGGCTCGGCTTCGGCCGGCGCCTGCTCCTCTGCAGCGGGCAGGTGCTCGTTCAGCAGACGCGCGATCGCGGTCGGGGGCACGCCGCCCTGCAGCTTCCCAACCGGCTCGCCATCCTTGTAGAGGACGAGCGTCGGCAGGACCATGACGCCATGCTTCACGGCCTGGTCCTGGTTCTCGTCGATGTTGATCTTGACGATCTTGAGGTCGGTCCGTTCGCCGCTGAGCTGGTCGAGCACGCTGCCGACGACGCGGCACGGCGCGCACCAGGGCGCCCAGAAGTCGACGAGCACCGGGGTGCTCGACTGGGTGACCTCCGCCTCGAAGGTCGCGTCGGTAATCTCCAATGCGTTCGCCACGCGGCGCTCCTCCCGTCTCGTAAGGGATCGCGAAATACTTCCCAAATGATAGCAAAGGCGTCAAGGGCAGCGCCCGCGCGCCTCTCGCCGGACCAGGATGCGGGAAGCGGGCCAGGCCATCGTAGCACCCTGTCCCAGTCACGGGAAGCACGGCGCGCACGGCTCGATGTCGGTCCGGGCGCTGGTGATGGGTGATGGGTGTTGGGTGATGGGTGATAGGGCCGTAGGGGCGACGCCTGCGTCGCCCGGGCCGATCCGCCGCGACCGTCCATGATGGTAACGGGGTGGCCAGGCATGAACCGTCCGGTCGGGAAGGCGGGCGACACAGGTGTCGCCCCTACGGGTGGCGCGGAGATTCAACGGATCGGCTCGCAACCGGAATAAAGAAAGATGTCGATGGAGACGAGGCCGAAGGGCGGCGTGTTCGGCTCGGCAACGTTCCGGACACCCGTGGACTCCGTGAAGATATCGGGACGAACCTCGCGCAAGAGCGATTCGACCTGCTTGGCCAAGGCAACCCCGCTTGGGACGTCTGGCGCATTGCCACTGATAAACAGGAACCCCGCCCGGCAACCCGGCGGATAGCGCGACAACAGTGTGGTGAGTTGCTGGCGCACCCGCGAGATCTCGTCGGCATTCCCACTGGTCATTCCGTCGAAATTGGTCTGGATCTGGATCGACTGCTGGTTCGGGTCGAGGACCGAGTTGGCCGCGACGACGGCGAGGACGGTAGCGGTTGCCTGATCGCTCACCTGTTGCGCCTGTAGCGCGGCGAGTTCAGTCGCGCGCGCCGCGGCTTCGGCCCGGGCCGTCGCCAGGTCGTTGGCGCCGCTGATGGCGTTCTCGGTGGCGACGGCGGCGACCTCGGCCTCGCGCGTCGCCAGGGCGTCGATCGTCGCCTGCGCCTGCCGCGCTGCCTCCGTCGCCAGCGCCGCCGCCTGCGCCGCCTCCCGCGCCTGCTCGTCGAGCGACTGGTCGCTCTGCGCCTGCTGCGTGGCGTAGGCCGAGATCGTCGCCTCGGCTGCCAGCGCCGCCTCGGTCGCCTCGGCCGCGCGCGTCGCCCGCTCGTCGGCGTTCATCGCCGCCTCGGTCGCCTGCGCGATCGCGGTCGCCGTTGCCTGCTGGTTGAGGAGTGCCTCGTTCGTCGCCCGGGCCGCCGCCGTCGCGCGCTCCGCGTCGGAGCGGGCCGACTCGGTCGCCAGCGCGACATCGCGCTCGCGCACTTGCGCGTCGAGCGCCGCGGCGGTCTGCGCCGCGGAGCGGGCGTCCGCGGTGGCGGTCGCGTTCGCGGCGATGAGATCGGCCGCGGCGAGGGCCTGCTCGGTCGAGAGGGCGGCGATCGTCGCGCGCGAGGTCGCCAGGAGGTTGGGCGTCGGCAGCGGCGTCGGAGTCGGCGCCGGCGTGCCGACCGTGTTGGCGGTGAAGAAGAGCATCGCCAGCCCCAGCAGCAGGTCGGCAAAGATCCAGCCGCCGAGCGCGATCATATCGCGCTGCCCGGAATCGGTTCGTCGTCG
>JADYYO010000029.1 GCA_020853615.1 Thermomicrobiales bacterium
ATCTCCGGCGCCGACCTCAAGGACGCCTACGTCACGCGGGGCAGCACGGGCATCAACCAGGTCGTCGGGTTCGAGCTGCAAGGCGACGCCGCCAGCCGCTTCTTCCAGTACACCAGCACCCACCTGGGCGAACCGATGTCGATCGTCATCGACAAGCAGGTGATCTCCTCGCCGCGGATCAACGGCGCGATCTCGACCCAGGGCGTCATCGAAGGCGTGCCGCCGACCGAGGTCGAGAACCTCGTCATTCAGCTCAAGGCGGGCGCGCTCGGGGTGCCGCTCGAGGTAGCGCAGAGCCGCACGGTCGGCCCGACCCTCGGCCAGGATTCGATCCACAAGAGCATCATCGCCGGCGTCGTCGGGCTCGCCATCGTCGGGCTCTTCATGATCCTCTACTACCACCTGCCCGGCGCCGTCTCCGTCGTCGCCCTGCTCATCTACACGGCGATCGTCTTTGCCATCTTCAAGCTGCTGCCGGTTACGCTCACCCTCGCAGGTATCGCCGGCTTCATCCTCTCCATCGGCATGGCGGTCGATGCCAACGTCCTCATCTTTGCCCGCATGAAGGAGGAGGTCCACCACGGCCGGCCGATGATGCAGGCGATCGACGTCGGCTTCTCGCACGCCTGGCCGTCGATCCGCGACTCCAACATCACGACGATGATCACGACCTTCATCCTGTATCTTTTCGGCAGCTACACGGGGACGTCGATCATCACCGGCTTCGCATTGACCCTCTTCATCGGCGTCGTCGTCAGCCTCTTCACCGCCATCACGGTGACGCGCACGCTGCTCCGGGTCGTCGTGGCCCTGGGCTTTACGAACGAGCGCCTCTGGTTCGGCCACATGCACGCCGCGCCATCGGCGACGCCGGCCGACTAGAGCAGGGCGCAGGGGAGCGGCATCGGCAATGGCTCATCTCGCGAGCAAGCGCAATCTCTGGTTCACCATCTCGCTGGTGGTGATCATCCCGGGCCTCATCTCGTTGATCTTTTCCGGCCTCAAGCTCGGCATCGACTTTACGGGCGGGACGCTCTGGGAGGTCCGCTTCGACAGGCCAACCGCCGCGGCGACGATCGAGAGCGTGCTGCACGAGGCCGGGGTGGAGCACGTCGTCGTCCAGCGCTCCGGCCCCGCCGAAGAGGAGACGTACCTGATCCGCATGAACGAGGTGAAAGAGGGCTCGGCGCAGAAGGCGGAGTTGGCGAAGGCGCTCGAGAACACCGCCGGCCCCTTCACCGAGCTCGAATTCTCGACCGTCGGCGGCGCCGTCTCGACCGAGATCCGCAACCGGGCCGTCCTGGCGATCGCCCTGGCCTCCCTCGGCATCCTCGGCTACATCGCCTACGCGTTCCGCAACACGCAGAATCCGATCCTCTATGGCAGCTCGGCGCTGATCGCCATGCTCCACGACGTCCTGATCGTCCTCGGCGTCTTCTCCATCCTCGGACTCCTCTTCAACGTCCAGATCGACGCCCTCTTCATCACCGCGCTCCTGACCGTCATCGGCTTCAGCGTCCACGACACGATCGTCGTCTTCGACCGCATTCGCGAGAACCTGGCGCGGCACCCGGACGAGTCGTTCGAGCAGGTCGTCGACTACTCCCTGGCGCAGACGGTCGTCCGCTCGCTCAACACCTCGCTGACCGTCGTCTTCACCCTGCTGGCGCTCGTCCTCTTCGGCGGCGGCTCGACGCGGATCTTCGTCCTGGCGCTCCTGATTGGCATCATCAGCGGCACCTACTCCTCGATCTTCAACGCCAGCCAACTCCTGGTCGCCTGGCAGAATGGCGAGATTCAACATCTGTTCAACCGCCTCTTCCGCTCGCGCCCGAGCGCGGCCTTGCCCCGGGCCTGACGGCGCGCGATCGCCTCTCGTTGGCCCAGACCGCGTGGTAGACTCGGCACTCGCGTGTATCTGAGAGGCGGCGATTGCCACGCGCCCGATTGGCGCTGGCGCCGCCGCGACGCGCCGCTCGCGGATCTTCCCGGGCGTGGCCCGGACGTGCGCCCGGCCGGGGGTTCCGGCGGGCATGGATGGCTCTTCCACGCCAGCGGGGCTGGGAAGAGGTAGAGGAGGGGGTTTTGGAACCTCGGGAGCTCTATTCGCTGCCAGTGCTCATCTGCGGGCTGGCGGCCATTGTCTTTGCATTCTGGCTCGCCAGGGACGTCCTCTCCCGCGATTCCGGTACGCCCGCCATGCAGGATATCGCCAACCGCATCTACATCGGCGCGGTGGCCTTCCTGCGGCGTCAGTACTCGACCATCGCCATGCTCGCCATCGTGGTGGCGATCATCATCGGCCTGGTGGTCGGCTACTTCGAGACCGAATTCCGGATGACCCGAGGCGTCATCACCTCGATCGCGTTCCTCTTCGGGGCGCTCCTCTCGGGCATCTCCGGCTACACCGGCATGTACGTCGCGGTCCGGTCGAACATCCGCACCGCCTCGGCCGCGCGCCGCAGCCTCGGTGAGGCGCTCACCGTCGCCCTGCGCGGCGGGGCCGTCTCCGGCTTCCTCGTCGTCGCACTCGGTCTGCTCGGCGTCCTCATCATGTACTGGGGCGTCTATCCCCGGGTGCAGGGAGCTCTGCCGCCCGAGGCCGAAACGCCCTTCTGGATCGTCGGCTTCGCCTTCGGCGCCTCGTTCGTCGCCCTCTTCGCCCAGCTCGGCGGCGGCATCTACACCAAGGCCGCCGACGTCGGCGCCGACCTCGTCGGCAAGGTCGAGGCCGGCATTCCGGAAGACGATCCGCGCAACCCGGCCGTGATCGCCGACCTCGTCGGCGACAACGTCGGCGACTGCGCCGGCCGCGGCGCCGACATCTTCGAGTCGTCGGTCGCCGAGATGATCGGCGCCATGATCCTCGGCGCCACGCTCTTCACCGCCGCCCTCGGCGCGCAGAACCCGCAGGCCATCGCCTACGTCTTCTTCCCGCTGGTGCTCGGCTCGCTCGGGCTGATCGCCTCGATGGTCGGCGTTCTCTCGGTCCGCCCCGAGGCGACCCCGGCCGATCCGATGACCGAGCTCAACAAGGGCTTCTACGTCACCGCGGCCCTCGGGGTGGTCGGGCTCGCCATCGCCTCCTGGTGGATGCTCCCCTTCGGCCGGCTCGAGTACTTCCTCTGCGGCATCGTCGGCATCCTCACCTCCTTCGCCTTCGTCTGGGTGACCCAGTACTACACCAGCGGGCGCTATCGCCCGGTCCAGGAGATCATGGAGGCGTCGCGGACCGGCCCGGCGACCAACATCATCTCCGGCATCTCGGTCGGCTTCGAGACGACGGGCGCCGCCGCGATCGTCATCGCCATCGCCCTCCTCTCTTCCTACTTCATCGGCGACCAGGTCCAGGGGCTCTTCCCGTTCGATACCGGCTTCGTCCGCTCGTCCGGCATCTACGGCACCGCCGTGGCGACGATGGGCATGCTGATGTCTGCCGCCTACATCCTGGCGATGGACACCTTCGGCCCCGTGACCGACAACGCCGGCGGCATCGTCGAGATGAGCAACCAGCCGGAGAGCGTCCGCGACACGACTGATGCGCTCGACTCCGCCGGCAACACGACGAAGGCGCTCACCAAGGGCTACGCCATCGGTACCGCCGCCCTGGCCGCCTTCCTCCTCTTCTCCGCCTACCTGCAAGAGGTCGCCCGCTTCGGCGGCGAGGCCATTCAGGCGCAGGTGGTCGATCTCGCCAACCCGCGCGTCTTCGTTGGCGGCCTGGTCGGCGCGGCCCTCGTCTTCGTCTTCGCCTCGCTCGCCATGCGCGCCGTCGGCCGCGCGGCCGGGGCGATGATCGAAGAGGTCCGCCGCCAGTTCCGCAACGATCCGGGGATCATGGCCGGGACCTCGACGCCGGACTACACCTCCTGTGTCGACATCGCGGTCCGCGCCTCGCTGCGCGAGATGATCGCGCCGGGCGTGCTCGCGGTCGCGGTCCCGATCGTGGTCGGCATCCTCCTCCGTTGGGAGGGCGCGGCCGGCATGCTGATGATCGGAACCATCGCCGGCATCCTCGTCGCCAACGTCCTGAACAATGGCGGCGGCGCCTGGGACAATGCCAAGAAGATGATCGAGGCGGGTCTCCTGAAGGACGCCAACGGCGTGGTTCTCGGCAAGGGCTCCGACGCGCACGCGGCCTCGGTCGTCGGCGACACGGTCGGCGACCCCTGGAAGGACACGGCCGGCCCCTCGATCCACGTGCTCATCAAGCTGATGGCCACGATCACCCTGGTGATGGCCTCGCTCTTCATCTAGCGACGGCGTCCGCCCGCGCGGGTACTCCCTGCGCGGGCGGACGTTTCCGTTTTCGGCCTCGATGCGCCCGCCAAGGCCAGAAAGGCGTCACGTGCCCCGCTCGACCGATCAGCAGCACATCGCCGTCATCGGCGGCGGCATCACGGGCCTGACCGCGGCCTACCGGCTGGCACGCGAGGGACACCGGGTCACCCTCTGGGAGCGCGGCTCGCAACTTGGCGGGCAGGCGAACGCCTTCCCCGTCGCCGGCTCCGCGCTCGAGCGCTTCTACCACCACCTCTTCCAGAGCGACCGCCACATCATCGCCCTCGCTGATGAGATTGGCATCGGCGACCGCCTCGTCTGGCTCCCGTCGAACGTCGGCTACTTCGCCGACGGCCGCATCTGGCCCCTCAACGGCGCGCTCGACCTCCTTCGTCTCGGCTTCCTCCCTTTCCACGACCGGCTCCGGGTCGGCCTGGTCACCGCGTATCTGCAACGCGTCCGCGACTGGAAGCGCTTCGAGCGGGTGACCGCCGAGCGCTGGCTACGCCGTGCGCTCGGCCAGCGGGCGTACGACCGGACCTTCGGCGCGCAGTTGCGCGCCAAGTTCGGCAGCTACCACGATCAGGTGGCCATGGTCTGGTTCTGGGGCAAGATCTGGCTGCGCACCACCTCCCGCCGCTCGCCTCTCGAGGGGGAGCGGCTCGGCTACTTCCGCGGCAGCTTCAACGTCCTGGTCGACGCCCTGGCGGACGCGGCCCGGCAGGCAGGGGCGACGCTGCATGCCGGGTGCGGCCCTTCAGAAGTCCGCTCCGTTCCGGGCGGCGGATGGGAGCTGCTGTTCGATGATGAGAAAACAGCAGTCGACGCCGTGGTCGTCACGACGCCCTCGCCGATCCTGGCGCGGCTCGTCCCCGAGCTGCCGGAGAGCTACCGCCGCCTACTGAGCGGGCTGGAGTACGAGGCGGCGATCGTCGCTCTGCTGCAGCTCCGCGAGCCCCTCTCCAACATCTACTGGCTCAATGTCGCCGACGATGATCTCCCCTTCACCGGCGTGATCGAGCACACGAACTTCATCTCACCGGAGGAGTACGGGGGGAAGCGCTTCGTCTACCTCTCGAAGTATCTCGAGCCGGATCACCCCTACTTCTCCCTCTCCGACGAGGCGCTGATCGAGACCTACATCCCCTTCCTGCAGCGGATCAACCCGCGCTTCGACCGCTCCTGGATCGAGGAGTCGTGGGTCTTCCGCGAGCGGGCGGCGCAACCGATCATCCCGCTCAACTACGGCGAGCGGATCCCCGACCATCGCACCGGCCTGCCCGGGCTCTACCTCGCCAACACGACGCAGATCTATCCAGAGGACCGGGGCACCAACTACAGCGTCCGCCTCGGCAACGATATCGCCGCGCTGGTGTCGGGCGACCTCGCCGTGAGGCGCGCCGCACGCGGATAGGGGCGCCAGCCGATGCCGGGAATGCCTGGGGACCGCCTCGAGCTGATCGACATCGTCTCGACCTACAACGAGGGCGGGCGGAGACTCAAGGCGCTCGACGGGGTGACGCTGCGCGTCGGCGCTGGCGAGTTCGTCGCCCTGGTCGGCCCCTCCGGCTCGGGCAAGAGCACCCTCCTCGACATCATCGCCGGCCTGCTCAGCCCGGATAGCGGCGCCGTGCTCCTCGATGGCGCGCAAACGACCGCCGGGCAGCGGCTCGGCCGGTCGGCGTACATGCAGCAGCGCGACCTGCTCCTCCCCTGGCGCACCACCATCGGCAACGCGGCACTCGGCCTCGAAGCGTCCGGCGTGGCGCGAGCGACAGCCGAGCGCCGCGCCGGCGCGCAGTTGGAACGCTTCGGCCTCGGCGGCTTCGGCGCGGCCTACCCCGCCCAACTCTCCGGCGGCATGCGGCAGCGGACCGCCTTCCTGCGCACGATGCTCCCCGAAAAATCGCTCCTGCTGCTCGACGAACCGTTCGGCGCCCTCGACGCCCTGACTCGCGCCGATCTGCAGGCGTGGCTGGCGTTGCTTTGGGAGCAGGAGCGGCCCTCGGTCATCCTCGTCACGCATGACGTCGAAGAGGCGATCTTCCTGGCCGATCGCGTCCTGGTCCTGACCGCCCGGCCCGGCCGCATCGCGCTCGAACTGCCGGTCGACCTGCCGCGCCCGCGCACGCGCGAGTTGCTGGCCTCCCCGGAGTTCCTCTCGGAGCGCACCACCCTCCTCAACGCGCTCGGCATTCTGCATGGGCAGCGCACATGACGGAACGCCGTGGATTGCTCGATCGCTGGCGATGGCTCGGCCCCGGGCTGCTGATCGCGGCGCTCCTCGCGATGTGGGAGATTGCCGTTCGCATCACGGGCACGCCGACCTGGCTATTGCCCGCGCCAACAGACGTCGGCCGCTCTCTGATCGACGACCGCGACATCCTGCTGCCGAACGCGCTGGTGACGCTCTCCGAGGTGCTGCTCGGCTTCCTCCTCGCGCTCCTCGCCGGCATCGGCCTCGGCGCCGCCATCTTCCGCTCGCCGACGCTCGACCGGGTCCTCTACCCGATCATCATCGGCACGCAGACGATTCCGATTCCGGCCCTGGCGCCGCTCCTCCTCGTCTGGTTCGGCTACGGGCTGCTGCCAAAGGTGCTCGTCACCGCGCTCGTCGGCTTCTTTCCCATCGTGGTCAACACCGTCGAGGGTCTGCGCGCCACTGACCGCGAGGTCGTCGACCTCCTGCGCGCCTTCGGGGCCTCGCGATCTCGCATCTTTCGACTCGCCGAGTTCCCGTCGAGCCTCCCCTCGATCTTCGCCGGCGCCCGCATCGCGGTCGCCGTCTGCGTCATCGGCGCGGTCTTCGGCGAACTGGTCGGCGCCCGCGCGGGGCTCGGCTACCTCATGACGCGCGCCATCTCGCAGTTCCACACGCCCCGCCTGATCGCCGCGATCGTCCTCCTCTCGCTGATGGGCACCAGCCTCTTCGCCCTGATCGGCCTCATCGAGCGGCTCGCGCTCCCCTGGCGGAAGTACGTCACTGCCTCGCGGGATTAGCGCAGGGCACACCACCTGCCTGTCATCCTGAGGAATGAAGCATCTCGGCCGATACGGAATCCGGGTAATGATCGCTGCGTTGGCGCCTGCCCTCAACCCCCTCCCCTCTCCCACCGCGGTGGGAGAGGGGAGGGGGTTCGCAAGATCTCTTGGCAGATGTAACGTTCCCACTCAAATTGGGTATAAATAATTCGGTCAGGACGCGGGCTCTCGCAAAAACTCCCCCCTCTCTCAGCGCACTGGGAGAGGGGCTGGGGGTGAGAGCAGGCGGCGGCAAGGCAACGATCATTATTCGGATTTCGTTTGAGGCGAGACAACATCCCCGCGAGTCGAGATCCTTCGCAAGCTCAGGATGACACGGAGCCGGGAGGAAACGGACCCCAGCCATTCGGCGTGCCGGATTCTACGCGCTGATGTCGCCGATCCCGGGTTCCAGCGCGGGCATTGCCGCCACGTGCAACGCCACCGTGCCCAGGCCGAGCCGCAGATAGCGGGCGCGCGCGAACCCGGCCGCGAGCATCATCCGCCCGAGCGTCTCCGCGTCGGGGAAGGCGGCGGTCGACGCCGGCAGATAGGCGTAGGCCTCGGAGTCGCCCGCCAGCCGGCCGCCGAGGAAGGGCAGGGCGCGCGCGAGGAACCAATCGACCAGCCAGCGAACCGGAGGCCAGGGGTGCGGCGTCGTCTCCAGGCAGACGAGCAGTCCGCCCGGCCGCAGGACGCGCGCCATCTCGCGCAAGGCGGCCCGGTAGTCGGGCATGTTGCGCAGGCCAAACGCGACGGTCACGACGTCGAAGCTCTCGTTGGCGAAGGGCATCGCCATCGCATCGCCTTCGACCCAGCCGATGCGCGGCAGCCGCCCCGAGGCGGCATCCTTGCGCAGCGCCTCGTCGATCATCGCCGGCGCAAAGTCGAGCCCGACCACGTCGCCGGCCCCGGCATCCCGCAACGCCAGCGCCAGATCACCCGTGCCCGTGGCAACGTCGAGCGCCGAGAGGAGCGCCGGCGGCGGCCCCGCCTTGAGCGCCTCGCGCACCGCCCGCTTGCGCCAGGCGACGTCGCGCCAGCCGGTCATCAAGCGGTTCATCAGATCGTAGCGCGGCACGATGCGGTCGAACATCGCGCGCACCTCGTCGCGCGGCCGGATCGCCCCGGGAGCCATCTCCATGCCTCGATCGCTCATACGACCATCCCCACGGCGAACGCGACGGCGTACCAGAGGCAGAGGCGCGCCGTGCCGCCCAGCACCGGGTTGAGCGCCCGGCCACCCGCCTGCCAGATCTGCCGGACCAGGAGCGCCGCCACCGGCAGGGTCAGCCACGACAGCAGGATCCACGGCGCAACGAATCCCCCGGCCCAGAGGGCAACCGGCGTCAGATAGGCGACTGCCAGCAGGAACAGATACTCCAGCCGCGTCGCATCGCGCCCGATCCTGACCGCCAGCGTCCGCTTGCCGGCAGCCCGATCCGTCTCGATATCACGCAGATTGTTGACCACCAGAATCGCCGCGATCAGACAGCCCATCGGGATCGAGGCGGCGAACGCCAGCGGCGTCACACGGCCGCTCATCACGTAGGCGGTCCCCGCCACGGCCACCGGGCCGAAGAAGAGGAAAACGAAGATCTCGCCGAGCCCGAGATAGCCGAACGGCTTCGGCCCCGCTGTGTAGGCGACCGCCGCCAGCATCGCCAGCAGCCCGATCGCGGCCAGCAGCGGCCCGCCCCGAGCAACCAGATACAGTCCCGGGATCGCCGCCGCCACCAGTGTGACGGCCGTGGCGATCTCCACCTGGCGCGGGGTGAACATGCCGCTCTGCGTCACCCGTGTCGGCCCCAGCCGCTCGGCGGTGTCGGCCCCGCGATGGAAATCGGCGACGTCGTTGGCAAAGTTCGCGGCGATCTGCAAGAGCAGCGCGACCGCGAAGGCCGCGATCGCCACGAGGAGATCGAAGGCGCCCTCGACCCAGGCGACCGCGCAGCCGACGAGGACCGGGGAGACCGCGGCCGGCAGCGTCTTCGGCCGGGCCGCGAGCAGCCACCCCATCATGATTCCGGTTTCACTGGTCTGCGCCGTGCCCGCCTGCATGTCGCGATGGTACCGCGCCGGGGCCGAGAAAACGCGCGAGCGAGGCTGGCAACGGGGTGCCCATTATGGTAAAATCTCTCTGCTTGGGGATGTTTGGTTTCGACAGGGTCGTTTGTCAGGCAGGTGCGTGTCGAGGCGCCCGAGGCCTCGTAAAAACGGGCAACCAAGAGATGCGGAAGCTCCTCTTGCTTTCGCTGCCTAAGTCACTGACCTCTAGGTAGCGCGTCTGTCCGGTCCTCCGCCTTCCGGGACCGGGGACAGGCGTCACTCAGGAAGGATGCGGCGACCTAGTCCGCCGAAGCGCGGTCGCCAAAGGCAGTTCGGCTCACTATCAGCGGATCCCGTCGGTAGGAGCCGCTGGTAGCACTCAAAATACCGACTACACACGTAGGATGCTGCCGGCTGGCGGTTCTGGACGGGGGTTCGACTCCCCCCATCTCCACCGCGAGCAAGCGCCCCTGGATCACTCCAGGGGCGCTGCTGTTTGTCCTGAGAATCGCCTGCTGAATGATCTGCCGCGCCTCGTCCCGCAAGGGGTGTCA
>JADYYO010000030.1 GCA_020853615.1 Thermomicrobiales bacterium
CGTTCGATCCACCCGGTGGCGAGTTGGGGGCGAAGATCGGCGACCTCTTCACGGGGGCGATCGGCACGAAGATCCACAACGATCTGCGCCGGTTCAAGCAGCTCATCGATCTCGGGGAGATCGTCCAGTCCGATGCCAGCGTCGCCGGCGGTCCGCACCCGGCGCGCCCATCGGCGGAAGATCGGAGCGACCAATGAAAGCGACCTGCTGGATCAGGAAGAACACCGTCGAGGTGCAGGAGGTGCCCGACCCCCGCATCCTCAACGGGCAGGACGTGATCGTCAAAGTCACCTCGACCGCGATCTGCGGCTCGGATCTGCACCTCCTCGACGGTTACATCCCGGGGATGGAGTCGGGGGACATCCTGGGCCACGAGTTCATGGGCGAGGTCGTCGAGACCGGCCCCGAGGTGAAGACGCTGCGGGTCGGCGATCGAGTGGTCGTCCCCTTCACGATTGCCTGCGGCGTCTGCACCGCCTGCCGAAGAGGCCTCTATTCCGTCTGCGAGAACTCGAACCCGAACGCCTGGATGGCGGAGAAACTCTGGGGCCACGCCGGCTCCGGCGCCTTCGGCTACTCCCATCTGACGGGCGGCTACGCCGGCGGCCAGGCGGAGTACGCGCGGGTTCCCTTCGCCGACGTCGGGCCCCTCAAGGTGCCGGACGGCCTGACCGACGAGCAGGCCCTTTTCCTCTCCGACATCCTCCCCACCGGCTTCATGGGGGCGGAGATGTGCGACATCCAGCCCGGCGACATCATCGCCGTCTGGGGCGCCGGTCCCGTCGGCCAGTTCGCGGCCGTCAGCGCCTTCCTGCTCGGCGCGGAACGCGTCATCGTCATCGACCGCTTCCCCTACCGCCTGCAGATGGCGCGCGACCATACGCACGCCGAGACGATCAATTACGAAGAGACCGACGTCCTCGACGCGCTCAAGACGATGACTGGCGGGCGCGGTCCGGACGCCTGCATCGACGCGGTCGGCATGGAGGCGCACGGCGCCGGGCCGGCCTACGCGGTCGATCGGGCGCTGCAGGCGACCAAGCTGGAGACCGACCGTCCAACGGCGTTGCGCGAGGCGATCATGGCCTGCCGGAATGGCGGGACTGTCTCCATCATAGGTGTCTACGGCGGCTTCGTCGACTTCTTCCCGATCGGCTCGATCATGAATCGCTCGCTCACAATCCGGACGGGGCAGTGCCACGTGCAGCGCTACATGCGGCCCCTGCTGGAGCGGATTCAGAACGGCGATATCGATCCCACCTTCATCATCACCCACACCATGCCGCTGGCCGAGGCCCCGCACGCCTACGACATCTTCAAGCACAAGCTCGACGGCTGCGAAAAGGTCGTCCTCAAGGCCTAGCGACGAGGAGAACGCTCATGCCCGCCGATCCCTTCGATCTTCCCAGCGCGCGGCGCGTCGGTGTCCTGGAGCCCGTGGCCGAGTTCTACGGACCGATGCCGACCGGCGTCACCGTCTCCCACCGGGGGCGGATCTTCGTCAACTTCCCGAAGTGGGGCGACGATGTCCGCTTCACCGTCGCCGAGCTTCGCAACGGCCAGCCCGTCGCCTACCCGAGCGAGGCGATCAACCGCACGGATCCGGACGACGAGGCGAGCGTCCTCGTCTCGGTGCAGAGCGTCGTCGTGGATCCGAACGATCGTCTCTGGATCCTCGACACGGGAAGCCCCATGCACGAGCCGACCCGGTTCGGGGGGCCGAAGCTCGTCTGCGTCGATCTTGGCAGCGACGAGGTGGTGCAGACGATCCTCTTTCCGCCCGATGTCGCGCTGCCGACCAGCTACCTGAACGACGTCCGCTTCGATCTGCGCCGCGGCACGGCGGGCGCCGCCTTCATCACCGACTCGGCCAGCAAGGGGGCGAACGGCATCGTCGTCGTCGACCTCGGATCGGGCGAAAGCTGGCGCCGGCTCAATGACCACCCCTCGACGAAGGCCGAGCGGCTCCACGACTTTCTGCCGATTATCGAAGGCGAGCCGTATCTGGTCCGCCACGCGGATGGCCAGGTCGAGCCGGCCGCCGCCAGCGGCGCGGACGGCATCGCCATCAGCGCGGACGGCGAGCGGCTCTACTACTGCCCGCTCGGCAGCCGCCGCCTCTACAGCGTCTTCGCCGAAGCGCTCTTCGACCGGGCGCTCGACGATGCGGCTGTCGTGACGACAATCATCGACGAGGGTGACAAAGGGGGCGGCGCCGACGGGCTGGAGTCGGACGCGGCGGGAAACCTCTACGCGACGAACTACGAGCACGACGCGATCCTGCGCCGCAGGCCCGACGCCCTCTGGGAGCCGCTGGTCCACGATCCGCGCCTCCTCTGGCCCGACACCTTGTCGGTGGCGATGGACGGCTACCTCTACGTCACCGCCAACCAGTTGCACCGGCAGGCGCAGTTCCATCAGGGGCACGACCTCCGGCAGAAGCCATACAGCCTCTTCCGGGTGCATATCGGCGAACAGCCGGTCCTCCTGCGCTGAGCTCGCCTCGAGGATCAGCCGCGGTCGGTCGCCCGCGCGCAGCGTTCCTCGTTACTCGGAAGAGAGCAGCCGCGGGCGCAACTGCTCCAGTGCCCGGCGCCGCATCGAGTAGGCGTCCTTCTCCCGCTGCGCCATCTGGGCGAAGGTGCGCGATGCGCCCTCCGGCCGAAAGATGGCGTCCCAGCCGAAGCCGCCCTCGCCAGCCGGGTGCGGCACGATGACGCCCCGCGTTTCGCCGGTCAGCACCTCCACGCTCGCCCCGTCGCAATAGGCAACCGCCGTGCGGGCGGTCGCCCCCCGCTCGGCCCCGGACGGGATCATGGCGCAGATCCCGTCCGGGCCGACGGTGGCGAGAAACCAGCGCACCAGCGCCCCGGGCAGCCCGCGCAACGCGTCGACGTAGAGGCCCGTATCCTCGACGATCACGGGACGGCCGGCGCGGGCAAACGCGGCTTCCGCCTTCTGGCGCGCGACCGCTGCGACATCGAGCGCCTGAATCTCCGGCAGATCGATGTCGAGGCGCTCCAGCGGCACGCCGAGGATGGCCGCGACCTCGCGCGCTTTCCCCGGATTGTTGGTCACCAATACAGGCGCCTCGCCCATCGGCCCTCCTTCGCCGCCCATGTCGCCGCACCATCCGCCCGGGAGTCTACCCCGCCCACTGAGCGCGCCAGCACGCTGGGCCAGCGAAAAGCGTGGAGATCCGTCGATCGCGTCGTCAAAGCGGCGCGAACGTGATTGGTACACTCGGCCAGTTTGGATCGACGTCCGGCGCGAATCGGGAGACAGCATGAGTTTTGCCACGGATATCAAGCCGCTCTTCAGCGAGGAAGACCGCAAATCGATGGACTTCGCGTTCGATCTCTGGTCGTATGACGATGTCAAGGCGCATGCCGACCTCATCCTGGAGAGACTCGAGGATGGCAGCATGCCCTGCGATAAGCCGTGGCCGGACGAGCAGATCGCGCGATTCCGCGAATGGATCGCGGAGGGCTGCAAACCGTGAGGCGACCCGAACGCGGCGGTGCGCTTTCGACATTGGACAGATGCGACCTTGACTTCTGACGCGGCAGGGCGCACTCTTGCACCCTCGGAGCCGCCACAAGTCAGAAACATCGGCCAATCGTCAACGTGGAGGATGCACGATGTCTCGGCAGGAACCCCGTCTCGGACGCCGCGATCTCCTGAAGATGACCGGGGCCGCCGCCGGCGCCGCGGCGCTCGGCACGCTCGACCCGCGGCATCGCTGGGCCGCCGAAGCAGCGGTCGCGCGGCAGAATGGCGGCAGCGCCATCGTCTTCGGCGTCGGCACCGACGTTGACGAGCTCGATCCGCGCCAGACAGACACCCAGGAAGGGTACATCGCCAATGCGAACGTCTATGACTGCCTGGTGCTGTACGACCTCGGTGCGACGACCATCCGGCCCGGCCTCGCCGAGTCGTGGGAGATCTCCGACGACGGCCTGACCTACACCTTCCACCTGCGCCAGGGGGTGAAGTTCCACGATGGCGCCGCGTTCAACGCGGATGCCGTCGTCACCTGGTTCAACTCCATCAAGGAGGGCGCGCCCGGATCGCAGTACGATGCGACCAAGATGGTCTACATGCAGGACTTCATCACCGTCTGGATCGACAGGGTCGAGGCGGTCGATGACGCGACCGTCACGATGACCCTGCCCAAGCCGTACGCGCCGCTCCTGGCCAACCTCGCCATCCCCATTGCCGGCATCCCCAGCCCGGCCATCATCGGCAAGGGGCTCGACTACGTCGCCGTCAATCCGTCGGGCACCGGCGCCTTCAGGCTCGCCCGGGCCGATGACTGGGTCCGCGACAGTCAGATGGTCCTCACTGCCAACCCCGACTACTGGGGCGGCGCACCGAAGGTCGAGCAACTGATCATCAAGGTCGTGCCCGAGGCGTCGGCCCGCCTCCAGCAGGTCGAGGCAGGCGAGCTCGACATCGCTTGGGCGCTGACGCCGGAGGACGTGGAGCGCGCGCGGGGCAACCCGGATCTCGTGGTGGTCGAGGACGCCGGCCTGAACACCAATTGCGTCGAGTTCAACGTCACCAAGGAGCCGTTCACCTCGAAGGAGGTCCGGCAGGCGCTCAACTACGCCATCAACAAGCAGGAGCTCTCCGACGGCCTCTACAACGGGAACATGGTCCCGGCTGGCGGCGTCCTGCCGCCGGTCGATTGGGCCTACAACCCCGACCTGAAGTCGTACCCGTACGATCCGGACAAGGCGAAGGAGCTGCTCAAGGCCGCCGGCTACGACGAGAGCAAGCCGCTCACCTTCACCTTCATGGCCTACACCGTCCCGCGCGGCTACAATCCGGTCGGCGACCGGCTCGCCACGGCCATCCAGGAGTACTGGTCGCAGGTCGGCGTTCAGGCGAACATCCAGACTGCCGAGTGGACGCAGTACCGGGCCGATCGCCGCGCCGACCAGTTCCAGTGCTCGCTCTCCGGGTGGATGGGCGACAACGGCGACCCGGATAACTTCCTCTTCTCTCTCCTCGCCGGAGAGAGCAAGGGCGCCGGCAACACCGCCTTTTACGACAACCCCAAGGTGAACGACCTCCTCCTGAAGGCACAGGAGGAGTCGAACCAGGACGAACGGAAGAAGCTCTATCAGCAAGCCGAGCAGATCATCGTCGATGACGCTCCATGGGCGTTCCTCGGCTACCAGAAGCACCAGGTCGTCACCCGTGCCAACATCACCGATTTCGAGATCCAGCCGACCTACATCTACTACTTTGCTGGGACCAGCAAGGCGTAGTCTCTTCGCGGGGCGCCGGTTCGGCCGGCGCCCCCTCACCGACCGGACGCGGCCGTGACCCGCTACGTCATCCGGCGGCTGCTCCTGGCGATCCCTGTGCTCCTCGGGATCATGACCGCCGTCTTCATCCTGCTCCAGTTGATCCCGGGCGACCCCGCCCTCGCCCTCGCGGGCGAGAAGGCGAGCGTCGAGCAGGTCGACCGCGTCCGCGAGGAGTTCGGCCTCAACCGCCCGCTCCCGGTGCAGTACGCCTACTTCCTCAAGTCGGCATTCACCCTCGACTTCGGCGAATCGCTCCGGACGCACCAGCCGGTCTCCGGCGAGCTGCGCCAGTTCTTCGGGGCGACGATGGAGTTGAGCATCGCCGCACTGATCATCGCGCTCGTCATCGGCATCCCGGCCGGGGTCATCGCGGCGACGCATCGCTCGACGCCACTCGACTACGGCACGATGATCCTGGCGCTGATCGGCATCAGCACGCCGGTCTTCTGGGCCGGCATCGTGCTCATCTACCTGCTCAGCTTCCGCCTCGGGCTTTTCCCGATCGGCGGCATCATCGGCACCGGCATCCAGCTCGACCGGATCACCAACGCGTACGTCCTCGACAGCCTCCTCACCGGGAACTGGGTCGCCTTCCGATCGAGCCTCCACCACCTGCTGCTGCCGGCGTTCGTCCTCTCCACGATCCCGATGGCGATCATCGCGCGCATGACCCGCTCTTCGATGCTCGAGGTGCTAGGACAGGACTATCTGCGCACCGCGCGGGCAAAAGGCCTCGAAGACCAGCAGGTCGTCGTTCGTCACGCGCTCAAGAACGCGCTCATCCCGATCGTCACGACCATCGGCCTGCAGTTCGGCGCACTCCTCTCCGGCGCCTTTCTGACCGAAACGGTCTTCGGCCGCCCGGGGCTGGGCCGCTACGTCGTGGCGGCGATCGGCGCCAGAGACTACCCGGCGATCCAGGGCACGGTCCTCGTCGTCGCCGTCGTCTTTGTCCTGATCAACCTGCTGGTCGACGTGACCTACGCTGCGATCGACCCGCGCATCCACTACGCGTGAGCCCGCTCCGAACGAGGAGGCTCGCGCTGCCATGACCCTGGCCGTTTCCCGCCGTCACTGCGGCGCGGACGCCCGGGGAGGAGCGAGAGGAGATGGTGATCGACACCAACCTGGCCGCAACCAGCCCCGATAGCGGGCGCGCGGCCCCTCGCGCCACAATACGCCCCTCCGCCCTCGAGCCGGAGCTGCAGCAGGCGGCACAGCCGTCCCACAGCCTCTGGCGCGATACGGCGCAGCGCCTGCTGCACGACCGGGCGGCCATGGCCGGCCTCCTCATCGTCCTCCTGCTGGTCGTCGTCGCCATCGCGGCGCCGGCCATCGTGCCGCATCCGCCGAACGACCAGTCGTTCCGGATCAAGCTCAAGCCGCCCTCCGGCGAGCACCTCTTCGGCACCGACGAGTTCGGGCGCGACATCTTCAGCCGCGTCCTCGTCGGCACGCGCGTCGCCCTCTTCGTCGGCATCGTGCCGGTGGTGGCGGCGATGATCGCCGGCGTGGCGCTCGGTCTGATCGCCGGCTACTACGGCGGGCTCACCGACCAGATCACGATGCGCGTCATCGACGTCCTGCTCGCCTTCCCCTGGCTGCTGCTCGCCATCGGCATCATGGCCATCCTCGGGCCGGGGGTCGAGAATGTCGTGATCGCGGTCGCGATTGTCAACATCCCGGCGTTCGCCCGCATCGTGCGCGGCTCCGTCCTCTCGATCAAGGAGAAGGAGTTTGTCGAGGCGGCGCGGGCCATGGGCCAGCCCGACCACACCATCATCTCCCGCCACGTGCTGGCCAACGCCTGGGCGCCGATCATCGTCCTCGCCACCCTCTCGATCGGGCAGGCGATCATCTACGCCGCCGGCCTCAGCTTCATCGGGCTCGGCACGCAGCCGCCCAACGCCGACTGGGGCGTGATGCTGACTTCCGGCCGCGAATACCTGCGCGATGCGCCCTGGCTCGGCTTCTTCCCCGGCCTCGCCATCCTGATCACCGTCCTGGCGTTCAATCTCTTCGGCGACGGCCTGCGCGATGCCCTCGACCCGAGGTTGCGCTAA
>JADYYO010000031.1 GCA_020853615.1 Thermomicrobiales bacterium
CCCGTCTCGGCCGCCGCCTCGGGCGTCACCGTCCCGATCACCGTCCCCGCCTCGTGGATCGCCGGCAGGATGTCCGCCATCTCCAGCTCCCCCGCCGTCTCCGCTGACCAGGCGCGCCGCGCGAGGTCGAAGAGGTTGGACGACGAGCCGAGCGAGGGGTCGGTGCAGAAGACGCCGGAGAGGCGATAGATGACCCAATCGCCGAGCATCGTCAGGCGCCTGGCCCGCTCCAGCACTTCCGGCTGATGATGGCGCAGCCAGCGCAGCCGGGCCGGCGCGGTGATCGACGTCCAGTCGCCGCCGCGCCGGTACTGCCGCTCGGCCAGCCCCTCGGCGATCAGCTCCGCCGCCTCGGCGCCGGCGCGGGCGTCGATGTTCGGGCAGGCCCAGATCTCCCGCCCCGCCTCGTCGTAGAGGACCATCCCCTCGCGCATGCTGGCGGCAGTCACCGCCGCGACATCGGCCGGCGCTACCCCGGCCGTCTGCAGCGCCTCGCGGATGCAAGCCGAAACGCGCGACCACCCCTCGGCGGTGTCGAAGTCGAACCCACCCGGCGCGCCTTCGACCGGGTGATAGGCCCACTCGCGCTGGGCGAGCCCGAGCAGCGCCCCCGACGCGTCGAAGACGAGCGCCCGGCAGGAGCCGGAGCCGGCGTCGACCGTGACCACCGCCGGCGCCACGAAGGCCGTCATGATGCCACCTCCCCCGTCGCCACCGGCTCCAGGGCCGCCCGGTTGAGGCTCCCCTCCAGCGTGCCGCTGGCCAGATGCGCGACCACCCTGCGGCAGACGACCTCGGCCCCACGGGAGGCCGCCTCCCGTGTCGCGCCCGCGATGTGGGGCGTCAACAGGACATGCTCCATACTCAGCAGCGGGTCGCCACGCCGCGGCGGCTCGGGGCTGAAGACGTCGATGATCGCGCCAGCGAACGCCTTGCGCGCGAGGGCGTCGCGCAGCGCCTCCCCATCGACCAGCTCGGCGCGCGCCGCGTTGACGAAGATGGCGTCGCGCCGTAGCAGGCCCATCTCCCGCGCCCCGATCATCCCGCGCGAGTCGTCGGTCAGCCGCGCGGCCATCACCACTACGTCCGACGCCGACAGCGCCTCGTCGAGCGTGGCCGGCTCGGCTCCCGACTCGGCAATCGTGGCCGGATCGACGTACGGGTCGTGCACCAGCAGGCGCATGCCGAAGCCGCGCGCGATCGGGGCGAAGGCGCGCCCCACGCCGCCGAAGCCGATCAGACCGCAGGTGCGCCCGGCGAACTCCGGCCCGACGAGATCGGCCGTGTAGAGGTCGAGCCGCCAGTAGCCGGCAGCGATCCCGGCGCTCCCCGCCGCGATCCCCCGCGCGAAGGCGAGGACCGCGCCCATGATGTACTCGGCGACGGCCTGCGCGTTCCGCCCCGGGCAGAAGAAGACGGGGATGCCGCGCGCGGTCAGGCTCGGCAGATTGAGGTTGACCGCTCCGCCCCGCGCGCAGCCGACTGCCCGCAGCCGGGGCGCGGCGGCGACCGCCCCTTGCGAAAGCGGGGCGAGGTGGAGGATCAGCACATCGACGTCGGCGAGGTGCGGCGCGAGGAGATCGACCGGGCCGGTGTACTCACGGATCGTCGCGTCCGCCGCCAGGTCGGCCTCGGCCCGCGCCGCCGCGACCGCCGGATCCTCCCAGAACGAGCGCGGCGCCGGCCCATCACCCCCCTCTGGCAGGAGCACCGCGTCGACCGCCGGGTAGTCGAGTTGCAGCCGCTCGATGACAATCGGCAGCCCGGCCTCCTGCGCCGCCGCATCGAGCGCCTCCGCGAAGAGCCCCGCGCCGATGAACCGGTCGCCGACGACCAGCGCGCGTATGGGTGGAGCAACCATTCTCTCTCCTCACCATGCATCTGATAGGGGAAGTCGTGGCAGGAATCGGCTGTCGTACCTGGATCGCCCACCCTCACCCCGGCGCCACCCGGAGGGTACCCGGCCCACTGCGGTGGGAGAGGGTGTGCTGACGCCGAACTGGCGTGACAGCAGGGAACGCCTAGTCCCTCGTTAGCGGCCTATGCGATTCGCTCCGAGTTTGTCGCGATATCACGCCAGTTGCTCCCCTCTCCCACAGCGGTGGGAGAGGGGCTGGGGGTGAGGGACTACGCCCGGCATCGCGCCCGTCAATCCCTGCCACTACCTCCCCGCTCCTCACTACAATAGAAAGTCCAACCGCCCTTCCCCATCAGATCGACGCTTGCCCCCCATCCACCACCAGCGCCGTGCCAACACAGTAGGACGCTTCGTCCGATGCCAGCCAGAGGATCGCGGCGGCGCACTCCTCCGCGCTGCCCGCACGGCCGATCGGGATCTGGTCGGACCAGTAGCGCAGCTCGTCCGCGTCGCGCATCACCGGCGCGTTCATCGGCGTGTCGATGAAGCCGGGCACGACCATATTCACCCGAATCCCCTCTCGCGCGTAATCGATGGCCATCACCCGCATCATGGCGAAAACGCCCCCCTTGCTGGCGCTGTAGGCCGGCTCGTTGGTGGCCATCCCCAGATACCCGCAGTTGGAGCCGAGGCAGACGACCGCGCCGCCCCCGTTGGCGAGCAGATGCCGGATCCCGTGCTTGCAGGTCAGAAACTGGCCGTCGAGGTTGTTCCGCATCAGCCGCTGCCAGACCGCCAGGTCGAGCCGGTCGACCCGATCGTCCTGGCCGAGCAGCTCGATGCCAGCATTCGAGATGACGATGTCGAGCCCGCCGAACACCCCGGCCGCGCGATCGATGGCCGCCGAGATCGACGCCTCGTCGGCGCAGTCGGCGGGGAGCGCGAGCGCCGCCTCGGGCCCGATCTCGGCGGCCAGCGCCTCCAGCCCCTCGCGCCCCCGGGCGATCAGACCGACCCGCGCCCCCTCCGCCGCCAGCCGGGTCACGGTGGCGCGCCCGATGCCGCTGCTGGCCCCGGTCACCACCGCCCGCTTCCCCGCGAACCGGCCGGATATCGCTGTCATTGCGCTACTCCGTACGGGGGTGATGGGTGTTGGGTGATAGGGGATCGATGGCGGATGCCGGATGGCCGATGTCAGAAACGACGAGTGCACCCTCCGTTCTTCCTATCACCCCAGCACCCTATGACCCAACACCCATCACCCATCACCCATCACCCCCCAAATGTCTCATGCGGCACGTCGGCGTCGTCGAGGGCGTGGCCGCTGCCCGATTCGATGATGCACTTGAAGGGCAACTCGGTATCGAGGAAGTACCACTCGATGTCGTCGCCGATGCGGGCGCTCGCCGTGACGCCGATCCCCTCGCTGGCGAACTGCGCCTTCACCCGGTCCGACTCCGCGCGGGTGTCGAACATCACCGCGATCGAGGAGATCCCCTCCCCCTTCTCGTCGAGGAACGCCTGCCAGGGGTTGCCGGGGCCGAGCGGCTCGATCAACTCGAAGTTGAGATCCCCGACCATCGTCTCCGCCCAGCGCACGTTGAACCGGGCCGGCTTCCCCTGCCACTCGCAGTCGTACATCACGCGCTCCCCGTCCGCCTCGAAGAGCTTCCACGGCCCCCAGCCAAACGCCTGGTGGTAGGCCCGCATCTTCGCGTCTAGATCGCGCACGGTGACCGAGACCTGCGTGATGGGGTAGGTCATGCCGCTGCTCGGCGAGGGCCCCGGCTCGGCGCCGGGGTGCGGGTAGACCTGCGCCGGCTTGACGAAGTCGATAGCGTGGCCGCTGCCCGACTCGATCAGGCAGCCGAACTGCTCCTCGGTGTCCATGTAGTAGTACTCGATGTGGTCGCCGATATCGGCCTTCATGATGACGTCGATGTCGAACGCCTCCTTGAAGGCCGCCTTGACCGCGTCGCCATCCTCGCGCTCGAGGAACATCGTCGCGATCGAGGCGATCCCCTCCCCGCGCCGCTCCATGAACTCCGACCAGAGATTCGGCCCCTCCAGCGGTTGCAGCAGCTCGAAGTTGAGCGAGCCGACGTAAACCTCGGCCCCGCGCAGCGAGTAGTGCACCGACTCCCCGCGCAGCTCCGTCCGATGGTGCACCGGCAGCACATGATCGAAGACCTGCCAGGGCGCCCAGCCGAAGGCGCGATAATACTGCTCCATCGTCTTGTCCAGATCCCGTACCGCGAGCGAGACCTGCGTGATCGGGTACTGGAGCCCCGCCATGCCGACGGGAAGCTCGACGGTCGACTGCGTCATGCCTGCCACCTCCTTCTGCTTCGTACAATGCGCCCACGGAGATTCCGATCGATCAGGCCGGGTCGA
>JADYYO010000032.1 GCA_020853615.1 Thermomicrobiales bacterium
ATCAGCCACGGGTCGTTGCTCGCCGCGCCGATGTCGTTCCGCTCCAGGCTCACCGTCGAAGGGAGGACGATGTCGGCGTGCCGGGCCGTGCCTGTCCAGAACAGATCGTGACGATGACCGTCTCGGGCCGCGCGAACGCCTGGCGGAGGCGCCCCAGATCCTGATGGTGGTGGAAGGGGTTGCCCGAGAAGCCGGATCTCGGGATAGGTCAGCGCCTGCCCGTCGTAGTCGAACGGCGCACCCGGGTGGAAGAGCATGTCGGCGACCCGCGCGACCGGAATGAAGGCGCTGACCGGATTCTTCCCCTGCCGGA
Source organism: Thermomicrobiales bacterium (assembly GCA_020853615.1). Taxonomy (GTDB): domain Bacteria; phylum Chloroflexota; class Chloroflexia; order Thermomicrobiales; family UBA6265; genus JACCXM01. The sequence continues at coordinate 314 of JADYYO010000032.1, forward strand.
AGACGGGAAGCCGATAGCGCAGCGGCGACTGCCCGACATTCGCCATCGCGCCGTAGCCGAAGCCGTATCCGCCGCCAGGCACCCCGATCTGCCCGAGCATCGCCGCCAGCGCCAGCCCCATCCAGGGCGGCTGCTCGCCATGGTGCGCCCGCTGCAGCGGCCAGCTCACGTTGATGAACGTCCGGCGCGAGGTCATCCGCCGCGCCAGGGCTGCAAGCGATTGCGCCGGGATGCCGCAGATCGCTGCCGCCCACTCCGGCGTTTTCGGCTGGCCATCGTCGGCGCTGCGGATGTAGCGCTCCAGCCGGTCGAACCCGACCGTGCAGCGCTCCAGGAACGCGCGGTCGACCAGCCCCTCGTCGATCAGCACGAAGGCGATGCCCAGCATCGCGGCCACGTCGGTCCCCGGCACGATCGGCTGCCACTCGGCATGTACGAAACCGGGCAGATCGTCACGCAGCGGGCTGAAGAGAACGAACTCCGCGCCTCGCTCCGCGGCCCGGTGCAGATGGTCGCGCACCGTGTGCTGGGTCGCGCCGCCGGGGCTGACACTCGTGTTCTTGAGCGGGATGCCGCCGAACGCCACGATGAGATCGGTCTGCTCGGTGATGATCGGCCAAGCGGTCCCTCGATAGAGGAAGTCGAGCATCGACCCCGCGACCCGGTTGAGGATGACGTCGCCCGCGGCGTTGCTGTAGGTGTTGACCGACCCGACGTAGCCGCCGAGGCCATTGAGAAAGCGATGGAGCTGGCTCTGGGCATGGTGGAAACGGCCGGCGCTCGCTCAGCCGTAGGAGCCGCCGTAGACGCTCTCCGCGCCCGTCTCGGCGTAGATCCGCCGGTACTCCGCCGCGAGCAGCGCGATCGCCTCGTCCCAGCTCACGGCCACGAACGGCTCGCGGCCGCGCCCCTCGTCGGCCCCGGGACCACGCTCCAGCCAACCCGCGCGGATCATCGGCTGTTCGATCCGCGCTGTGCCGCGAATCGCCCCGGGAATGTTGCGCAGCAGCGGCGAGGGATTCGGATCTCCGGCAAAGGGGCGGGCCTCGACGAGCCTGCCGTCCGCGACAACCGCCTCGAACGCCCCCAATGCGATGAATACGACCGTACCTCTTCCGCCACCACGCTCCCGCGCTCGATGCATCGCCGACTCCGCGCCGCCATTCGTGCGTTAAAGAGTACGCTGGATACGCCGGATGCGAGTGGCGGCCCGCCAGGGCGCGACTCGGGCAGTATGCGAAGAACCACACCGGCCCAAACCGGAAGGAAGAGTGCGCGTGAAGAAGAATCAGGCCGATTCCGGAAACGACCGTTCCTCCGCGATGCCGCGGCGCTCGGCCCTGCGTCGTCTCGGCGCCGGCGGCCTCGCCGCGGGACTGTTGATGCGTGGCGGCGACAACGACGCTGCTGCCCAGAGCGCCCTCGTGACCGCCGCGACCGAGGCGGCCGCGCGGCGCGCCGTCAATGCGATCAACCAGGGGCTCGCCAGCGGCGACGCCACCCAACTCAACGCGATGTTCTCGCCCGACTACGTCAACCACACGCCGCATCCCTCGCTGCAGACGGGCCAGCCCTTCACGCCGGATCTGAAGGGGCTCGCCGCCGCGATCGGCGAGTTGCGGGCGTTCGTCCCCAACGCGGTCATCCTCGTCGACGACGTGGTCGCCTCCGGCGACACGGCGGCGATCCGTTTCACCTTCCGCGGCACGCTGAACCTGCCAGCCGGCGCGCAGGAGCGGCTTCGCATCGGGGGCGCGGCGTTCGTGCGCATCAGCGGCGGGCAGGTAGTCGAGAGCTGGGACTACAGCGATGCCGCCGAGCAGTACGCCGGACTCCTGGCCCCCGCTGCACCACCGACGCCCGAGCAGACGCCACAGCCGACGCCCGTTCCGGGAGAGGGCGAGATGCGCGACGTGAAGAACTTCCACCAGGTGTTGCTGCAGGGCGTCGGCGAGCTGCGGATCATCCAGGGCGGCACCGAGTCGCTCCGCATCAACGCCGAGCCGAAGGTGCTGAAGCGGATCGAGACCGAGGTCCAGGACGGAACCCTGGTGATCCGCCCCAGCCGCTCCTTCACGACGAAAGACAAGATCACCTATGACCTGATGGCGAAGAGCCTTGATGGCATCGCGCTCTCCGGCGCGGGCAGCGTCGTCGCGAAGAGTCTCGAAAGCGACCAGATGCAGCTCCAGGTCGACAACGCCGGCGCGATCGCCATCGACACCCTGACCGCGAATCGGCTTGGCGTCGCCATCACCGGGAACGGCACGGTGAAGCTGGGGGGCACTGTCGACGAGCAGACGGTGACCATCCAGGGCGCCGGCAAGTACCTCGCCGCCGATCTGCAGAGCCGCGCCGCCACCGTGACGACGGAAGGCGCCGCCCAGGCGGCGGTCTTCGCCAGCGAGAGCCTCAATGCGAGCGCCGGCGACGCGAGCCGGATCGTCTACAGCGGCAACCCGCAAGTCGAGCAGCAGACCTCGGCCGCCGGGACGATCGCTCCGGCGGGGTAGTGCCCGAATCGACGAGCGTGATTGCCGCGCCCAACCCTCACCCCGGCGCCACCCAGAGGGTCCCCGGCCCTGTGCGCAGGGAGAGGGTGTGCTGACGCCGATATGCCGTGACAGCGGGGACATGGTTCCCTTCAACGAATCGCTACCGCACAGGGCGATCCGGAAGTGACACGACATTTCTCTACATTCTCCCCTCTCTCACCGGAGGGAGAGGGGCTGGGGGTGAGGGCAGGCCGCGCCGACGCGCCACTCGGAAGGCTGCTCTCCTCACCCTCCCGAGTCGTGAACGCCGCCTCTGTCAGCGCGGTCAACCCCCTTGCATCTCAGCATGTAGCACACTGACCTATATCATATTCTGCATTCTTTTCGTATTTCATGATATTTTCTTTACGGTCAAGCACCACTGGTCTCGCCCCGGTATCCGATTGTGCTCCCAACGGGCAGCATCGAGCCGCTAGCATCCTTCCATGGGAAGCGCCGCCTTCCCTCTGTCGATCCGATCTCCGCCGAAGCGCGGGTCATCGACATCGCACGCGGGTTGTCCCCGGGAGCGCACGCTTCGGACGACCTCCGCGGGAAAGACGGCAGCCAGCACGAACGGCGAACGATCGCCACATGCATCCGCTGGCGCCGATCGAGCGTTTACCAGGTCATCCCCTATGGCGCGCCTCGGCGGAGCCGTGGGTTTGCCTGGGAAAGCACAACCCTGCCCTTCAACGGGGAAGGCAACAGGAGGCAAGAATGGCCTTGCGACATCGACCAACCGTCCCTCGTTCGCTAGAGAGTCGCATCACGTCGACGCAATGGAGCCGCCGCGAACTGCTGCGGCAGGTGGCGCTCTTCGGCGCTGGCGCGCCCGCGCTCGCGGCGATGCTGGCTCAGGCGACGGCCCCGGACACGTGGGCAGCCATGCTCGCCCAGGAGGCGACGCCGCAACGAGGTGGCTCGGTGCGGATCGCCGTGCCCGGCTCCGCCGAGACCTTCGATCCGAATCTCGCCTTCGTCTTCGAGGCGATCTGGGCCTGCGAGCACCTCTACTCGGGGCTGATCCGGATCACCCCGGAGATGACCCTCGAGCCCGACCTGGCCCTCTCCTGGGAGGCGAACGACGCCCTCGACCGGTGGACCTTCGCCCTGCGCGAGGGGGTGAAGTGGCATGACGGGAGCGATTTCACCGCCGACGATGTCGTGGCGACCTTCGACCGGATGCAGGACCCCGCCTTCGCCTCGCCATTCCGCACCGCGATCGGCATGCTCGACCACACCGAGGCGACCGGTCCGCACGAGGTCGTCTTCCACCTCAACTCCCCCTTCGGCGAATACCCGGAGCTGATGAGCGCCTATCTTGCCCGCATCGTGCCCGCCGGCAAGAGGGCCGATCTGGCGCGGAACCCGATCGGCACCGGGCCGTACACGCTCGATCTCTATACCCCGGGCGAGCGCACGGTCCTCAAGCGCTTCGAGGGCTACTTCGATCTCGAGGGGCAGGCCTTCCTCGACCAGATCGAATACGTCGCCATCCCGGAGGAGGCGACCAAGGCCGCCGCGCTGGCGGGCGGCAACGTCGAGCTGGCCAACGAGTTCCAGCCGACCTCGCTCCCCATCCTGCAGGGCTCGCCCGCCGTCACCGTCGCCGAGATCACCTCGCCGGGGCACCAGCCGATCTTCATGGACGTCACGCAGAAGCCGTTCGACGATGTTCGGGTGCGAACCGCGCTGAAGAAGTGCGTCGATCGCAACGCCTTCATGGCCGTCGTCCTGCAGGGGCACGGCGATCCGGCGGCAGACCAGCCGGTGCCGCCATTCGACCCGAATTACGGCAACATCCCGCTGCCGCCGCAGGACATCGAAGGGGCGCGGGCGCTCCTCGCGGAAGCGGGCTACCCGGACGGTCTCGACCTGATGCTGCACACCAGCCCGGGCCGTCCCGGCATGCTCGAGTCGGCCCTGACCTTCAAGGACCTCGCCGCGCTGGCGGGGGTGCGCGTCGAGATCCAGAGCCACCCGATCGACAACTTCTGGGCCGACATCTGGAAGAAGGTCCCCTTCTTCACCTCGAACTGGTCGGGGCGGCCGACTGCCGAGCAGATCCTCTCCCTCATCTACATGTGCGACGCCAGCGCCTCCGAGGGGAACTGGTGCAACCCAGCGTTCGATGAGCTGGTCGTCAAATCCCGCGCGACGAGCGACGCGGCGGAGCGGCTGGCGCTGCTGACCGAGGCGCAGCAGCTCCTCGCCGACGAGGGACCGGCGATCATCCCCTACTTCCGCTCGTACATCACCGCCCACAGCGCGCGGCTGCAGGGCTTTGCCGCCCATCCGCTGCGCCTGCTCGACCTGCGCCGCGCCTGGCTCAGCGCCTGAGGCGCCCCGCGCACGCATTCCTGCACGCTAACCGATCTCGACTCGTCCCTGCGATCGACATTGCATCAGGCGAGATCGTTTGTGACAAGGAGGTTCCCATGATTGGCCCGCCCATCGCCGCCCGCCGGAGGGTGACGCCATGGTGAGATTTCTGACCCGCCGCGTCGCCTTCGTGGCCCTGACGCTCTTCATCGTCTCGATCGTCATCTTCGGCGTCACCGAGCTGCTGCCTGGCGATGTCGCGGTGATGATCCTCGGCAGCGAGGCGACCGACGAGACGCTGGCCGCTTTGCGCACCCAGCTCGGCCTCGACCGCCCCGCGCCGCAACGCTACGCCGACTGGCTCGCAGGGGCCATCCACGGCGATTTCGGCGAATCGCTGCGCATGCGCACTGAGGTCGGGCCGCTGGTGCTGGAGCGGCTGCGCAACTCGCTCGCCCTCGCCGGCATCGCCTTCATCGTCGGGGTGCCCCTCGCGCTCGGCCTCGGCATCGTCGCCGGGCTGCGCAAGGATCGCCTCGCCGACCGGGCGATCACGATGACGACGCTGCTCGGCATCTCGGTGCCCGAGTTCGTCATCGGCAGCGTCCTGATCATCCTCTTCGCCTCGATCTGGCCGATCCTCCCTGCCTCCAGCCTCATCGACCCGCGCCAGAACCCGTTGGAGAACCTCCGGTACCTGATCCTGCCGGCGGCGACGCTCGTCCTCGTCACCTTGGCGCACACGACGCGCATGACGCGGGCGAGCGTCATCCGGGTGATGCGCTCCGACTACGTACGCACGGCCTTCCTGAAGGGGATGCCGCGCGGCCGCGTCATCCTGCGCCACGTGCTGCCGAACGCGCTCCTGCCGTCGATCACGATCATCGCCATTAACCTCGGCTGGATGATCGGCGGCCTCATCGTTGTCGAAACCGTCTTCGGCTACCCCGGCCTCGGCCAGTTGATGATCTTCGCCGTCACCAACCGGGATGTCCCGCTGCTGCAGGCGGTGGCGCTCCTGGTCGCCACGATCTACGCCCTGGCCAATCTCGGCGCCGACGTCCTCTACGCCGCGTTGAATCCGCGGATCCGCTACTAGAAAGGTGGCCGCATGATTGTCGATGCCAGTCAGAAGCGCACCGCGCCCGCGATGGCCTTGCCCGCCCGGCTGGCCCAACCCGTTCCGCTCGGACGCGACCTCGATGACACGCCACGGACGCGCCCGAGTACATGGCGGCGACTGCTCGCCACGCCGACGGCCACCATCGGCGGCGTCATCCTGCTCGCCTACGTCCTGCTCGCCGCGTTCGGCAGCAGCATAGCGCCCTACCCGCCGCTCGAGTTCCACTACCAGGACACGCTGCAGGCGCCGAGTGCGACCTACTGGTTCGGCACCGACCAGTACGGCCGGGACGTCTTCAGCCGCGTGCTCGCCGGCTCGCGCAGCATCATCGTCATCGCCTTCAGCGCCATGGCCCTTGGCGTCGTCGCCGGCGCGCTGATCGGCCTGACCGCTGGCTACTACGGCGGCAAGGCGGACGAGGCGATCATGCGCATCGCCGACGGCATGATGAGCTTCCCCTCCCTCCTCCTCGCGCTGCTGATCCTCACCACGCTCGGGCCAAGCATCGGCAACATCGTCATCGGCGTGGCGATCACCTTCGTGCCGCGCGTCGCCCGCATCATCCGCAGCGTCGCCCTCGATCTGCGCACCCAGCCCTTCGTCGACGCGGCGCGGGCGCGCGGGGAGAGCACGGTCTACATCGTCACCCGCGAGCTGCTGCCGAACGCCGTGCCGGCCATCCTCGTCGAGAGCTCGATCCGCGTCGGCTACGCCATCCTCATCGGCGCCTCGCTCGGCTTCCTCGGACTCGGCGTGCAGCCGCCAACCCCCGACTGGGGCCTGATGATCTTCGAGGGCCGGAGCATGATCCAGGTCGCGCCCTGGCTGGTGCTCGGCCCGGCACTCGCCATCTCGATCCTGGTGATCGCCGCCAACCTCTTCGCGGAGGGGATGACGCGGGTGCTCGACAGCACGGAACGCATCGAGGACGCATCATGACCGAGAGCGTGTTGGACATCCGGGATCTGCGCATCACCTACGGCCAGGGCGCCGGCCAGGTCGAAGCCGTGCGCGGCGTCTCACTTGGCGTCAACGCCGGCGAGGTGCTGGGGCTGGTCGGGGAGTCGAGCTGCGGCAAGACCTCCCTCGCCTTCACCGCCATCGGCCATGTCGCCGCCGGCGGCCGCATCACCGGCGGTCAGGTCCTCTACCGAGGCCGCAACATCTTCGCGATGTCCCCGGCGGAGCTGCAGCGCCTTCGCGGCCGAGACGTCGCCATGGTCTACCAGAACCCGATGGCGTCGCTGAACCCCTCCATGCGCATCGGCGAGCAGATCGCCGAGATCCTCCGGATTCACGAGCATCTGCGCCCCGCGGAAGCGAAGCGACGCGCGATTCAGCTCCTCGATCAGGTGCACCTCCCCGATGCGGAGACAATCGTCGACCGCTACGCCCATCAGCTCTCCGGCGGCCAGCAACAGCGCGTCGTCATCGCCATGGGGCTCGCCTGCAGCCCGTCCCTCCTCATCCTCGACGAGCCGACCACCGGTCTCGACGTCACCACCGAGGCGACGATCCTCGATCTCGTCGCGGAGCTGAAGGCGACGAGCAACACGGCGATCATCTACGTCAGCCACAACCTGGGGGTGATCGCCCGCGTCTGCGACCGCGTCGCCGTCATGTACGCCGGGCAGATCACCGAGGAGGCGCCCGTCCGCAACCTCTTCGCCAAACCGCGCCACCCCTACACCGCCGGCCTGCTCGGGGCCGTGCCGAACCTCGGCCGGGAGGGGCAGCCGTTGCGGCCGATCCCCGGCCATCTGCCCCGTGCCGGGAGTTTCCCGTCGGGCTGCACCTTCGCCCCGCGCTGCCAGTACGCGCGCGACCTCTGCCTGCACGAGATGCCCCCCCTCCTGCCAGCGGGCGAGCAACGGCAGAGCCGCTGCTACTTCTGGCGCGAGGTTCGCCTTCCGGCGGGCGGCGTCGAGGGCGATATCGCGGCCGCTGACGGCGCGCCGGTCTCGGAAACGCCAGTGCTCGAGATCGACAACCTGCGCAAATACTATGTCGAGCGCAAGGGCATCTTCTCGGGCCGCGCGAATCGGGTGGTCAAGGCCGTCGATGGCGTCTCGCTCGAGCTCGGCCCGGGTGAGACGCTGGCCGTCGTCGGCGAGTCGGGCTGCGGCAAGTCGACCCTCTCCAGTTGCGTCGTCGGCCTGCAAGAGCCCGATGAGGGAGAGATGCGCCTGTCGGGCGCGCCGCTTCCCGCCCGCACCGGCGACCGCCCGCGCGATCTGCGCCGGCAGATTCAGATCGTCTTCCAGAACCCGGACACCGCGCTCAACCCGGCGCAGACGGTCGGTGAGATCGTCGGCCGGCCACTGCGCCTCTTCCAGGGGTTGCGCGATGCGCGGGAGCTGCGCGAGCGAGTCGAGCGCATCCTCGAGAGCGTCAACATGGACGACTCCTACCTCGACCGCTACCCCGCCCAGCTCTCGGGCGGGCAGAAGCAGCGCGTCGGCATCGCCCGGGCGCTGGCGGCCGACCCCTCCGTCATCGTCTGCGACGAGCCGGTCTCGGCCCTCGACGTCTCCATCCAGGCGACCGTGCTCAACCTGCTGCGCGAGCTGCAGGAGCAGCGCGACTATTCGTACGTCTTCATCTCGCACGACCTGAGCGTCGTCCGCTATCTGGCCGACCGCGTCGCCGTCATGTACCTCGGCCAGATCATGGAGACGGGAACGACGAAGCGCATCTTCGCGCCCCCGTTCCACCCCTACACCGAGGCGCTCGTCTCGGCGGTGCCGCTCCCCGACCCGACGATCCCCCAGGAGCGGATCCGGCTGCAGGGCCCGGTGCCCGGCGCCGGGAGCATCCCGGCCGGCTGCCCCTTCCAGACCCGCTGCCCGCGCAAGATCGGCGCGATCTGCGAGCAGGAAGCGCCACCCATCCGCGACGCCGGTGACGGCCACCTCATCCGCTGCCACCACCCGCTCGAGGATCTGGCCCGCTTCGGCCCGGTAATCGAGCTGATACCGACGGCGGTGGCCAGGTAGAGGTCGCAAGGCGAGATTGGAAGATCGCGGCGGACGTCACGTGAACTGCCACCGATTCTGAAAAGTCCTCGTGACGCGACGCAAGGCGAGCCATGCTGGGCTATCGTGATGGAGACAATGTCGCAAACGACTTGCCATCCCGCAATTTGCGATTCGAGCAACAAACTCCCAGTCCAGGAGGCCGCCATCGACAAGCAACTGGCTCAGGACCGCCCGGAAGACGTCCTTGCCGAGATCGTCCGGCGCATCGTCGAGGTCGCCGCGCCGGAGCGGATCATCCTCTTTGGCTCCGCCGCCCGCGCCGAGGCAGGACCGGAGAGCGACCTCGATCTGCTCGTCATCAAGCCCGGCCGCTACCACCGTGGGCGTATGACCGAGGAGATCTACCTGAGGCTCGTCGGTATCGGTCGCGCGGTCGACGTGGTGGTGGTCACCTCGGAGGATGTCGACCGCTACCAGGATGCGCCGGGGCTGGTGATCGCGCCGGCGCTGCGGGAGGGCCGGGTCGTCTATGCCGCCTGAGCGGCGGCCGCCGGACGATCCCCAGGAGTGGCCCAACCGCGCCCACGGCAATCTGGTGCGAGCGCGGGCGACGCTGCCCGGCGTCTACCTGGAGGACTGCTGCTTCGACGCCCAGCAGGCGGCGGAGAAGGCGATCAAGGCCGTTCTGCTCGCGCGTGGCGTCGCCTTTCCGCCGATCCACGACCTGGCAGGGTTGTTGACCATCCTGGGACAGACCGGGGAAGTGATTCCGCCGGGGCTTGCAGAGGCGGCGCGTCTGACTCGCTTTGCGGTCAGCACCCGCTACCCCGGGATCGCCGAGCCGGTGACGGTGAGGGAACATCAGCGGGCGGTGGTGATTGCCGAGACGGTCGTGCAGTGGGCGGAAGAGCGCGTCGGAGCGGGGAGAAGTGGCCGCTGACACTCGATGTCTTCGACCAGTCGCCCGATCGGCTATCTGAACGACGAGCGGTCTCGCGGCCAGATGCATTCCACGTTGGTAAAGGCCGTCGGGAGGCAAAGGACGCGCGCCAGGAGCCGCTCCCCGGTCCCGTAATCTTGGCAAACTTGGCAACCTTCGGCCACGGACATACCCCTACCGGCGCAGAACATCCCGGCAACGCCTCAAAGCCGATAGACCCGCGTCGCCGTGTCGCGCAGGATGTTGTCCCGGTCGCGCGCCGGGTACTCCGCGAGGGCGGCGTCGTAGGCCTGCCAGAGGGTAGCAAAGTCGGTCCAGATCTTCTCGACCGGGAAGTTGCTGCCGAACATGCAGCGCTCCGAGCCGAAGAGGGTGACGCAGTCGCGCACGACACCGGCGATGAACGCCGGATCGACCCGATGCGAGAAGGTGC
>JADYYO010000033.1 GCA_020853615.1 Thermomicrobiales bacterium
CGGGGTGGCCGCTGGCGCCACGTTCTCCCCGCCCGTCGTCAGGAAGACCGAGACGCCCGTCGTCTCGGGATCCGCGACGCCCGGCGCGAAGACCGCGATGCCATCGGCCGCGCCGGTGGCAGCACTCTGCAGTGCAATGGCCAGCGAGCCAGCGTCGTTCAGCGTTCCGGCGATCTCGCCGCAGGCGACGATGCTCTCACGGTTCACGAGACCATCCGACACGACGAGCGCGTGCGGCGAGGCGACGAGCGTTGAGAACGCGGCGGACGCCAGCATGTACCCTTGAGCAACCTGACCCCCATTCCCGCTGCCGACCGCATCGCCCTGCCCCGGCCGCACCACCCCCAGCTCGAGGACCGTCGCCTGCAGCGCATCGCACGTCCCGGCGACGATCTGCGCGGTCAATCCCGTCGCCTGCTCGACCTCGACGGGTGAGGATTCGACCAGCGCGCGCACCGACCCGTCGGCGATCTGGCCGACGACGATGATGTCGGTCGCCGCGCCCTCGGCGAATGGCGTTTGTGGCAGGGCGATCAGCGAGTCGCCGGAGGCCTCGTCGAGGATGTCGAGGTCGTATGTCCCCGCATCAACCGCGGCGTAGGAGGAGACATCGCCGAACGCGAGCGGCTCCGACAAGGCGTCGCCTCCCGAAAAGACGGGCGTAACGCTGCCGGAATCGACGATGCCATTGATCACGCGAAATCGCGACCGCCCTTGCGGCAGCGGCTGCTCGTCGATGCGAAAGAGCCCGACGCTGGTGTTCTCCGCCGAGCCGAGGAGCGGGGTGTAATAGCCGGCGCCCGCCGTCACGGTCACGGAGCCGGCGACGATCGCCGCGTCGGGCGCCGCACCGGTCGGCACGACCGCGAAGACGTGCTTGCCCCCGGCGAGATTCAGGCCCGCGCTCGTCTCGCCATAGACGATGCCGATCAACGCCAGCACACCGTCCAGATAGATATCGAGGGGGCCGGCATCGGCGATGCCATGGACGATGTGCATGCGCGCGGCGTCGCTTGCGGATGACGACTGCGCCCGGCTCTCCACGACAGGCAGGGCGCCCAGCAGGAGCATGGCGACCAGCGGCAGAGTGAGGGCGATTCCACGGGCAGAGCAGGAAGCAGGGCACCGCATCAGCATCAGCATCTCCTCGGTGCGAGAAAAAAAGCAGGCCCGGCGAGTGCGTCGCCGGGCCGCCCTTCTTCTCGACTTTGCCACGCGGCGTGTTAACCGCGGACCATATGGACTACGCCGGGTTGATCACCAAAAGCAGCACGAGCGCCACTGCAATAAGCCCGACGGCCCCAATCCCTCGCAGAACCAGATCCGAAGCGCGCAGCGAATCTGCCGCCCGCCGCTCGTTCTCGGTCACGCGTCCAGCCCCCTCCCCTGATTGCGTTCCTTTTCCCCGGATCGCGCCGCCGAACAGCGTTTCCCAGACACTGCCCGCCGTGGTTCCGCGATCGGCCGTGGCCTCACCCGATGGTACGGGTGTCCCCCGACTCTGTCAATCCGTCGCCGCCGCGTCCCCGGCCACCGCTTCGATCTCCGCGTCGAGCTGCGCTCTGGCCGCGCGCCGCTGCGCCTTCCGTTCCGTGCGGAGCGCATCACGCTCTTCACCCGGCGTTTTCGGCGCGCGGGCCTTCTTGCGCGAGCCCGCATCCGCGGCGTCGCGCGCCTTTTGCGCCTCGAACGCCTCGCGCGTCAGGCGCATCTCGACGACGCGCAACTCGGTCTTGCGCCGGGGCACCCATTCGACATGCTCGCCCGTGACGACGAAGCCGACGCGGCGATAGGCCGCGATCGCCCGCGCGTTGTAGGCGAAGACCTCGAGCCGGATCTCGCTCAATCCGAGGGCGTCGAAGCCTTCCTCCATGACGAGGCTCGTCGCCTCTGTGCCATACCCGCGCCCCCAGAGATCCTTTTCGCCAATCACGATGCGAAAGAGGGCCGAGGGGCCATCTTTCGTCTGGATGCGGTCGGTCAGGGCCGTGGTGCCGATGAGGCGGTGCGTCTTCCGCTCGTGGATGGCAAAGCAGACGCCGCGCGCCGACGCCGGCAGGATGAACGAATCGAAATAGCCGCGCGACTGGACCTCGTTCAACGGCTCGAGATCGTGCCGCAGAAGCGCGGCGATTTCCGGATCCGCGTACCAGCGCTGGAAGGCTTCCCGATTCGCCGTCACATGCGTGCGCAGCGCGACGAGCCGGCCCTTGCGCACGAGGCTCCCGCGCTTCCGATCCTCGTTACTCAGGTTCGCCTCCACATCCGGCACGCGAACGCCGAGGCGCCGCCGTAGCCAGCGCGCGATCATGGCATGCATGGTAGCACCGGCTTTGGCGAACGCCTCACGATCGGCTGGTCCTCGCGATCAGGCTCCCCTCGTCCCTGAGCGTGGCGCGCGGCTGGTGTGCGGATGGCGCGCGATCCGCATCAATTCCTCGACAGGTTCGAGCACGCGACCGATACTGAAGAGGATATCGGCGACCCCGTGACGCCGGCCCCGTCCTTGCGAAGAGGTGGCCAGCGTCGCTTCTGGTTGACACCACTGCAATTGAGGCCTGTGTGAATTCTTCGATCCTCACTTCGAATCATCATTCGTCACGCGCGCGAAATCTCATCCTGCTGATCGGCGACGGCATGGGCCAGGCGCACCGCTTCGCTGGCCAGCTCTTTGCCGCTGGCCGCGAGGGCCGGTTGGCCATGGACCGGCTCCCCTACTCGGGGCAGATGGGCACCATGTGCGTCGACCCCTCGTCGTTCGTGACCGATTCGGCCGCCGCCGCAACCGCCATCGCCACCGGCGTCAAGACCTGCAACGGCTGCGTCGCCATCGACCCAATGGGGCAGGAGCGGGCCACGATCCTGGAGCTGGCGAAAGCATCCGGGCGCTCGACCGGCCTGATCAGCACCTGCCAGATCACCGACGCCACCCCGGCCGCCTTCGCCGCGCACGTCCCGATGCGGGCGGCGCAGAGCGAAATTGCCCGGCAGTACATCGAGCGCGCGAGGGTCGACGTCATCCTCGGCGGTGGAGCGGTTCACTGGTACCCGGACGGCCAACCCCTCCCTCCGCAACTCTGTTGGGATGCGCCATGGGTCGGCGCCGGGAAGGAAGGCGATCTGGTGGCCCGGGCCAGGGCGCTCGGCTACGAGTTCGTCGCGAGCGAAGCGGAGCTGCGCGACTACCTCGCGCGCCACGCGTGCGGCGCGCGGCCGCTCCTCGGGCTCTTCGCGGGGCAGGAGTTCTTCGTGCAGGCGGAGGAGGGGCTTGGCGCGGTCTACAATCCGCCCGTCTCCCTCGCCGACATGACCGACGCGGCCATCAAGACCCTCTCGGCCAATCCCGAGGGCTTCTTCCTGATGGTCGAGGAGTCGGCCATCGATCGCATGGCGCACCGGAACAACGCTCCGCTAATGCTCAAAGGCGTTCTCGAGCTCGACCGGGCGGTGCAGGTGGCGCTCGAATTCGCCCGGCAGTCGCCCGATACCCTGATCGTCGTCACCGCCGATCACGAGTGTGGCGGGCTGGCGGTGGCCGGCTCGCTCGACCAGCCCTACCCATACGAGCCGGGCGGCGGGCTCCTCGACACCCTCCTCGCCGGCGAAGACGGGCCCTTCCCGGTCGCTGACTCCGACTACGGCTTCGTCGTCGGCTGGGCGACGACCGGGCACACCTCGGCGCCGGTCCCCATCACTGCGAGCGGCCCCGGCGCGGAGCGCCTCACCGGCTCGATCGAGAACACCGACCTCTTCGACACTCTGGCGGAGGCGATGGCGCTGACCGAGGCCGTTGCGCGGCCGTAATACGGAATCCGGGTCATGACCGTCATCTGGCCACCGCCGGCCCTCACCCCCAACCGCCACCCAAGGGGTGCCCGACCCACTGCGATGGGCGAGGGGAGGGGTGACGTCGAGATGGCGTGAACTATCCGAACGCTTTCTACGACATCCGTGGAAAGACCCGACGGTTATCACGGCAACTACAGCGCCGTGCGGAAATGGTGTCATCCTGAGCGCAGCGCAGGATCTCGACTCCCGGCAACCCCGTCTCCCCTGTGCCGAGATGCTTCGTGCCTCAGCATGACACGTCTTGCGCACGCCGCTGTAACGAACCAGCTCCCCGCTCCCACCCGGGTGCCCTCTGGGCGCGGAGAGGGGGTGGGGGTGAGGGGTGGGCAGGGTCAGGCGGCAGGCTTGACCCGGATTCCGTATAAGTCGTCATCGGACCAGGGCAACACGGCAGAGGCGGGCGCGCCAACGACCAGCGCGTTGATCAGGGCGCGAAGTGGTCGAAGGCGCCGACCGGGAGCTCGTGGCGGCTCCCGTCGGGCTCGATCATCTCGACTGTCGTGGACCGGCCCGCGTCCGGCACGATCTCGCCGATCGCGGTCGCCTCGACGCCAATGCCGGCCATCGCCTCGACAATTCCCGGCCAGGCGTCAGGTGGTGCCGTGAAGAGCAACTCGTAATCTTCGCCGCCGCGCAGCGCGAGCTCGAGCCACGCGTCCGGGAAGAGCGCACGGACCGCCGCCGCGACCGGCAGCCGGCGCGCATCGAGCGTCGCCGAGACGCCACTCGCCGCCAGCATCTTCGGCAGATCGCCCATCAGCCCGTCGCTCAGGTCCATGGCCGCGCGCGCTCCCTCCTTCAGTAGGATGGCGCCCGCCGCCACTCTCGGCTCCGGGCGGAGATGGGCCGCGATCAGGAGGTCGGCCGTGGCCGCCCGTCGGCGCGGATCGTCCGAGGCCAGCGCCAGCAGGCGCATGCCGGCGGCCGATGCCCCCAGGGTTCCGGTGACGCCGATGATGTCGCCGGCGCGCGCCCCCGCGCGCGTCAGCACCCGGCCGCCGCGTGACTCCCCGAGGGCGGTGATGTGCAAGGCCAGCGCCGCGGGCGAGCGGACGATGTCGCCGCCGGCAATCGCCATCCCGTAGCGCCGCGCCACGCCACCGAGCCCGCGATAGAGCGCCAGGAGATCGTCAATCCGCTCGTCGCCTCGCAATCCGAGAGTGATCACCGCGACCTTCGGCGCCGCGCCCATCGCCGCCAGGTCGGAGATGTTGACGGCGAGCATCTTCTCGCCGAGGCTCTCCCAATCGGTCCAGTCATGCCGGAAGTGGATCTCCTCGACCAGGCTGTCGGTGGTAATGACCACCCGCTCACCCGGCGTCGGCGTCCAGACCGCCGCGTCGTCCCCGATGCCGAGGTCCAGGCTCTCGCCGGAGCGCACGTCCGCAGGCAGCGCCTCGCCGAGGAGCGCGATCAGCCCGAACTCCCCGATATCGCGCACCCGCCGTTCATCGCCCATTAGGCCGCCGTCCCCTCCCATGGCTCCCGATTCGGCGCTCGCCTCCCATGGCGTGCAGACAGACTCTTTCATGTCCGCCGGCGTTCGACAAGACGCGGGGCGGATTCCGCGCCCTCCGCGATCGGCGGCGCGGTCCCGGCGGGCGAACCGCCGAGCCGACCGGCGGAGACTGGTAGCATTTCCCGGTGAGACGGGCGATCTTCCCGTTTGTTCTTCGTCGATGATCTGGAGCGCCGACCTGACCTCTACAGCCCGTCCGCGAACGGCCAGCGACCTGGAAGCGACACACCTCCACCCGCTCGATCTCGCGCCGGGGGCGTTCGCGGACGAGATTGCCCAATTCGAAGCCTTCTACCCCTTCTCCCTCGATCCCTTCCAGATCGAGGCGATCCGCACGCTCCTCGCCGGCGACTCGGTCATGGTGGCGGCGCCCACAGGCACCGGAAAAACGGTCGTGGCGGAATTTGGCGTCTGGGATGTCTTCAAGCGGACCGGCCGCGTTATCTACACCACACCGATCAAGGCACTCTCGAACCAGAAGTACCGCGACCTGCGCGCCATCTACGGCGACGAGGTCGGCCTTCTCACCGGCGACGTCTCCGAGAACCGCGACGCGCGCGCTATCGTGATGACGACCGAGGTCCTGCGCAACATGCTGCTGCAGACGCCGTGGGACCTCGACGATGTCGACACTGTTATCTTCGACGAGATCCACTACCTGGCCGATCCGGAGCGAGGCACGACGTGGGAAGAGTCGATCATCCTCTGCCCCGATCACGTGCAGCTCATCTGCCTCTCGGCGACAATCAACAACGCGGATGAGATCGCGGCCTGGATCAGCCGCACCCACCGCCCGATCCGGCTGATCACGCACACCGAGCGGGCCGTCCCCCTCGCCCTGCACTACTTCAACGACGGCAAGCTGAACCTGGTCGTCGACCACACCGGCGAGCTCGTCCGCGACTTTCCGCACACGGGAGGGGAGCTCCGCCGGCAGGCAGCCCGGGGCGGCTTCGCCCGGCGCCGTGCCGAGCGGAGCACGCCGGAGATGGACGAGCCGCAGCCGCGCGAGATCGTCGATGCCCTCGCGGCCCGCGATCTCCTGCCGGCCATCTACTTCCTCTTCAGCCGCAACGACTGCCAGGCCTACGCCGAGCGCCTGGCGGTGATGCGCCCGAATCTGGTCACGCCGCGCCAGGTCGACCTCATCGAGCAGACGATCGATGCGATCCTCGCCGGCATGCGCCCGGAAGACCGCGAGCTGGAGCAGGTGCAGACGATCACGGCCCTGGCGCGCAAGGGGATCGGGTTCCACCACGCGGGCCTCCTCCCGATCCTGAAGCAGCTCGTCGAGGTCCTCTTCGCGCGCGGCCTGATGGAGGTCGTCTTCGCCACCGACACCCTCGCGCTCGGCGTCAACATGCCCGCGCGCACCGTCGTCGTCGGCCGCATGAGCAAGTGGGACGGTCGCCGCCGGCGCATGCTGACCCCGAACGAGTTCCAGCAGATGGCCGGCCGCGCTGGACGTCGCGGCATGGACGCCCTGGGACACGTCGTCGTCCCCTACTCCCCCTGGTTCACCTTCCGCGAAACGCTCGACATCGCGACCGGCGATCTGCTGCCGGTGCAGTCGGCCTTCGCCATTCGCTACAACACCGTCCTCAATCTCTGGGATCCGCCGCAGGGCGAACGCGTCCGCTCCCTGCTGCAGCAGAGCCTGGCCCAGTTCCAGAGCAGCCAGCGCATCCGCGAGCTGGAGGACCAGATCCTCGCCATCGGGGAGATGATCAACCAGATTCCCCAGGGCTGCCTGATCGGGCTCGAGGGGGGCGAGGAGCTGCTCGAGGACTACCGGCGGGTCAACCGCTCGCTGACCGCCGCTCAGAGCAAGGAGCGGCGGTTGGAGAGCGAGCAGACGACCATTCGCCGTGAGGTCACCACCTCGACGCCGTGGGCGGTGCCCGGTCGCCAGGCGCTCCGCCGCGCCTTCCGCTCAGCCGAGCCGGGGATGGTCGCCCACGCGGCCGACCTGGGCTGGGCCATCTTCCTCGGCAAGGGCGCGCAGGGGGGCGTCGGGCGCTTCCTCTTCCGGGACGGGGCGATCCGGCTGATCGCCGAGTATCGCCAACTTGACTACCTGACCGACAAGCGGGTCGTCCTTCCTGACGTCCTGCGCGATCCGCTCGACACCATCGCCTCGGCGGACGAGTTGCTCGACGAGGAGCATCTGGACGCCATCTGGTCGGCGGTCGACGCCCTCGATCTGCCGGACCTCGACGCCCTGGCTGCCGAGCATCGCCGCCTGGAAGAGGAGCGCGCCTCCGCGCGCATCGCCTCCCTCGGCGACGACCTGGCCGAGGCCGCGGCGCAGTCGCGCGCCCTCTGGCAGGAGCGAAAGGAGCACCCCTGCCACGAGTGCCCGCGTCGCAACGAGCACCGCGACTACCTGGCGCAGGTCGACCGTCTCGACAAGGAGCGGCGCGGCATCGAGGAGGCGCTTGGCCGCGAGATCGACCTCGAGGAAGAGCGGCTGCGCAACGTCATTCGCGGCATCCGCAACGTGCTGCATCGCTTCGGCTATCTGCACCGCGGCTACCCGTCCGAGAAGGCCGACATGCTGGCCGAGGTCTTCGACAACGACGGGCTGATCCTCTGCGAGCTGATCGACCGCGGGATTCTCGACAATCTCCCGCCGGAGGATCTGGCCGAGGCGTTCTCCTGGTTCTCGTTCGACCGCGAGTTCCGCTACGGCAACCGCTTCATCCTCCCCGACCGGCTCGTTCTGGCGCGGCGCCGGATCGAGGATGTCGAGCATGCCGTGCTGAGCGAGGAGCGGGGCGAGGGCCTGGCCATCTCCGAGGGCCACAACCCGAACTTCTACGGTGCGGCGCGCGCCTGGTGTCGCGGCGCGACCATGGCGGAGATTGGTGACCACATCGAGCTCTCCGAGGGTGACCTCGTGATGACCTTCAACAAGACGATCGACCTGATGCGCCAGGTCTCGGAGATGCTCGCCCACGTCAAGCCGAACCACCCGCTCGGCCCGCGCCTGCGGCAGGCGGAGCGGCTGCTGAAGCGCGATATCGTCGAGCACTCGCTGGCCCTCGGCTTCGCGCCGATCGAGCTTCCGGAGATCGCGCGTGCCGAGCTCGAGGCGGCGAAGGCAGAGCGCCCGCCGGAGCCTCCGCCGCGAGCGCGTACGAAAGCGAAGCGAGAGCGCAAGACCGCTGGCGACGACGCGGGCGAAGACGAGGTTCTCGCCGTGCCCGAGCGGCCGAAAGAACGCGCGTCGTGCGGCCGCGCGACGCGCTCAGGCGATGGCGGGAGCGACGCGGCGACCCAGGAGACCTCCTCGCGTCCCGCGTCGAAGCGAAACCCGCGCTCGGGCCGAACTTCCCGGCCGCCCTCGGTCTAGGAAGCGAACAGAAGCCAGAGGAGCGCCACGCCGCAGGCGACGGCCAGCGAGAGATTGGCGGCGAGCGCGAACCGCAGAACGCGATGCGCCTCCGGCGTCGTCGCCCGTAGCGCTTCGCGCAGCAGGAAGCTGATCGCGCCGAGGGCGAGGATCATCACGAAGAGCCCGGCCGCCGGCCGCACCAGGAACGCGATGAAGGGCGCGGCCACGATCGCGGCCGAGAAGAGGACCGCGAGCATCTGCACCGGCTGCCGCCGCTCCGGCATCGTTCCTCATCCTCCGGCGCCGGCTCGTCGCGGCGCATTGGAACGCGTCGCTTCCAAAAGAGCCGTGTCATGCTGACGAAGGAAATATCCCGGCTCTGGGGAAACATGGTTCGGGGGAGCCGAGATCCTTCGCAAGCTCAGGATGACACAAAACAGCGATGCGGCTCCAAACATCCGCGCCGCAAGCGCGTTTTCCCATCTGAGGGTGCCGCGTGCGACAATCGCGGGCATGCAGAGGAGACGCCAACGCCCGCGGGGAACGAGAAGCAGTGAGTTGTGAATCGATCGAGGTTACGACCGGGAGCCCGGGGGAGACCGCGGTCCTCGGTGCGGCGCTCGCGCGCTGGCTGCGTGAGGGGGATGTCGTCCTGCTCCACGGCGATCTCGGCGCGGGGAAGACCGTCCTCGCCAAGGGGATCGCGCAGGCCCTCGGCGTCGATGCGGTCGTCGCCAGCCCCTCGTTCGCCCTCGTCAACGAGTACGACGCCGGGCTCCTCTCGCCGATTGCGCGGCTCTATCACCTCGACCTCTACCGGCTGCGCGACGCGGCCGACCTCGAATCGATCGGCTTTGCCGACCTCGTGTCGCCGGTCGACGGCGTCACCCTGATCGAATGGCCCGAGCGAGCCCTGGCGGAGCTTCCGGATCGCTATCTCCTGGTCGAAATCACGTCGGCGGGTCCGGATCAGCGGCGCATCGCGCTCACGCCAGTTCCCGCCGATGGATCGTGGGGCAACCGGGGCGACGGCTTGCGCGAGCGGATGGCGAGCTTCAGATCGATCCCGCCGCGCGGGGAGGACCGACATCATGTGGCGGGGTGAGCGGAACCCCAAGACGGCGGCCTGGCGATGAGCGCCGCCGTCTTCAACCCGGACCTCGAGCGGCCCGTGCTCTGCATCGACACCTCGAGCGCGCAGGGCAATCTCGCGCTCTACGACGGCGCCGCGCTCGCCACGCGGTCATGGCCGGCCGAGCGCTCGCACACGACTACCCTCCTCGCCGAGATCCACCATCTCCTCGAGGCCGCGGCCGTCAGGATCGGGGATCTTGCCGCCGTCGGCGTCGCCATCGGCCCGGGTGCCTTTACCGGCCTGCGCGCTGGATTCGGCGTCGCCAAGGGGTTCCACCTCGCCACGAGCGTGCCCCTGGTCGGCGTCTCGACGCTAAAGGCAACCGCGCTCCCCTTTGCCTCTGGCGACCGCGCGATCGTCGCCACGGTTCCCGCAGGCCGCGGGCGGCTCGTCTCCGCGATTTACGATCCGACGACGAGCGGACTCGTCCTGCGGCGGGCGGCGCACAACAGCTCGGTCGTCGACCTGGCCAGCGAGCTCGAAACGGCGGGTGCGCTCATCGTGGCCGGCGAGCTCGCCGACGATCAGGCCGCGCTGCTCGCCGACGCGGGCAATGTCCTGCTTCCCCCGCGCCCGCTGCGCATGCGCCAGCCAGCTGCACTCGCGGAGCTGGCATGGCACGGCTGGAAAGCCGGGGAGTCTGGCGATGCGGCCGCGATCGAGCCGCTCTATCTTTCCCGTTGAATCGCGGCGTAATCCGCGATTTGCGGCCGAACGAAGCATGGTGCTACCGTCTGGCTCATGACGACCTTGCGGCGCCAGTCGGATGATCGCGCGGACGCGGCCGCCGGCGAGCCGATCTATCGGCTCGACGCCATGGTCCAGGATGACGTTCCCGAGGTCGGCCGGGTCGAGCGCCGCTGCTTCCCGAATCCCTGGCCCGCCTCTGCCTATCGCCGCGAACTGCAGAACCCCGCCCAGAACACTTACGTCGTACTGCGGGAGGTGATCCCCTCGCTCGACTTGGACGTCGCGGGCAAGGTGAGCGACGCTTCAGCCCAAGCATCGACGCGCGCGCTGCCGCGACGATCGCTCCTGCCGATCGGGCTCGGGCGACGGCAGGGGACGAATGGCGCGGACCAGAGCCGAATCATCGGGTTCGCCGGGATGTGGCTCGCGTTCGACGAGGCGCACGTCACTACCATCGGCGTGGCCCCGGAGTATCGAGGCCATGGGCTCGGAGAGCTCCTCTTCCTGGCCATGATCGACGAGGCGATTGCCCGGGGCGCCAACTGGCTCACGCTCGAGGTCCGCGTTTCCAATGCATCGGCCCAGGCTCTCTACCGGAAGTACCACTTCACCGTGCACGGCACGCGCAAGCGCTACTACAGCGACAACAACGAAGACGCGCTGATCATGTGGTCGCCGGCCCTGCATGATGCCGCCTTTCGGGCCGACATTGAGCGCCGGCGAGCCGCACTGGCGAAGCGCCTGGGCGGCCGGGTCGCGCGGAGTGAACGGTCGCCCCTGAAAGACGCCGTCAACGGAGCGGGGCCGGCGTGATGCGCGCTCCCGTTGCCGCCACTCCCGGATGGCTCACGTGATCGTCCTTGGCATCGAAACCTCGTGTGACGAGACATCGGCCGCGGTGGTTGCCGATGGGCGGCGCGTCCTCTCGTCGGTCGTCTCGTCGCAATTCGACATCCATCGCGCCCACGGCGGCGTCGTCCCCGAGTTGGCGGCGCGCCGGCATGTGACCGCCATCGTGCCGGTGGTCGAGCAGGCGCTGCAGGAGGCCGACGTCGACCGCTCCGACCTCGACGCGATCGCCGTGACGCAGGGCCCCGGTCTCGCGGGCGCGCTCGTCGTCGGCATGAACGCCGCCAAGGCGATGGCCTACGCGCTCGACCGTCCGCTCGTCGCGGTCAACCACCTCGAGGCGCACATTTACGCGAATTGGCTGGCGCCCGACGGCGAGCCCCACGAGGAGCCGGTCTTCCCTGTCCTCTGCCTCCTCGTCTCCGGCGGCCACACCGAGTTGATCCTGATGCGCCGGCATGGCGACTTCGTGCATCTCGGCCGGACGCTCGACGACGCTGCGGGCGAGGCATTCGACAAGGGGGCGCGGTTGCTCGGCCTCGGCTTCCCCGGCGGCCCGGCGATCGAGGCGGCGGCGCGCGCCGGCAACGCGGAGGCGTTTGCGCTGCCGCGCGCCTGGCTCCCGGGCACGCATGATTTCAGCTTCTCCGGCCTCAAGACCGCCCTGCTGCGCCTCACCGAGCCGCTCCGGGTCGCGGCTCCGGAGGAGCCAGCGACGCCGGGGGCGACGAGCCCCTCCGGCCCGTTCCGGGAGCACCGGTCGCCAATCTACGCGCCGGACGCCCCGATTGCCGACCTGGCGGCCGCGTTCCAGGAGGCGGTCATCGAGCCGCTCGCCGTCAAGACGGCCGAGGCAGCGCGCGAGTTCGACGTGGGCACCGTCGCCCTCGCTGGCGGCGTAGCGGCCAACACGGCCCTGCGGCAGCGCCTCCTGAGCGAGGTCGCCGCGCGCTATCGGCCCGATGCCAACGTCGTCTTCCCGGCGCTCCGCTACTGCACCGACAATGCGGCCATGGTCGCGGGGGCCGCCGCCTGGATCATTCGCCGGGGCGACCTCTCGGGTTGGGAAGCCGACATCGTCCCGCGACTCGGGTTGAAACTCGCGTAACCGACCGGAAAGGCTCGAATCGGGATGGCAGAACCCACCCTGCAGGAGTATGTGCGCCAGGCGGAGGCCATCGCGCGGGAGGCGGGCGCGATTCTGCGCGCGCGCTTCGGGCAGCCTCACGACATCCGCTACAAGGGAATCCTCGACATGGTCACCGAGGCCGACCGGGAGTCGGAGACCCTGATCGCCGAGCGGATCCGGCACGCCTTCCCCGATCACGACCTGGTCGGCGAAGAGGGGAGCCGGGGCCAGGCGGAGGGGGCGCACTGGCGCTGGTATATCGATCCGCTCGACGGCACCACAAACTTTGCGCACGGGCTGCCCAACTTCGCGGTGTCGCTCGGGCTGGAGGATGGCGAGGGGCCGGCGGTCGGCGTGGTCTACGACCCGATGCGCGACGAGCTCTTCGCCGCAGCGCGCGGCGGCGGGGCGACGCTCAACGGGAGGGCGATCCGTGTCTCGCAAACTCCGGCGCTCATCGGCTCGCTCCTCTCGACCGGGTTCTCCTACGAGCTCGAGCGGCGCGCCTGGCAGGCGGCGACCTGGTTCGACCTGATGCAGCGCGTGCAGTCGATCCGGCAGATGGGCGCGGCGGCGCTCCACCTCTGCTACGTCGCCGCAGGCCGGCTCGACGGCTATTGGGAGTACGACATCTCCGCGTGGGACGTCTCCGCCGGCGCGGTCATCGTCACCGAGGCGGGCGGCGTCGTGACGCGGCTCGCGGGCGATCCCTTTCGCTCCGACGGACGGCAGATTCTGGCCTCGAACGGGCGCATTCACGAGCAATTCCAGGCCGTCGTCGCGCGGCACGCCCTCGAACCCGAGGCGCCGTTCGTTGCCAAGACGTGATGGACCAGAGGCATCTGCCCACTCTTCGGCTATGATGGGGCCGCCCTGGTGGCACGGCGATGCCTCCATGGAGCGACGCGTGATGCGCACGCGCCGCCCCCGGAAGGAGGGGATCAGTGAAGCTCATAATCGCCATTGTCCAGGACGAGGACACGCCGACGCTGACCGACGCGCTGGTGGCGGCGGGCTATCGGTTTACCAAGGTCAGCACGACCGGCTCGTTCCTGCGAACCGGCAACACCAGCCTGCTCATTGGCGTCGAAGACGATCAGGTGGCGCCGGTGATGGCCATCCTGCGCCGCACCTGCCGCCGCAGAACGCAGGTGGCCGTCCCCTATTCGCCGGCGCTGGAGCCGGGTCTGCTCTACATGCCGGAGAACTTCGAGGTCGAAGTCGGCGGCGCTGTCGTCTTCGTTATCGACGTCCATCGATTCGAGCGCTTGTGACGGATCGAGCGCAACGGGATGAACGCGCGGACCTGCCGCGCGTTCGTCGCGTTCAGGAAAGGAGTGCCCCCGTTGGCGGTCGAGGAGATGACCGGGCGCGTCGACCGGGATGAGATCGTGGCCCTCGCCAGCCGCCTCATCGCGACGCCGAGCACGAGCGGCGACGAGCGCGCCATCATGGACGACGTCGTCCGCTGGTGCCAGGAAGCCGGCTTGCGCTGCGAGGTGGCCGCGCTCGACCCCGCGCGGCCGAACGTGATCGTCAGCGTCGGCGACCCGGCGGCCGGCGCGACGGTCGTCATGAACGGGCACCTCGACACGGTGCCGGTCTCCGACCCGAACGACTGGCGCAGCGGGCCCTACGAACCGACCCTCTCCGGCGACGGCGCGAAGCTGTATGGCCGGGGCGCCTCGGACATGAAAAGCTCCGTGGCGGTCATGCTCCACGTCATGCAGCTCCTGAAGGACGCGCCGCTGCGTGGGCTCCTGCAAACGCACGTGGTCAGCGACGAAGAGGTCGGCGGCAAGTACGGCACCATCTATCTCCTCGACGAAATCGAGGCCGGCCGGCTGCCCCGCCCCGACTACTGCCTGATCGGCGAGAAGAGCGATCTCAAGGTCCGTAATGCAGAACGGGGCCTGCTGGCGATCACCGTGACGATCCACGGCCGCGCGTCGCACACCGCGGCGGCGCGGGCGACGGGGATCAACGCCATCGTCAAGGCCGCGAAAGCGATCCTCGCGCTCGACCGGGACATCGACCGCTTCCACCCCGCCATCGGCAAGCCGGTCATCAGCATCAACACGATTCACGCCGGCGTCGCCCACAACGTCGTCCCCGGGGAGTGCACCTTCTCGATCGACCGGCGCCTCATCCCGGGCGAGACGCGCGAGAGCGCGATCGCCGAGATCGTCACCGAGCTCGACGCCATCGCCGCCGAGGACCCCGACTTCCGCTACGCGCTCGACGTCGATCCCGAGAACGACTACATCCCGGCGAACATCACGCCGGAGACCTCCCCCCTCGTGCAGGCGCTGCAGGAGAGCATCCGCGACGTCACGGGCCAGGAGCCGGAGTACTTCGTCGCCTGGGCCGGCGCGACCGACGGCCGTTTCTACCGCCTGGCGGGGATCGACACCGTCGGCTACGGCCCGGGCGGGGAGAGTGCGCACGGCGCGAACGAGGCCGTCGTCGTCGACAACCTCGTCACGCAGGCGAAGGTCTACGTGGAGACGATCTCGCGGCTACTCCTCCGCTGAGACGCGGCCATTCCCCCGGCCGTTGCTCGCGCCGGCCGCGGGCTGCAGGTAGCGATCGAACCAGTCGACGATCCGCTGCATCAGGTCGATCTGGTGCAGCCGCTCCTTGATGCCGTGCCCCTCGCGCGGGTAGCGGACGAAGCGCACCGGGACTCCCAGCGTCTTCAACGCCCGGAAATACTCCATCCCCTGCGCCGGGTGGACCCGAGCGTCAGCGTCGCCGTGCAGGATGAGCGTCGGCGTCGTGACCGCCGAGACGTACCGGATCGGCGAGGCCTTCCAGTAGTCGTCCATGTGGTGATAGGGGTGCCCCGGGAAGTAGAGGAGGTTCGCCGACGGGATGTCGTCCTGGCCATGGTCAGAGATCAGGTTGGCGAGGCCGGCTCCCATCATCGCCGCCTTGAAGATATCGGTCTGCGTGATCGTCCAGGCAGTCAGGTAGCCGCCCCAGCTCCACCCCGCGATGCCGAGGCGCTCCGGATCGGCGATGCCCCGCTCGACCATCGCCTCCGCACCGGTGACCAGGTCGCGCGACTCCCCGCCGCCGACATCGTCCTGCAGCAACTGCTGGTATGCGTGGCCATAGCCGGTGCTGCCGCGCGGGTTCGGCATGAGGACAGCGATGCCATGGCTGGCGAGCAACTGCGCCCAGTCGTGCCAGTCGAGCATGACCCGATCTTCCCACTGCCACGACGGGCCGCCGTGGATTTCGACCACCAGCGGATAGCGGCGCCCCGGCTCGTACCCCTGCGGGTAGGTCAGCAGTCCCTCGACCTCCACGCCGCCGTCGCTGAGCCACGTCACGTGCTCGACGGGCTGCAGGCGCCCGATGAACGATTCGCCGAAGGTCGTCAGCGTGGCGACATCGCCCCCCAGCTCCCCGGCGACAACCTCTTCCGGCGTCCTCGAATCGGTCCAGATGGCGGCGAAGCGCATCCCATCGGCCGAAAAGGTGACCCCCTGGATGATGCTGCCGCTCTCCGCAAGCGCCGGCGGCGTGATCGGCGCCATCGCGCCGGAGACGACGTCGACGCCATACAGACGCGCCCGCGTCCGCTCGACGACGCGCGCGGCAACCCGGCCCGGCTCCCCGGGATAGGGAATGACCTCCTCGACGATGCCCATCAGGTCGGGGAGGAGGTTGCGCGGCTCCCCGCCCACCAGCGGCACGACCCAGAGCGAATCGGAGGGCTGCTCCCGGTGCCCGTCGCTGCGCATGGCGACGACGGGCCCCTCGTCCGTCTCGACAACGACGAGCGATGTGCCACTCGTGCGCAGGCGAGCAACGTGCCGCGGCATCGCTCCCGCGACCGACACCTGCCAGAGGTCAGAGGGACCCATCAGCGCGTCGAACCCGACATCGTCGGTGGTGAGGAGCGCGATCGACGCGCTGTCCGGCGCCCAGGCGTAGTCGCGTACCTCGCGGTTGCCAGTGGTGAGGCAGCGCGCGCTCCCTGTTGCCGGATCGACGACCCAGAGCCGGGCAAAGCCCGGCTCCTCCTCGACGACGATCGCGTCGTCCCGCTCCTTCTTCCGCGCCTTCCGGGCCTCTGGCTCGGGATCACGGCGAATCACCGCCACCAGCCGCCCATCCGGCGACCAGGAGGGCACCGTCAGCTCGCCAGTCAATTCGCCCAGTGGCTGCGCTTCCCCGCCGTCGACGGGCATCAGGAAGAGCCGCGCATCCTCCTTGCCCGGTTTCAGCCGGTCGGAGATGAAGAGGACACGATCGCCATCGGGCGACCAGCGCGGGGCGGTATCCTCCGCCGTCCCCGCCGTCAGCTTGCGCGGCGCGGACCCGGGCTCGGCGATCCAGACCGCCTGCTCCGGCGTCTCCCCCTTCTTGCCGACCGGCGCGGCAGTGAAGAGCACGCGCCTGCCGTCCGGGGAGATGCGGGGATCTGCCGGCACCATGCGGTCGGCCAGTTCTTGCGGGGTCAGTGGCGCGTCGGCCTCTGAAGCGGTCACGGTTGTCGCGCCGCGGCGCGTCGATGTCGGTGTGGCGACCACACAATCCTCCATACACGAGCGAACGATGTCACATTGCGGAAGTATCGCCGGTTACGCGGTCGATGCGGCAGATCGCCGGTGAGGCGGAGTATGCGGGAATCGGGCCGCCCTCCTGTACCACCAGGCCAATGCGTCCACCACCGCAATCCCTACAATGACCGTCATGCAACGAATGACCGGACCAGGCGAGGCGCAGCGAGTGATCGAAACCGAGCGAAGCCCGGCTCCCGCGCGGGCCGAACGTTCCCTCTCCGACGACATCTATCTCCTCGCCGGGATGCTCGGCGAGATTCTGCGCGAATCGGACGGCGAGCAGGCGTTCGCGCAGACCGAGGCGGCGCGGGCGCTCGGCAAGGCGCTGCGCGGCGGCGACGCCGCCGCCAGAGCCGAGTTGATCCAATTCATCCACGATCTGACCGTCGAGGATGCCGAAACGCTGGTGCGGGCGTTCACCAACTACTTCCAGCTCATCAACCTCGCGGAAGACAGCGAGCGCGTCCGCCGCATCCGCGCGCGGGAAGCCGC
This sequence comes from Thermomicrobiales bacterium, assembly GCA_020853615.1. Taxonomy (GTDB): domain Bacteria; phylum Chloroflexota; class Chloroflexia; order Thermomicrobiales; family UBA6265; genus JACCXM01. Next base: position 17,578 of record JADYYO010000033.1, read on the forward strand.
CGCGGGCGGTCCCCGGCGCGGCTCGCTGCGCGAGGCTGTCGGCCTCCTCGCCGCGCGCGGCGTCGACGCGAGCCGGATGCGGGAGATCCTCGACCACGCCCAGGTGCGGCTGGTCCTGACCGCGCACCCGACCGAGGCGCGGCGGCGCACCATCATCGCCAAGCTGGCCCGCGTCTTCACCACCCTGCGCGAGCTCGACGAGCGCGCCATGCTCCCCGGCGAGATCGAGCGGGCGCACCAGCGCCTGGCGCACACGATCGAGGAGATCTGGTATTCCGAGGAGGTGCGCGCGCACAAGCTGACGGTGCTCGACGAGGTGCGCACCAGCCTCGTCTATCTCCTCTCGACCTTCGTCGACGTTATCCCCGGCCTCTACCGCGATCTGGAGGGCGCGCTCGCCGAGGCCTACCCCGGGGCCGCCTTCGACGTCCCGCCGCTGCTGACGCCCGGGACCTGGATCGGCGGCGACCGCGACGGCAACCCCTTCGTCACGCCCGAGGTGACCATCGAGGCGCTCGACCTCTTGCGCTCTTCGGCTCTCGACCTCCTGCAGGCGCGGCTCATCGAGTTGGCCGGGCGGATTTCGGTGGCGGAGAGCGTCTCCGGGCCAGCGCCGATGCTCGAGCCGCTGCTTGCCCAGCTCACGCGGGATTTTCCGGAAGACGCGGTCCAGATCGCCCAGATCAACGCCGGCGAGCCCTACCGCCAGGCGCTGACGCTCATGCGCGAGCGGCTCCACGCCACCCGCGAGCGCTCTCCCACCGGCTACCCCGACGCGCAGGCGCTCCTTGCCGACCTGGAACGGATCGACGCCTCACTGCGGGCGCAGGGCGCCGACCTGATCGCCGACGGCGACCTGCACGACGTCATCAGGCTGGTCCAGGTCTTCGGCTTCCGGCTCGCCAGCATGGACGTGCGCGAGCACGCCAAACGGCACGCCGCAGCGCTCGACGACATCTTCCGGCAGATGGGCGTCGCCGAGAGCTACCTCGGCCTCGCGGAGGCGGAAAAAGCCGACCTCCTCTGCCGGGAGATCGACAACCCGCGCCCGCTCATCCCGCGCGACCTCGCCAATCTCGAGGAGGCGACCCGCACGGTGGTCGAGACGTTCCGCGCGGTCGCGCAGGCGCTCTCCGGAGCGCACCCGGGCGCGATCGAGACGTACGTGATCTCCGGCGCCGAGCGGCCCAGCGACGTCCTCGCGGTCCTCCTCCTGATGAAGGAATCGGGCCTCGCCGAGCCGGGGGGTAGCGGCGCGCATCTCTCCATCGCTCCCCTCTTCGAGCAGCAGGAGGGGTTGCGCGATGCGCCGGAGACAATGGCCCGCCTCCTGGCCCTCCCCGTCTACCGGCGGGCACTGGAGAGCTGCGGGAACGTGCAGGAGGTGATGATCGGCTACTCCGACTCGAACAAGGAGATCGGCTTTCTCGGGTCGGCCTGGGCCCTCTACCAGGCGCAGCGCGACCTCACGCGCCTCTTCGACGACGCCGGCATTCGGCACACCTTCTTCCACGGCCGAGGCGGCGCGATTGGGCGCGGCGGCGGACCGACGAACGTCGCCATCCTCGCCCAGCCGCCGGGATCGGTCGATGGCCGCGCCAAGCTGACGGAGCAGGGGGAGGTCATCGCCTCCCGTTATGCCACCGTCCCCATTGCCCATCGCGAGCTCGAGCTGGTCACCGGCGCGGTCCTGGCCAGCACGGTCGATCTGCTCGCCCTCGATGATCCGGAGCGGTTGGCTCGCTTCGAGCGGGCATTCGCCGCCATGGCCGGACCCGCCACCGAGGCGTACCGCGATCTCGTCTACGGCGACCCGGAATTCGTCCAGTTCTTCGAGGAAGCGACCCCGATCTCGGAGATTTCGCGGCTGCAGATCGGTTCGCGCCCGGCGCGCCGCCAGCAGTCGCACCGGATCGAGGACCTGCGCGCGATCCCGTGGGTCTTCGCCTGGACACAGTCGCGCTTCCTGCTCCCCGGCTGGTTCGGCCTCGGCACGGCGCTGGAACGGGGGCGCACGGAATACGGGCTGGAGCTCCTGCGCGAGATGGAGCGAGGCTGGCCCTTCTTCACGGCCACGATCGGCAACGCCGAGATGGCGCTGGCCAAGTCGGATCTCGATATCGCCCGGCTCTACGTGGATCTCGTGAACGATGTCGATCTCCGGGAGCGCATCTGGGGCCGGATTCGGGAGGAGCACGAGCGCTCGACTCGGGAGATTCTGGCGCTCACCGGCCAGGACCGACTCCTCGATCGCGATCCGGTGCTGCGGCGCTCGATCGACCGGCGCAACCCCTACGTCGACCCGATCTCGTTCGTCCAGGTCGAGCTGCTACGCCGCATGCGCGCCGGCGAGACCGGCGAGACGATCGCCCGCGCGGTTCTGCGCACCGTCAACGGTATTGCCGGCGGGTTGAAGAACACGGGGTAACGGGCGCGACAGAAACGACCGCGGGATCGATAATCCCGCGGTCGTTTCTGTCCGCATTCTCGGCGCCGGGCGACTATCGCCCGGCCCGAGACAGCGAGATTACTGGTACGGCACACCCGGGACAGCCGGCACCGGAATCAGCGGCGGCAGCGGGTTGACGGCGATGCCGTTGATGTCGTAGCCGAGCTCGCCCGGCTCCGAGCCGACCGGCGCGCCGACATCGACGGTGTAATCGATGCCCTGGTTGGCCAGGCCGCCGTTGACCTCATCCTCGACGACGTCGATGACGCCCTCGCTGACAGCGCCGGTGCAGGTGCTGATGTCGAAGTAGCTGAGGCACGCACCGGTGACAGCGGCCACCTCATCCGTCCGCGGCACAGCGCCGGCGGGACCAACCATCATGAACGGCACCGCGAGGCCCACCAGAGCCACGCCCAGCCGCTTGTACGAGAGTTTGCTCATTGACCTTTCCCTCCGCGACTCTCACCCCGAGCCCAATATCGACGACGCAGGCAGCCCCCCGACCGCTGCTCGCCGGGCGCTCAGTACGCCCATGGCATTGTACTACCTATCGGTGGAAGGGGAAACCCCCTACCGTTGGGGAACCCCGCTCCCATCCGCGCTGGCGCCGAGCGGCGCTAACGCGTAGACGTACCCGTCGTGGCTGCTCGCGATCACGGTGTTCGCCACCACCGCCAGGTCGGCGCTGATCTCGCCGCCGGTCACGTAGGTCCAGAGCAGCCGCCCGTCGCGACTGTCAAGCGCGTTGATCGCCGGGCCGCTCGCCAGGAAGATCGCTCGGTCGCCGACCGTCGCCGACGAGGCGATAGCATAGCCGAGGGGTGTGCTCCAGCGCAGATCGCCACTTCCCGCGTCGATCGCGCGCGCTGCCTGGTCGTCGCTACCGAGGTAGACCGACCCGTTGGCGATGGCCGGCGACGATTCGCCGCCGAACCCGCGTTCCCAGCGTTTGTGGCCTGTTTCGAGCTCGAGCGCCACCAGCGAGGGCTTCCTGGTCGCGAGGTAGACCGAACCATCCGCGATCGCCGGGGTGGAGAAGACCTCGCCCCCAGCTTTCGCCTGCCAGCGCTTGCGCCCGGTCTCCAGATCGAGCGCCGTAACATCGCCCGTTTCGTCGGGGATCACGATCATCCCGTTCGCAACGGCCGGAGAGCCAAAAAGGAGACTGTTGCTACGGTAGTGCCAGATCTCCTTCCCGGTCGCGGTCTCGAGGGCCGATATATGCCCTTCCTGCGTCGCCACCAGGACGCGGTCGCCAATAACGAGCGGCGAGCACGATCCGGCGAAGTGAAGCGGCTCGCTCCAGCGTTGATGTCCAGTTCGCGCGTCGATGGCGACGACGGTGTAGCCGGAGGCGACATAGAGCGTCGCACCGTCGAACGCCGGGGTGCCGCGCGCGATGTAATCGCCGATGTCGGTGCGCCAGAGCTCCTTGCCATCCGCGAAGCCGAGCGCAATCAGGCTGCCGGACTTCGTCGCCACGTAAACCGCGCCGAGGCCCACCACCGGCGACGCGTACGTCTCGCCGCCGACGTAGCTCTTCCACTTCAGCGCCGGCCGATCGAGCGGGACAGGCCCCGGATTGACCCCCGTCCGCGCCGCATCGCCCCGGAACATCGGCACATCGCCCACGCGCGCCAGCGGCGCTGCCGGCGCGTGCACGGCCTGAGCGGCGGGCGTCGCCGGCGATTCTGCCGGCGGGGCAGGCGCCTCCCCACCGGCGAGCCCGAGCGTTTGCACCAGCACGGCCGCCAACACCGCGATCGAGAAGAGCGTCGTTGCCGCTCCCGCCCGGGCCAGCGCCCCCGGGTTCCCACGCAACCGCCAGTAGCCGACGAGGAGCAGCAGCAGGCCGAGGGCGAAGAACGGCGCGCCGATGCCGACGCCGCCGCCGAACCAGAGAGCCAGCAGGGACGCGGCGGCGCCCACCCAGAGGAGACCAACGCCGTCGCCCGACTCCGACATCAATCGGCGACGCCGCTCTTCCCGCTCCCGCTCGCGAGCGGCGAGCAGGTAATCGGGCAGGGTGAACTGCGTCTGGGGCGCCCGGGCCAACCCAGCCTCGGCAACGCGGTCGAGGTACTCGGCGCACTCGCTGCAGAACTCCGCCGTCGGCGGATTTCGATGCCCGCAGGTTCCGCAGCGTCGCTCGCGATGGTCCATGGCGAAGGTTCCAAACGGCGAGATCAGGGTGTCGGGCGCGGTCCCTGGCCATTGGCGCCGACGCGCCCGCGCTGCTGCATTGAGGTGTCGGCGACGCAGATCGTCCAGGGAAATGAGCCGATCAGCCGCCGCACCCGCATCTGCTTGGCCACGAGCGCGCCGAACGCGGCGCGCGACCAGAACTGCTTGTGGTCGGGATCACTCCCCCGAGGGCGGATATCGAGGTTCTTGCCGCGCGCCGCGTTCGCCAGACTGAAGGCGGGCTCGTGGGGAACGCTGAGAACGACGCCCCGGCGGGCGACACGGGCGAACTCGGCCAGCGCCAACTCGGGCAGATCGCCGGGGAGATGCTCCAGGACCTCGAAGCAGCCGACGACATCGAACGCGTTGTCCGGAAAGGGCAACTCGACCACGCTCCCCGGCACGAACCGGGCCGAGGGATTCGTCTCCCGGGCGATCTCCAGGGCGCCTGCCGACAGGTCGCACCCGGTCAGCTCCAGATTCGGCATCGCCTCCAGCATGCGCCGCGCGACAAACCCCTCGCCGCAGCCGGCATCGAGAAACGAATCGGGAGCGAGCGCCACGACCTCACGCACGATACGCTGGTGAAAGCGGTCGATCAGCGCCCGCTGGATCGGATTCCCCGCCGTGTGTTTCCGGTAGTTGCTCGATGTCCGAGCGTGCACGTCGAGATTCATGCGGAGTCGGCTCCGGTTCTGTCGGCCGCGTGGCTGCCCGATCGCGCGGCGCATCGGGGCGCGATCATCGCCCCGTCGCCAGTCTCCGCGCCACCCGTACGATACCCCAGGCGATCGGCGTCACGACGAAGAGCGCCAGGCGGTAGGTAATCGCCGCCAGCACCACCGGCCCGGCGGCAAGCCCCTCCAGGCGCGCCGCGCCCGCCATCAGCGCCTCGCGCACGCCGGCCCCGCCCGGCACCGGGCTGAGCATGCCGATGAGCATTGGCAGCCCCATGACCCCGAGTACGAGCGGCGCGCTCGGGGGTGTACCGAAAATGGCGAGCAGCGCCGCCATGATCGCGCTCTGCGCCGCCCAGTAGCCGCCGGTCATGCCGGCGGCGGCCAGGGCCAACCCCGGGCTCCGCAACGGATTCGCCAGCATCGGGCGCAGCAGCCGCTGCAGGCGCGCGCGCACGGAGGCGAGGAGCAGGCAGACCACGGCCACTAATGCGACGGCAACCAGCAGGCCGAGCGCCACCGCCATCGCATTCCGATCGAACGCCATCGTCTGCAGGAGGGCGGTGCCCCCAAGCGCGAGCCAGAGCGCCGAGACGATCAGCAGGGCGACCACATCGAGCGCCAGCTCCCAGCCGACCACAGCCGCGCTCTGCGCCGGGGTCAGCCCCAGATCGCGCACCGTCAGCGCGGCGCGCGTCGGCACCGCCAGTCCGATCGGCGCGGCATAGTTGACGATGACCGAGGTCAGGAAGACTTCCACCGACGACGTCCACGACGGAGCGCCCCCGGCCATGCGCGCGAGCACATGCCAGCGCCCCCCAAGAAGCAGAATGGTCGCCGTATAGGCGAGCAGGATGGCCAGCGCCTTCCAGGGCGACAACTCGCGCAGCGACGCTCCGATCTCCTCGAGGCCGCCCTGGCGCCAGAGGATCAGCGTCGCGAGCAAGCCGGCAACGAGAAAGATGACCGGTGTCGGCGCCATCAGCAGGGGCCCCAGCCACCTCCGCCAACCCGGATGCGGGCGCCGCGCCGTCTCGACCCCAATGCTCGGGGGGGTGGTCGACTCGTTCATCGGGGCGGCTGCGTCGCCCGCGCCCGCTCGATCCGTTCCTCGCTCAGCCCGGCTGTCTCCCGCACCGGGGCCAGCCACGAGCCTCCGTCGCGCGCGTGCGAGCCATGCACCAGCAATTCGCCGAGGAGCCCTAGGCCGAAGAATTGCGCGCCAATCAGCACGAGCAACACCGACAGGAGGAGGAGTGGTCGGGTCCCGATCGCCGCGCCAGTGACGATCTTCTCGGCGGTCAGCCAGAGCCCGATCAGCGCCCCGGCCGCCAGCGCCAGAAAACCGGGCATGCCGAGCACGTGCATCGGGCGCTGGCGATACTCGGTGAGGAAGGTGACGGTCAGCAGATCGAGGAACCCCTTGATCAACCGCGACCAGCCGTACTTCGAGCTGCCCCAGCGACGCGGGTGGTGACGCACCGGCAGCTCGGCGATGCGGTACCCCTCGGCGTTCGCCAGCACGGGGGTGAAGCGGTGCAGCTCGCCATAGAGGCGAATGCTGCGCGCCACCTCCCGGCGATACGCCTTGAAGCCGCAGTTGAAGTCGTGCAGGGGGACTCCGGAGACCCGGCGCACGGTCGAATTGAAGATCCGGCTGGGGAAGGTCTTCCCGAGCGGGTCCTGCCGCCGCTGCTTCCACCCTGAGACCAGGTCGAACCCCTCATCAAGCTTGTCGAGGAAACGGGGGATTTCGGCCGGATCGTCCTGCAGGTCGGCGTCCATGGTGATGATCACCTCGCCGGTCGCCACGGCGAACCCGGTCGCCAGGCCGCGCGCCTTGCCGAAGTTGCGGCGATGCCGCAGTGCGATAACCCGCGAATCGGCCGCCGCCAGCGCCTGCAGCGCCCTCCACGTGTCGTCCGTCGACCCGTCGTCGATGAAGATCACCTCGAAGGGGATGCCGGCAGGGTCGAGCGCGGCCACGATCGCCTCGTGCAGCGCGGCGACGTTCCCCTCTTCATTCATCGCCGGCGCCACGAGACTCACCAGCGGCCGCTTCGCTCGCGACAGGCCGTCCGCCCCCGTTTCGCCGCGATCCGCGGGCTCGATCTGGGGCAAGAGCGTCAGACCGTCGCCGCCGGAGGCTCCTTGTGCTGGCTGACGGTGTGCCATTGAAACGTCCCTCATGCTGACGTCAGGATTCCTGCCGGGGAAAGTATGCGCCGCGTGGAGGCAAGGCACCAAGCGCGCGTCTTGCGGGTAGAGTTGCAGGGGCGGATCCGCCGTCCAGAGCATGCCCCAGGATCAGGAGAGCAGATGCTGAAGAGACGGCTCCTGACACGTGCAATGCGTCCCCGCGCACCTTGGCGAGGTAACCGATCTGCCATCCCCTCTCATGGCAGCCTGGCCCTGCTGGCCCCTCTCATCCTGCTGATCCTCGCGAGTTGCGGCGCCCCCGGGGCGCCTGCCGAGCTCATCGCCCCCTCGCCGCTTCCCGCCCGGACCGCCACGCCAGCGCCCCACCCGGTCGCCACGCCAGTTCCGGGCATCGGCCCCATCCAATGGACGAGCGCGACCGACCCGGAAACGAGCGCTCCGGTCGATACCGTCACCCAGTACGTCACCGATGCCCCGCGGATCATCGCCGCGAGCGAAGCCATCGCCCTTCGGGCTGGCTCGGTCGTCGAAGCGCGCTGGGAGTACAACAACACCTCGCTCGACTCCCTCACCACCCGGCTCCAGATCACCGCCGACGTCCACCAGCAGTGGCTGGCGTTCACGCTGCGGCGCGATCCCGACGTGCTCTGGCCCGCCGGCGCCTACCGCATCACGATCTCGCTCGATGGCGTCCAGGTACAGCAGGCGGCCGTCGACGTTGTTGATCCGGAATAGCTCCCGGCCCCCGGGCTTGCCTTGTCGGGGGCGAAAATGCGGTGCTACCCTCTTCGTGTCGGGTCCGGAAGAACTGCAGTCTCCCGCGCACCGTTGTTGCTGGTCCGGCACGCCGGATCACACCGAAGCGCGAACCCATGACCGCCGCTCCGCGCGGGCATGAGCCCTACGTTGCCGTAGAGCCAGGAGTTAGACGTGCCAACCGGCGCCACTGCCAAACCAAACGACGATCGCGGGCCGCGCCGGGCGCCGTTCCGGCCGTCGCGCCGCGAGGCCGCGACCATGGCGCCCTTCTCCTGGCAGGACGGGCGCCGGCTCTGGATTCTCGAGCGCGCCGGCCTGCGCTGGACCCTTGCCGAGCTCCGCTTCGAACCCGGCTGCTGCTGCTACCTCGAGGTTCGTCGCGCGAGCTACCGCTGGCCGCGCGAAGCCGCGGGCGCCTTCCTTGCCCGGACCGTCGCCAGCGGCGACGGCCGTCTCGCCGAGGCGGCAGGCGTCCTGGCCGAGTGGGTCAAGCGTGCCGAGATCGCCGGGTAGAGCATCGCCTTCCCGAGCACTGGCCCCGCGTCACAAGCCCGTTACCCGTTCTCCTCATCACCATGCGGAAATGCCCGCTCCCCAGCGGGAATCGTCACCGCCAGATGGTTCTCCTCTGGCGGCTTCGGGCAGCTCCATCCCTCGCCGTAGGCGCAGAACGGGTTGTAGGCGTAGTTGAAGTCGACATCGAGCGTGCCGTCGGGGCGCGACTGCGGCTCCAGGTAGCGCCCGACTTCATAGGTCTCCGAGCCGGCCGAGGCATCGCGAAACGGGATGAACCAACCGCCGTTCGCGTCGCGCAGGACGGTCAGCGTGACCGGCTCGCCGTCGACCTCGAAGGTAATTCGCCCGCCTCGCGCAAACGGGCGGAGTTGGCCATCGGTCGTCTCCAACGAGATCTCCTCCCCGACGTCCGGCCTCGACTCGTCGATCGGGAGATTGAACACCAGGTCCTCCCGCTCCGGAAAGTAGTCGAGCCCGTGGAATACCGCCTTCTGCTCCTCCTGGAGCGGAGAGTGCGGGTGCGAGGCGAAGAAGGCATCCCGGCGCCGCCGGTACCCGGCGAGCCGGCTCTCTTTCTCGGTCATGCGATATGCGCTCCTGCTTCGGGCGAAACCGCGCCGGCGAATCGATACCGGCGATGCAGATGATCGGCCACACGCAGAGCCTGGGCCGCGATGGTCAAGGCGGGATTGACGGCCGTCGACGACGGGAAGAACGAGGCATCGACGACGTAGAGGTTGTCGAGATCGTGCGCCCGGCAATAGGGGTCGAGCACCGATTGCGCCGGGTCGTGGCCGAAACGGAGCGTGCCGCACTGGTGCGAGTTCGTCTCGATCCCCATCCGCTTGCTCAGCAACACCGGGTAGCCCGCCCGCCGCAACGTCCCCTTCGCCCGCGCCAGCAAGCGCTCGTGCGCGGCCAGGTTGTTCGGCCGCCAGTGGACGACGATGTTCCCCGCGTCGTCGAGCGTCACCCGATTGGCCGGGTCGGGGAGATCCTCGCTCATCACCCACCAGTCGACGCTGTGGCGGGAGGCCGCGCCGAGCGCCCAGAGGGGGACGCGTGGGGCCGCCCCGCGCATCATCGCGCCGCGCAGCTTGCCGACCGGCTGCAGATTCCCCATCGGGAAGGGAAACTCGGGATCGGCCCCGGCGTGATACCAGTCGTTGATGGTGACCGACTTCTGATAGACCGTCGGGTTCTGCCGGCGCGGGTCGATCGCGACCAGCACGGAGTTGTTGTGCACCATGTAGTGCCGGCCAACCAGCCCCGAGCTGTTGCCGAGCCCCTCCGGGTGCCGCTCACTCGCCGAGCGGAGGAGAAGCACCGCCGAATTGACCGCTCCGCAAGCGGCGACTACCACATCCGCCGCGACGAAGAGCGATTCGCCGCCCCGCTCGACCTCGACCCCCGTGACGCGGTCGCCGCCGGGGTTCGTCGTGATCCGCCGCGCGTAGGCGTTGGTCCAGAGCTCGACCTGCGGCGACCGCAGCGCGGGGCGTACGGCGCGTGTATCCGCGTCCCCCTTCGCGTCCACCATGCACGGAAACGCATCGCAGGTGCTGCAGCGCATGCATGCCCCACCGAGACGGTAGTCGAGGCCGACCGGGAGCGGCGCCGGGTGCAGCCCCTGCGCGCGGAACCGCGCGGCCAGGTCGTCCATGTAGGCGTCGGCTGGCATCGGCGGGAAAGGGAATGGCCCCGACCGTGGCGGGTCGGTCGGATCGGCGCCCGCCTCGCCGTGGACGAGGTAGAGGCGCTCGGCCCGGTCGTAGTAGGGCGCGAGGTCGTTGTAGGCGATCGGCCAGGCGGGTGAGACGCCGCCCGCGTGCTGGATCTCGCCGAAGTCGGCGACGCGCAGCCGGGGCAGCGCCGCGCCATACACCTTGGTATTGCCGCCGACGAAATAGTGGACGCCCGGCGCGAACCAGCCGCCATCGGCGTTGCGCCACCGCTCCGGCGCCTTGTAGCGGTTCGCGATGAAGACCGCCTCGGGGCTCCAGTTCTGCGGCTCGCTCGGCAGGAACTCGCCCCGCTCCAGCAGGAGAACCCGCACCCCGGCATCGCGCAGCGCCCAGGCGAGCGTGCCGCCCCCCATGCCGCTGCCGATGATGACGACGTCGGCGTGGTGTCTGCTCCCCATCGCGACGCGCCTCCGACTTACCCCTTCATCGAGCCGGCGAGGAGGCCGCGAATGAAGTAGCGGCCGAGCAGGACGTAGACGATCGCGGTCGGCAGCGCCGAGAGGACCGCCGCCGCCATCACCACCGTCCAGTCGACGGAGTTGGTGCCGTTCAGGTTGTTCAGCGCCACCGTCACCGGTTGGTCGGCCGGATTGAAGACGACGGTGACGCCGAAGAGAAAGTCGTTCCAGATGTTCGTGAACTGGAAGATGCCGACGACAACGAAGGCGGGCAGGCTCAGCGGCAGGATGATCTGGAAGAAGGTCTGGATCAGCCCGGCGCCATCGATCCGCGCCGCTTCGACCAGCTCGGTCGGCACGTTCGTGAAGTAGTTGCGAAAGATCAGGCAGGTGATCGGGATGCCGTAGATGACATGGACCAGCACCAGCCCCTGCCACTTGCCGTAGAGCCCGATCTGATCGAGGAAGCGGATGAGCGGGATGAGGATCGCCTGGTAGGGGATGAACATCCCGAAGAGGATCAGGGTGAAAATCACATCGGAGCCGCGGAACTTCCATTTCGAGAGGAGGTAGCCGTTCACCGCCCCGAGGAGCGACGAGAGGATCGTCGCCGGGATCACCATGCGCAGGCTCGCCCAGAGATTGGGGCTGAGCGTCTTCCACGCCAGGGGAAAGCCGCCGCCGTCGAGGTAGAGCGGAAACTTCCACATGTCGGAGAGGGTCATGTACGACTTGTCTTTCAAGCCGTTGATGACCATGACATAGACCGGCATCAGGTAGAACGCCGTCGCCGCGATCAGGAGCGCGAGGACGATGTAGCGCCCGACGCCGCCTTTCCGGCGCGGGGCGCATGCGGATGTCACGGGAAGAGGAGCGCTGGCCATGATCAGAGCGACTTCAACTGGCGCGCCAGGTACGGCACGATGACGAGCGCCACGCTGGCGAGCATTACGATCGCCGCCGCGGCGCCCAGGTTGTAGCGCTGCGCGCGGAAGATCATCTCGTAGACGAAGATGCCGGGGACGTCGGTGGCGAACCCCGGTCCCTTCCCCGACATGGCGAAGATGAGGTCGAAGATCTTCAGCGAGACGTGCGTCAGGATGATCAGCACGCTGACCGTGATCGGGTTGAGCAGCGGGATGATGACGTCCTTGTAGAGGCGGAAGTCACTCGCGCCATCGAGCGCCGCCGCCTCGCGCACCTCGTTCGAGATCGTGCCAAGCCCGGCCAGGAACATCGCCATCGCGAAACCGGAGAGCTGCCAGGCCGCGGCCATGGCGACCGGGATCATCGCCACCGGCACCCCGAGTTTGAGGCTCCAGTCCCCAACCGCGGGGAAAACCGTCGCCAGCGGGCCGTTGAGCTGCCAGATGACCGCCGGGTCGGTGATCCAGCCCGGCTTGAGCGGCCCGGTCCCGAACGCGGCGAGCAGCCGGTTGATCCCGGCGGCGTCGAAGAGAAGGTTGATCCCCGTCTCCGGATTGAAGATCCAGCTCCAGGCGACGCCGGTGGTGATGAAGGAGAGCGCGTACGGAAAGAGGAAGACGCTACGGAAGAACCCGCTCGCCGGCACATGCCGGTCGAGCAGGATGGCCAGGGCCAGGCCGCCGAGGACCGCCAGAATCAGGAACATGATCGTAAAGACGACGGTGTTCCGCAGGTCGATCTGAAATCGGGTCTGCGAGAAGAGGTCGGCGTAGATCACGCCGACCGGCCGCCGCAGGGAGAGATCGGGCTTGGCGCTCTTCCAGTTGGAGAGCGAGACGTAGAACGTGTAGACGATGAAGCCGTAGACGAAGACGAAGATGGCGACCGCCGAGGGCGCCAGCAGGAGCGGTGAGAGGGCGCGCTCCAGCGTGAAGCGCTGGCGGCGCAGCCCGGCAACCGGGCGCGCGATCTCCTGGGGAATCGAGGGGGACGTTACCGCCACATTCAGGTCCTGGCCGGAGGTTTCACGCTCGCGGCTGTGCCGTCAGGGGGATTTCTGGCGGGGATGCGGCGATCACCGCACCCCCGGCCATCACTCCGTACAGGCGTTCAGCCGCGAGACACGAGTCCTACGAGGTGGTTTCAGCGTCCATCGCCTGCGCATCGGAGAGCATGGCGATGTACGTATCGACGTCCTTATCGGTGACGAACGCGAGCGAGGCGTCGTAGAACGCCTGCTTGAAGGCAGGCGACGAGGCCTGGCTGTGCGCGCACGACGGCACGAGCGCGTCCTTGGCAAAGCTGTCCATCGACCACTGATGATAGGGTGAAAAGATTTCGCGGTTGACATCGGTCCGGGGCGGGATGGAGCCCTTGAGCGGGTTGAAGGCCTCCTGCGCCTCCTTCGAGCCGACCACGCGCAGCCACCGCTTCGCGTTCTCGGCGTTCGGTGCGCCCTTTGGCAGCGTGAAGCTGTCGACGACCAGCACGAACGAGCCGTTCGTTCCCGGGTGGCTCACCCAACCGACGTTGTCGACGGCATTCTTGCTGACGAACTCGCCGTAGGCCCAGTCGCCCATGCTGTTGAACCCGGCCTTCCCCTCGATGATCAGGGCGGTGGCGCCGTCCCACGTCAGGGCCGAGTGATCCGGGTTCACGTAATCGAGCATCTTTGCGTAGGTCTCGGCGGCGGCGCGCACCTCCGGGCTATCCCACGGGGCTTCGCCCTTGAAGAGCGCGCGATAGGTGTCGGGCCCGACGGCGCCGAGGAGCGTGTTCTCGAAGGTCTGCGCCGCGGCGAAGGTGTCTTTGGTCGCCAGGGCGAGCGCCGGAATCCCCGCCTTCTGCAGGATGTCGGCCGCCGCGAAGAACTCGTCGACGGTCATCGTGTCGCCGACCTCGATGCCGTTGTCTTTCATCACCTGCTTGTTGAACCAGAAGCCGTTGCCACGGTGCACGCCGACCGGAATCGAATACTGGTTGCTCTCCCAGGTCGCCTGCTCAACGAGGCCAGCCGGGATCACGTCGGCCCACTTCTCGCTCTCGTAGATATCCGTAATCGGCTCGCAGTAGCCGGGGACGACATACTGATCGACCAGCTCGTGTCCGACGTGGGTCTGCCACGAGTCGGGCGGCTGGTTCCCCTGCAGGCGCGTCTGCAGCACCGCGACGGCATTGACGCCGGCGCCGCCGGCGACGGCCGCGTTGATGATCTCTGTGCCCGGGTACTTCGCCAGATAGGCGTCGAAGAGCGCCTGCAGCGCCGGCGCCTCCCCCGGCGACGTCCACCAGGAGAAGACCTCGAGCGAGCCCGGCTCATCCTGCGCGGCGGCAAACCGACTGCCGAGCGAGCTCGCGGCGAGCGTGCCGAGACCGAGCGCCGCGCTCCCCTTCAAGACTCCGCGGCGCGATGCGCGCGTCGTCAGCGTCTTCGTCACGTCCTGCATGGCTGGTTCCTCCTGCCTCATCGACACTCGCCACGCGCCGTCGCATGGCATTCACGCCGGGGCCGATCGAGGCCGTCCGGCGTCAAGGGGGCAGACCGCATGCCGCCAATCGCGGTTTGCGCGTTCTCTAGCCAAGTTTGTACATGCCCGGCTCGATTGCGTCAACCGGGCCACGTCGTTATGACGAGGCCGGCGCGCCGAGCAGCTTATCCAGCGCCTCGACGAAGAAATACTCGCCCCACATCACGCTCTCATCGACGCCAAGGTCCTTGCGCTCGTGGTAGCTCCCGTGCTTGAGGATCCCCTCCCACCCCGGCGTCTCGATGGCGAGGAACTCCGGCGTCAGGAGCGTGTCGAGGATGCGCCGCGCGTAGCCGCGATAGTGGTCGGCCCGGTCGGGATCGCGCGTCAACTCCGCGAGCTGGAAGAGCCCACTCGCCGCGATAGCCGCCGCCGAGCTCTCGTAGGGCCGCCGGGGAGAGGGCTCCTCCCAGTCGTTCGGCGGGACGCCGTGCGCGGGCGTCCGCTCGATGTAGAAGTCGGCGCAGCGCTCGGCGGTATCGAGAAAGCGCGCGTCGCCCGAGAGGCGGTACGCCGTCCCGAAGCCGTAGAGGGCCCAGCATTGCCCCCGCGCCCACGACGAGTCGTCACGCCACCCCTGATGGGTCGACTCGCGGAGAAACTCCCCCGTCTGCAGGTCGAAGATCCCCTCGTGCGCGGTGCTGCCATCGCCCCGCACCAGGTAGCGGCGGGTCGTCAGGCAATGCTCGCGCGCCTTGCGCAAAAGATCCTCGTCCCCGGTCTCGCTCGCGGCGTAGAAGATGATGCCGACGTTCATCATGATGTCGATGAAGCAGCTCTCCGGCGCGACAAACGAGCGGAGATACTTCCCCTCCTCGTTGAAGCGCAGCTCCATCGTACGACCCGCCTGGATCACCCGCTGGTTCAGCCTCTCGTCGCCCGCCAGGTCGAACCACCGCTTCCAGGTCGACCAGAAGACAAAGCCGAGGTCGTGCACGTTCGTGTCGAACTGGCGCTCCTCGATCAGCCGCGAGTAGTGCTCGGCGCGCTCCCGCCAGAACAGGTCCCCGCCACGACGCGCAAAGATCCACATCATGCCGCCGAGGAACCCCTCGCACCAGTTGGTCCACGCCTCACGGCCATGCTGCCACTTCCCCTCCTCAGTGTAGAGCGGGAAGTAATCAGGGTGCCTGGTAATCAGCGAACGCACCTGCGACTCGGCGAAGGCCAGCGCCTGCTCGGCGCGCCGCTCGAGCGGCGCGCATGCATCGAACGTCATCAAGACTCTCTCCTCAGGGACCATCGGCCCTCCAGCGGCGCGTCAACGTCGTGTCATGCTGACGCAGGAAGCATCTCGGCTCGAGCAAGACGGCATTCCGGGGAGCCGAGAGCCTTCGCTTCGCTGCCGTGAAACACTCCGGGTTTCATGCCGTGGCGCCGCCGCCTCACGGCATGACCACTCAGGATGACACCATTTCTTTCACGTCGCTGTCGCTCGGGGACTACCGGTTCCGGAACTCGGGGGAGCGCTTCTCGCGGAACGCCGCGATCCCCTCCCGCCCATCCTCCGCGCTCGCCGCCAGGGCGCCGGAGACCGCCTCCAGCGCGACAGCGCCGCCGTCGAGCGCCGCCTTGGCGAGCTGCACGGCGATCGGCGCGTTGCCGGCAATCTCCCGCGCCAGCCCGGTCGCCCGCTCCATCAACATCTCCCCCGGCACGACCTCGTTCACCAGATCCCAGCGCTCGGCGGTGGTCGCGTCGATGCGCGCGCCGGTGAAAATCATCTGCCGGGCCCGGGCCATGCCCACGATCTCCGGCAAGCGGCGCGTCCCGGCCCACCCGGGCAGCGTGCCGATCTTCGTCTCTGGCAGGGCGAACCGCGCGGACTCGGCCGCGATCCGTAGATCAGCGGCCAGCGCCAGCTCGAGCCCGCCACCGAAGGCATACCCGTTGATCGCGGCGATCGTCGGCTGGCGCAGCTCCGCGAGCCGCTGAAAGATGCGGTGTCCCTCGCGCACCCAGCCCCGCCACATGTCGAGCGGATCGAGCGCGGCCCAGGCGTTGATATCAGCCCCGACGCAGAAGGCGCGGTCGCCGACGCCGATCAGAATGACCGCGCGCACCTCGGGATCGCGGTCGATCGCGGCCAGCCGCGCGTCCAGATCGGCGAGCATGCCAGGGCCGAGGGCGTTCAGCTTCGCCGGCCGGTCGAGGGTGACGACGGCGATCTGCTCCGCGATCTCGAGCGTCACCCGCCCCTCTGTCGTGTCCCGCTCCTCGCTCACGATGGCTCACTCCCGCCCAACCGGCAAGCAAGCCGCCGCGCCGCGCGCAGCGCAAGCGCCCAGAGGGTCAGCGTCGGGTTGACGCCGGCGCAGGTCGGGAAGACCGCACCGGAAAAGACGTAGAGCCCGGGGGTATCGTGGACCTGCAGCTCGCGATCGACGACGCTCTGCGCCGGGTCGTCCCCCATGCGGCAGCCGCCGAGATCGTGCGAGCTCCCCGCCCCAGTGAACTCCGGGCCGCGCCAGGTCGCGCTGGCGCCCATCGCCCGCAGAATCTCCTCGCTCTTCTCCTGCATGAAACCGATCAGCCGCCGCTCGTTCGGTTGCAGATCGTAGGTGACGCGCAGTAGCGGCAGGCCGAGCCCGCTCCGATCGCGGTGGACTGGATCGATATCGAGATAGTTCTCGTGGTAGGAGAGCGCCTCCGGCTGCATGCGCACGACGCCCCAATGCTGCCACTGGCGCAGGTGGTCCTTGTAGCCCTGCCCCCAGCGCGGCACGCCGGGCGGCAGCGACTCGCGGCTGATCTGGATCGGCAGGAACTGGTTCTCCGCGCCGAGGGTCGAGCCGCCGAGAAAGCCGTGCGCGCCGCAGTCGAACGAGGCGTCGAGGAAATCGTCGAGCACGACCGCCTGCGCGGCGGGGCCGGTGTGCCGGTTGAAGACGACATCCGGGAAATAGCCGTCGACGTGGGCGAACATCTTGCTCATGAAGTGCTTGCCGAGCTGGCCCGTCCCGTTCCCCAGGCCGTCCGGGCGCCGCTCGTCTCCCGAAAGAAAGAGGAGTCGCACGTTCTCGAAGGTGTAGGCCGCCAGAATAACCGTCTGCGCGAGCTGCGTCCGCGGCCGCCCAAGCGCGTCGACGTACTCGACGCCGCGCGCACGGCCGTCCCTCCCGGTGATAACCCGGGTCACCCTGCACCCCGTGCGCAGGTCGAAATTCCCCGTGGCCAGGGCCTCGCGCACGCTCGTCAGCCCCGGGTGCCACTTGTCGCCCGTCCACGAGCCGAAGCCGTTGTTCCAGGCGGTGTAGGTCATCTCCGGGAAGCCGTGGTAGGGCTTCGTCGTCATCCCGATCGGCGAGGCGTGCGGATGCAGCCCCATCCCCCGTGTCGCCTCGATGAAGAGCTCGCCCATACGGAACGGCCGGGTTGGCGGCAGGGGATAGGGCGTCTCGCCCGGCCGGAAGGGATCGTTGGCGTCGCCGCCGATGCCGACGATCTGCTCGACCTCGGTGAAGTAGGGGCGCAGGTCGTCATACGTGATCGGCCAGTCAGCGACGGTGCTCCCCTCGGGGATGGCGCTCGGTCCCCAGCACTCCAGCGCGTGCGACCGGAGCCGCAGGTTGTGCGCCGGGAAGCGGCGCAGCCACGCGCCGTAATGGATAACCGAGCCGCCGACGCCATTCATCATCCGCCCGAGCGAGAAGGTCAGCTCCCGGGTCGACTCGCCGTCGTTACGCCGCCAGCGCGGCGTCTCCTGCTTGAACTTCGGTCCCATCTCCGCGCGGCAGTAGTAGGCCGCGCCCAACTCATCTGGGAGGAACTCGTCGAGCCGCCACCAGGGGCCGGCCTCCAGCCCGACGACGCGCAACCCCGCCCCGGCGAGGACGGGCGCGATGAACCCGCCCACGCCGCCGACACCGACGATCACCACGTCCGCCTCATCCGCGGGCGCCGCCGCGCCCCGCCCCGGGTCGAACCCCGGCGCCGGCTCCTCGTCCCGCCGCAGCGCGGGCATGACGTCGGCCAGCGACTGGATGACGCCCCCCTTCGTCACCGGCTCGGGGCTGAGGTTCTCCTCGGGGCTGTTGTCGAGCCAGATGCCGGGGTGGCCGAGCACCCGCCAACCGAGCTTGTCGCGGTTCCCGCCGTAGGCCGGGTCGCTGAAGAGCCCCTCCTGCACATGCGCCCGCATCGTCTCGAAGAAGGCCTGCTGGTCGGGGACGACCCAGCCGGGAATGGCTCCCTGCTCCAGCTCGCCGAGCAGCGCGTCGAGCTCGCACGGCTCCGCCGCCGCGCAGCCGCGCCCATGCCGCTCGCGGGAGAGGCGCTCGGCCTGCGCCAGGCCGGCGCGATAGGTCGGCAGCAGATCGCGGTAGGCGCCGGCAAGCGCGCGGTCGAGGTAGGAGACGACGCCGATCTCCCGCGCCCCGGGGCCGCTGGCGTCGGCGGGGAACATCCGCTCGAAGAGGGCGGCCGCGATCTCCGCCTCGCGGGCGGTCAATGCCACCAGCGCCTCGCCTCGCTCATCGCCCACCGGTTGCCCCCTTTCCCGCCAACTCCCCGCGCCTCGCGCGTTCGCCTCGTGGCTCGAGCGCGAGCCCCATCGGTTCGGGCCGGAAGAGCCGGCCGTCCATCTCGCGCAGATCGTCGCTGACTCGCAGCGAAATCGGCACCCGCGCCAGCACGTCCCGCTCCAGATCGACGCCGGGCGCGATCTCGGTCACGGTCAGCCCCGCGTCGAGGAGGCGGATGACGCAGCGCTCGGTCACGATCGTCACCTGCTGCCCCCGCTCGCGCGCCATCCGGCCGCTCAGCGTGACGTGGTCGACCTCCGGGACGAACTTGGCGACCTTCGCATCCTCTTCGATCCGCAGCGTGCCGTCTCGCACCTCGATCCGCTGCCGCCCCGCCGCGTACATCCCGCTGAGGACGATGTTGCGCGCGGAGGTCGTGATGTCGATGAAGCCGCCTGCCCCGGCGGTCACGTGCGGCTTGCCGCGCAGCCGCGAGACATTGACATTCCCCTCGGGATCGATTTGCAGAAAGGAGAGGAGGCAGCGGTCGAAGCCACCCCCCTGGAAGTAGGTGAACTGGGCCGGCGAGGGCATGATCGCCTGCGCGTTCGCGGCACAGCCGAACTGGAAGCCGAGGAGCGGCATCCCGCCGACCGCCCCCTGCTCGATCACCCAGGTCACGGCTCCATCGAGCCCTTCTTCGAGGAGGACGCGCGGTACCAGCGCCGAAATGCCGAAGCCGAGGTTGACCGCCTCGCCCGAACGCAACTCCATCGCGGCCCGGCGCGCCACGATCTTCTCCAACCCCCACTCGGCGATCTCGAACTCTCCGGGCGGCCGCCGAATCTCGCCGCTGATCGCCGGGTCGTAGCCGGTCTGGGTCGTCTGCATCTGGTCCAGTGCGACGACGACCCAATCGACGAGTGTGCTCGGGATACGCACCTGCTGCGGCGGGATCGAACCGGCCGCCGTCACCCGCGCCACTTGCGCGATGACGATGCCGCCGTTGTTGCGGGCGGCCAGCGCCTGATCGAGCGCGCCGAGATAGGCGCCCTCGTGCTCGAACGAGATGTTCCCCTCCTCGTCGGCCGTCGTCCCGCGCACGATGGCGACGTCGATCGGGATGGCGCGGTAGAAAAGCCACTCCTCCCCGGCGAACTCCACCACCTCCACCAGCGGCTCCCGCGTGACCGCGTTCATGCGGCCGCCCTGCCGCCGCGGATCGACAAAGGTATCGAGCCCGACCCTGGTGAGGACGCCCGGCCGGCCGGCGGCCGCGTCGGCGTGCATCTGGAACATCACGCCGCTCGGCAAGTTGTACGCCTCGATGGCATCGCTATCGACGAGCTGCCAGATCCGGGGCGACTCCATGCTCGATGGACCGCTCGGGTAGCTGCCGGCGACGATCCGCTTGATCTGTCCCGGCCGCGCCAGGTGGTCGATGCCGGCGATGCCGTACATGTCGCCCGCCGCGATCGGGTGGATCATCGTCAGGTCACGCGGCTCGCCCCGCTCCGCGAAGCGCTCGCCGATCGCTTGCAGCATCGCGTCGGGGCAACCGAGCCCCGACGACGAACTGACCGAGACGGTCGCGCCGCTGTCGATCAGCCCGGCCGCCTCCGCCAACGAGATCACCTTCGATCGCGTCATCCCCTGCTCCCGGCACACGCGCCAACAGTGTGCTACCGCACGGTAGGACAGGGTGTCATCCTGAGCTTGCGAAGGATCTCGGCTCCCGGGAAATGCGCTTCGCCTGGCCCGAGATGCTTCGCTTCGCTCAGCATGACACGTCTTGGGCGTGACCTGTTTGCGCCGCATCGCGCGCTGCCAGCGCGATCGCCAGCGACCGCACCCCATCATCGCCCGTTGCCGGCGGCGGCCCCTCGCCACGGACAGCGGCGTTGAATCGCCGGACCGACCGCTCATAGAGATTCTCATGCTCGAGCGGGATCGCCTCTTCCTCGCCATTCCGGCGCAAAGTCACCGTGCCGGTCGGGCGCTGGGTCATGACGTCCCGCCCGAAAAGCGAGCCCTCCGTGCCGTGGACCTCGAACCCGGTCGGTGCGTGCCCGACCGTGAAGGCGTCGTGGAACTGCGCCAACGTCCCGTTGCGGAAGCGCATCACGCCCATTGCGGCGTCCTCGATCCCCGACATGCCCATCCCCTGCGACGCCGTCATCGCCGTCACCGACTCGACCTCATCGCCGAGGACGAAGCGCAGCGTGTCGGCGTCGTGGACCGTGATGTCGAGGATGACGCCGCCACCCGCCTCGGGGCGGTCGATCCGCCACCCGCGCAGATGAGGCGGCAGGGAGACGGCGTGAAAGACCCGCGCGGCGAGGGGCTGGCCGATGGCGCCCGAGGCGATCAGGTCGCGCATCGCCCGGTGCGTCGCCGCGTTGCGCAGGTGATGATTCGTCCCCAGCACCACTCCCGCCGCCTGGCACGCCCCGACCATCGCGCGGGCGTCCTCGACCCTCAGCGCCAGCGGCTTCTCGCAGAGGACGTGCTTCCCCGCCCGGGCGGCGGCGAGCGTGTGCGCCGCGTGCGACTCGTTCGTCGTGCTGATGTAGACGATGTCGATCTCGGGATCGGCCAGGAGGTCGGTGACGAACGCGTGAGCCTTGGCGATGCCCAGCTCCCGCGCGTAGCGCTGGGCGCGCTCCGGATCGGAGCCGGCCACCGCCGCCACCTCGGCATCCGGCTGCGCCGCGATCGCCGCCGCCATCCACTCGCGGCCGATGGTGCTGGCGCCGATCATTCCCCAGCGAAGCATGCGCCGGCTCTCCTACTGATAAATGACCACGTCCGGCGCCGGCACCAGCGCCAGGATCTCCTGCGGCGTCATGAGCGGCATGTCCTGCTTGTAGAAAAGCTTGACGCCGGCATACTCGACCGGCTCGTCCCGCACGAGGAAGTTGTAGACCCCGGTCTTCAGCTCGGGCGCGCCGAAGCCATCGGCATCGATCACGAGCTGGACACCCGGCATCGGCGCCAGGCGCTCCTTCCCCTCGATCATGTCCTCCCGGAACTGATGGACGATCAGCAGCTTGGGCGGAATCCCGTTCGTGGTCGCGATGTCGGCCAGAACCTGCTGCGCATAGGCGATGCTCTCGGCGGGCACCGAACCGATGTAGTCCCCCGGAGTCTGCCCCTCCTTGACCGCGAACTCGGGGTCGATCGCCAGGTGGACATTTGGCCGGGCGAGGAGGTCGCGCACCTTTTCGATCTCGTTCGCCACCGTGCCACGCCCGACCTGCAAATCGAGGATCACCAGCATCCCGTTCTGCTCGGCGTAATCGACATACGACGTAAGCGTCTCGTGGTCGGTGTCGAGGATGTAGGTGCCGTCCGCGCCCGGGACCCGCTGCGCCACCGTGGCGATCAACTCGAACGCGGGGATGACCGGGCGATCCGGATCGGCCGCCGCGTAGTTCGCGGCCTCGTCGCGCAGCATCCCGGCCAGTTCAGCCATCTCGTACTCCCCGACGATCCCCATGTTGGCGTCGTGCGGGTGTCCGTAGAAGGCGACGATCCGGTAATCGGGCAGCAGTGCGCCCTGGGTCGGCGGCTGCGCCACCGCGGCGGCATTCGCCTGCGCCAGCGCGGGCGCCTGAGCGAACTCCGGCGCACCGACGCCGGGATCGTCCGACACGGCGACGCTTTCCGGGGCGCTGTCGACGGCAGGAGGCGCGATCGCGCCGCTCGCTTCCGTCGACGCTGGAGCGACCGCATCGGCCGGCGCTTCCGTCGCGGCCATCGCGATCTCCGGCGCGGCCGGAACCTCGGCCGCCGGCGGCGAGACGCGCAGGACCGGGCCGGCATGCAGCGTGGTGAAGACCGTCAGCAGGGAGACCACGACGACCAGCCACGCGTTGGCGGTCTGTCGCTCTGGAATCCAGCTCGGCAGGCGAAACCGCGGCGGTGGTTCGACAACCG
>JADYYO010000034.1 GCA_020853615.1 Thermomicrobiales bacterium
GCCCACATGAAGAGCTGGTGCTCGTTGTTGCGCATCCGGGTAAAGCCGAGGTTCCGCTCCAGCTCGGTGACATCGAGCTGGATGCCGATCTTCTGCCACTGCTGGGCGATCGACTGCGCGATGCGCGGGAAGGGGACGAACGCGCCGGAGATGGCGAAGACCTCCAGCCGGAGCCGCCCCTGGCCGTCGCTCCGCACGCGGTAGCCCTCGCCATCCTTCTCCGTCAGGCCGATCTTGTCGAGCAGCTCGTTCGCCTGGTCGACGTCAAGCGTCGCCCATTTGGTTCGCCACTCCTCGCCCGGGCTCTGCGGCACCTCCGGGGAGGGGGCGACGCTGCCGGGGGAGCCGACGCCGAGCCAGAAGGTCTCGTTGAGCTGGTCGCGGTCGATTCCCATGGAGAGGGCGCGGCGGAAGTCGGTCGTCTGCAGCCACTTGGCGATCTCGGGGTCAGCGTCGTAGCTGTGGTTGACCTGGAGCGTGGCATCGGAGCCGTAGGCGCCGGGGTCGAGGTGGACGCTGTAGTTCCCCTGCTCCATGTTCTCGAGGAAGACCGGGAGCTTGGCGATGTCGGTGTGCCGCTCCTGCAGGTCGTACTCGCCGGCGATGGCGCGCAGATTGAGGACTTCCAGGTTCTCGGCCAGCGTCATCTGGACGCCGTCGAGGTAGGGGAGCTGGTTCCCCTCCGGATCGACCTCGTAGTAGAACGGGTTGCGCTCCAGGACCCAGTTCGGCGTGTTGATCGGCTCCTTGGTCCGCCAGGGGCCGAGAATCGGCAGCTCCGGATTGAGGTACCACTGGTTCTTGAGGCGGAAGAGCGCGATCCAGTCCTCGACGTTCGCCTCGGCGGCCAGCTTGTCGAGCTCGGCCTGCTCGGTGTACTTGGGGTGGAACTGCTTCAGATAGTGGGCCGGCGCGTAGGCGCCGCCGTGGAAGCCGCGGTTGGTCATGTGGCCCGAGCCCATGAAGGTCGTGCCGCCGAGGATCGTCAGGAAGAGCGGGTAGGACTCTTCGAAGACGAAGCGGACGGTCGTCTCGTCGACCTTCTCGATCTTCCCCTGCTTGCCGTTGATGGCGAACGAGGCGCTCGGCGTCGGCACCAGATCGGTGTTCAGGTAGATGTCCTCGTACCAGAAGACGAAATCGTCGGCCGTGAAAGGCTGTCCGTCAGACCACTTGTGCCCCTTGCGGAGTTGAATGGTGAAGACCTTGTCGTCGTCGCTGAACTCCCACGACTTGGCGAGGGCGGGGCGGAATTCGGTGCCCGTGTAGTCCCAGAAGACGATCTTGTCGCCGGAGACCCAGCGGTTGCCATTCTCGTCGTCGCCAGGGCCGGTGAAGCCGCGCTTCAGGACACCACCGAAGGTGCCGATCCCCTCGACCGGCTGCACGACGAGCGGCTCGAGCGGAACGCGCTCCTCGACCGGCGGCAGGGTGCCATCCGCCACCAGCGCGTCGAGCATCGGCGCCTGCTTGAGCGTGGCCGGGCGCTCGGCGTCGACCAGGACGACGGGGCCTTCCAGTTCGCCAATGAGCGAGCTGCCCAATGGCTCGTCCTGCGCCGCCGCGGCGATCCTCGTCGCGGGCATCGAAAGGCTGGCGGCGGGGAGGGCTAACCCGACGGCTGCCGTGGCCTTCATCAGGCCGCGGCGCGATAGCCGCCGATTGGTTGCCTTCTGCATGAGTCGTGCTGCATCGCGAGTCCCGGGCCGCGTCATTGCGAACTCCTCCTGCGCCCTCGCGCCTTGATTGTGGCGCCAACGAGAGACCATGAAGCGAGCGTCTGCCTCGCTCCGCCTGGTGGGCGCATTCCCCACCTGCACTCCCTGACCGTTGGTCCGCATACCATGACATCGACGGCGCGCGATTGTCAACAGCAACTAAAGGCGTCGGGCAAGCAAACACCCCTCTTCCAGAGGACGGGAAGAGGGGTGTTTGCGCGCGTTATCGCTGAGAGGGGCTACACGTCGAGGTTCTGGACCTCGCGCGCGTGCGTCTGGATGAACTTCTTGCGCGGCGGCACGGCCGCGCCCATCAGCATGTCGAACGTCTCGTCGGCGCCGACGGTATCGTCGATCGTCACCTGCAGCAGCGTGCGCGTGGCCGGGTCCATCGTCGTGTCCCAGAGCTGCTCCGGGTTCATCTCGCCCAGGCCCTTGTAGCGCTGCACCTCGGCCTTGTCGCCGTACTTCTTCAGCGCTTCCGCCAGCTCGGCGTCGCTGTAGACCCACTCCTCCTGCTTCCCGCTGCGGATGCGGTAGAGCGGCGGCTGCGCGATGTAGACGTGCCCATCCAGGATCAACTGCTCCAGGTGGCGGAAGAAGAAGGTGAGGAGCAGCGTCCGGATGTGCGCGCCGTCGACATCGGCATCGGTCATGATGACGATGCGGTGGTAGCGCAGCTTCGAGGCGTCGAACTGATCGCCGATGCCGGTGCCGAGCGCGGTCAGCAGCGTGCGGATCTCGTTGTTCTGCAGCATCTTGTCGAGCCGCGAGCGCTCTACATTAAGGATTTTCCCTCTTAGTGGAAGAATCGCTTGAAAATGACGGTTTCTGCCTTGCTTCGCACTCCCGCCCGCGCTATCCCCTTCCACGATATAAAGTTCGGCCTTGGCCGGGTCGCGCTCGGTGCAGTCGGCCAGCTTGCCGGGGAGGCTGAAGCTCTCCAGCCCGCCCTTGCGCTGCACCAGCTCGCGCGCCTTGCGCGCCGCCTCACGCGCCCGCGAGGCCATGATGCACTTCTCGATGACCCGCTTGGCGATCTGCGGGTTCTCCTCGAGGAAGGCGCCTAGCGCGTCGTTGACGACGGTCTGCACCGCGCCGGCGACATCGGCGTTGCCGAGCTTGGCCTTCGTCTGCCCCTCGAACTGCGGCTCGGCCAGCTTGACCGAGATGATCGCCGTCAACCCCTCGCGCACGTCCTCGCCCGAGAGCGTCTCGTCCGCCTTGAGGAAGCCGTTCCGCTTCGCGTAGTCATTCATCGTCCGCGTCAGGGCCGCCTTGAACCCGCTCAGGTGCGTACCCCCGTCGGCCGTGTTGATGTTGTTGGCGAAGGTGTGGGTCGATTCGCCGTAGGAGTCGTTGTACTGCAGCGCGACCTCGACCAGGCAGTTCGGCATCTCGCGCAGCACGTAGAAGGGCCGGTCGTGGACGACCGTCCGGTTGCGGTTGAGATGGCGCACGAAGGAGACGATGCCCCCCTCGAAG
This sequence comes from Thermomicrobiales bacterium, assembly GCA_020853615.1. Classification (GTDB taxonomy): domain Bacteria; phylum Chloroflexota; class Chloroflexia; order Thermomicrobiales; family UBA6265; genus JACCXM01. The sequence continues at coordinate 3,204 of JADYYO010000034.1, forward strand.
TAGAACGACATCTCCTGGTCGGACCGCTCGTCGATCAGCGTCAGCTTGAGCCCGCGCGTTAGGTAGGCCGTCTCGCGGAACCACTGCACGAGCTGCTCGAAGTGGTAATCGAGCCCGTCCTTGAAGATCTCGCGATCGGCCAGGAACGACGTGGTCGTGCCGTGGTCGTCCGGCGTTGTCGAGCCGATCGTCTTCACCGGCCCCTTCGGTACGCCCCGCTCGTACTCCTGGCGGTAGATCTTGCCGTTGCGGCGGACCTCCACCCGGCACCACTCCGAGAGGGCGTTGACGACGGAGGCGCCGACGCCGTGCAGGCCGCCGGAAACCTTGTAGCCGCCGCCGCCGAACTTGCCGCCCGCGTGGAGGATCGTCATGATCACTTCCAGCGCCGACTTGTTCAGCTTGGCGTGCTTGTCGACGGGGATGCCGCGGCCGTTATCGGTCACGGTGACCACGCCGTCGGGCGCGATGCGCGTCACGATGGTGTCGCAATAGCCGCCGAGCGCCTCGTCGACCGAGTTGTCGACGATCTCGCGGACGAGGTGGTGCAGGCCGCGCTGATCCGTGCTCCCGATGTACATCCCGGGGCGACGGCGCACCGCCTCCAGCCCCTCCAGAACCTGGATGGTGGAAGCGTCATAGGCTGGCGTCTTGGTCTTCGTGGTCGCTACCACCAATGGCTTCTCCTTCAGCGTGAA
>JADYYO010000035.1 GCA_020853615.1 Thermomicrobiales bacterium
GGACTTTTAATCCATTGGTTCAGGGTTCGAATCCCTGGGGGGCCACCAGGTGAGGTGCCCGCGGCACCCCGCGGCGCTCGCCTACCCTGCTTCTCCAGGCCCCGGCTCCTGCCATTCGGGGTTGTCCGTGTCGGAAAAGAGGATGGAGCCGCGGTCGAGGGCGTGGTGGACCCGGTCGGTGACCGGTTTCTCCTCCGCTTCGGGCGCGGGGTTGGCGGCGCGCGCCTCGTGGATCATGGTCCCGAGGCGCACGTGGTCTTCAGGGTGGAGCACCAGGTAGCGCGGGCGCTTCCGGTGCACGCGCACGTACTCGTGTTCGGCCTTCCCGATCTCGTCGACCTGCTCGCGCGGCGTCTCGCTGGCCAGCGTCTGCGTCAACACCTTCGGCTCGGCCGGTTCGGTTTCCGGGGGGTGCTTCATCGACACGTTTTCGCTCCTCGGCTCGCCTGTGTTGGTCGAGGGCGATGGTCCCGTCGCGCTCGCCCCGCGACATCTCACCCGATCAACGCAATCGAGATGCCAGCCGGCGTTCGCCCGGATGACCTGATCCCTTCCGGCGCGAGAGCTTTCGCGATCTCACGGCTCGATCGCGACGTCCCGCTCCTTCGCCAGCGCCACCAACTCCGCCCAGGTCGTTTCGGCGACCGGCACCCCTTCCCGCTCGCGTGTCGCGCGCGTCGCCAGCTCCGGCTGCCCCGGCAGGAGGACCGCATCGACGCCTTCGGCCGGGGGGCAGCAGGTGACCGCGTCACATTGCGCCTCGACCTCCGCCCGGAAGTGGTCCGAGTCGGTGAAGCGCGCGACGTCGATCGCCAGCACGAAGGGGCCGTTGACGCCGCGCGGCCCGTCGTAGCTCGAGGGATCCATCCCCGCTAGCCCACGCCCGATGAACTGCGCGAGAAGGCTGAAGCCGCTCCCCTTGTGCGCCCCGAAGGGGACGAGGGCGCCGCCGGCGTAGAAGTCGGCCGGCTCGGTCGTCGGCCGCCCCTCCCGGTCGACGACGTTCCCGGCGGGCACCGGGAACCCCTTCGCGCGCGCCACCCGCAGCTTCCCCTCGGCGATCCCGGCCGTGGCCACGTCGAGACTGACCGGGGGAAGGCCGGCGGCGCGAGGCACCGCCCAGGCGATCGGGTTCGTCCCCATCACCCGGGCGCGCCCGCCAAAGGGAGCGACCGCCGGCGCGGCGTTCGCCATCGCCATGCCGATCATTCCTTCGCCAGCGATCCACTCGACATAGGGCGCCACTCGCCCGATGTGGTAGCTATTGTGCACGACGGCCGCGCCGAGGCCGAATTCGCGCGCCCGCTCGACCGCCGCCCTCGTCGCCAGCCACATGGCCGGCTGGCCCCAGCCATGCTCGGCGTCGACGATCGCGGTCGCGCCCGACGCCGAGACGAGGTGCGCGGCCGCCGTGGGATCGATGTGCCCCTGCCGCACGCCCTCGAGGTAGCTGGGCAGGCGCAGGACGCCGTGGGAGTCGTGACCGGCCAGGTTCGCGTTGGTGAGCGAGTTGGCGACGATTTCGGCGGTCTCAGGAGTGGTTCCAACCGATTCCAGCAGGTCGACGGCGAGGCGATGCAGCGTCTCAACGGCAATATCGGGCATCAGGGCACATTCCGGCGCTAGCGAATCGAACGGCGCGCCGCCGACCTGGCGGCGCGGATTACCACTTCTCCCAGTGGACCATGCTGTCGAGCGGCCGCCGCGGCGCGGGCTTGAACTCCTCGCCGATGGTGTGCGCGACCGGGATCATCGCCGCCTGGGTGACCTCATCATAGGGGATGCTGAGCACGTCGGCTGCCTCCCGCTCGTGATGGAGATGCAGCGTCGTCCAGCAGGTGCCGAGCCCGCGCGCCCGCGCGGCGAGCATGAAGCTCCAGGTTGCGGGGAGGATCGAGCCCCATTGCGACGCCTGCGCCTCGTTGCCGAGACCGTCCAGCCGGCCGGCGAAACAGGGGATGACGAGCACGGGCACGTCGCCCATGTGGTCCGCCAGATGCTGTGCCGACCGCCGCACTCGCAGCGCCTCGTGGCTCGGCGCCACGCCGGCGCTCTTCATGCGCTCGGCGATCGCCTGCTGGTAGCTCTCCCATCCCTGCTTGTAGAGCCTGCCTAGCGCCTGACGCGTCTCCGCGTCGGTGACGACCACGAAGGCCCAGCCCTGCTGATTGCCGCCGGTCGGAGCCTGCTGGGCCATTTGCAGGCATTCTTCGATCAGTCCCCGCGCGACCGGGCGCTCCAGATCGAGCCGCAGCCGGACCGAACGGGTCGTCGAGAGGAGCTCATCGGGGGTGAGATCGAGCACGCGTACATCCTGCCTTCACGCTTGCGACGGTTCATGCGCATGCCACGGGGTATGACGCGCAGCAACACGTCCCGGTTTGACGGAGGACGATCGCCGGCGAGGCGGGATCCGTCCCCGATCAGGATGACACAACGGGCGCGCGCTAGCTTGTGAACTCTGGCGAATTGTTGCCGCCGCTCGTCTCGCCGCCCGGCGCCTGGGTTGGGCTGGGGCGTGGCGCCTGGCCGCCAGGCGCCGAGGGCACGGCAGTCGGGGCTGGCCCCGCGCCGCTCGGCGCCGGGGTCGGCGTCTTGACGGGGAGGCCGAGGTTGCCGAAGACATCGAGCCGCTCGCGCTCGGGAAGCTGCAGCGTCGGGAAGGGCGTGGGCGTAGGGGTCGGCGGGGCCGAATAGTGAATATTGGTGGTGTCGATCTCGATCCCGTCCGGCCCACTCGTAAAGTGGATCGCACGAGTGTCGTGGGTCGTGACGCCGTTGGCATGATTGTCTGCATTGACGCCAGCGTGATCGCCCTGGTTGCTGTTGCCGCGGTGATCGAACGCTTTGGCGCGGCGGCGCGCCTTCGTCGCCAGCGGATTGTCGAATGCGCCGACGGCCCCGTTGGAGTGGTTGTTACCGCCGTGGTCGTTCCCCCCGTCGTTGCTCGAGGTGTTGCTGCTGTTGTTGATGTTGTTCCCGGAGTTCTTCTTCGCCTCGCTGCTGACGTCGTCGGATGACTGGCGGCGGTGGTGGCGCTCGCCGTCGTCATTCTGCCGGTTGCGGTGCTTCGTGGTGTCGTCGTCCTGCCGATCGCGCTGGCGCTGCTCCCGCTTCTGCTCGCGGCTAGCGTCCTGGTTGTCCTGGAGCTTCGCCTCCCGGTCGCGGGCTTTTCCGCCGTCCCGGTTTTGCCCGCGATCTTCCGATGAAGCATCGCTCTTGCGCTCGCCGCCGTCACTCTTGCGACGGCGGGCGGCCAAGCCGTTCGCGGCTCCGGCCGCGAGGAGCACCGCCGTGGAGAGGCGCGCACCGATCCCGGTGAGGCGGCGCAATTGTGGACGGGAGTGCCAGACCTCGCTGGGCTGTTCCGCGCCGTCTTCCCGCATGAACTCTTCCCCCATGGCCGCCCGGTTGGCGGTCGGCTTGATCGCGGGCGGGGTGTCGCTTGCCCGATTTTACACGGAGACGTGTACGGACGGCGTTTCGTTTCGGCGTCTCGTGTCGTGGCGAAGGATCGCTTCCGCCGCGTGAAACCCGGCCATCCCATGAACGCCGCCGCCGGGCGGCGTCGCGGCCGAGCAGCGGTAGATGCCGGGGTTCGGCGTCGCGTAGGGCGATGGCCTCGCTCTCAGCCAGTCGAGGTAGGCGCGCAGATCCTGCACCCCGCCATTGATCGCGCCGCCGATCAGGTTGGCGTCGGTCGCCTCCAGATCGCGCGGGGTCATCACGTGACGGGCCAGGATGCGATTGCGAAAGCCGGGCGCGAAGCGCTCGATCTGTCGCTCGATCCGCTCGGTCATGTCGACCTCCGCATTGGCCGGCACATGGCAGTAGGCCCAGAGGGTGTGCTGACCCTCGGGCGCTCGGGTGGGATCGAAGAGGCTCGGCTGGCTGGCGAGCACGAAGGGCCGCTCGGGGCAGCGCCCGCGCGCGACATCGCGCTCCGCGGCAGAGATCTCTTCGAGGGTGCCGCCAAGATGGAGGGTCCCCGCCTGGTGACACGCGGCGGCCGCCCAGGGGACCGGCCCGGAGAGCGCATAGTCGACCTTGAAGGCGGCCGGCCCCATGCGATGGCGCTCGAGCCGTGCCCGGAAGCGGGCGGGCAAGCGATCGCCGGCGATCCGCGCGGTGTCCCGCGGCGCAGTGTCGAACAGTGCCACCTCGCATCCAGTCAGATCGGCCATTGATGTCACCGGCGAATCGAGCGTGACCGTTCCGCCGAGCGATTCGAGCCGCGCGACGAGCGCCGCGGCGAGGTGGTCCGCGCCTCCGCTCGCGATCGGCCAGCCGACGACATGGCCGAGGAGCCCGAGGAAGAGGCCGTAGCCGGCTGTCAAGGGCGCGTCGAGCGAGAGGAAAGAGTGGGCGGCATTGCCGGCCAGCAGCGCGCGGGCGTCGTCGCCGTGGAAGTGGCTGCAGGCGAAGCCGGTGGTTGAGCGGACGGCGTGCTGCCCGAAGCGGGCGAGCGCGAGCGGGTGGCACGGTCTCCCCGGCGGCGTGAGGAGATCGGGGATGAGCAGGGGCGCATCCGCGACGAGGGGCTGCATCAGCGCGAGGTAGGCCGCTTCGTCCGTGCCGAGCCCGGCCGCTGTCTGCTCGACGGAGCGGTAGAGGACCGCCGCCCGGCCGTCATCGAAGGGGTGGGCGAGGGGGATAAGCGGCTCGATCCAGCGCAGCCCCTCGCGCTCCAGGCCGAGACTTGCGAAGAAGGGCGAGGCGACGGCGAGGGGGAAGACGGCGGCGAAGGGGTCGTGGAGAAAGCCGGGGAGGGTCAGGGCGGCGCTGCGAACCGCGCCACCCGGAACGGCGGCCGCCTCGCGCACGTCGACCGAGCGCCCGCTCTGCGCGAGCCGGATCGCGGCCGCGAGGCCGTTGGGGCCTGATCCCACGACGACGACATCTGGCGGCTTCGGCATCGCATCCTCCTTTTGGTCCCAATTATGGAGAGCACCCGGCCCCCGCGAGGAAACCATTCTCCCCTCTTCCGGCGTTCATACAAGCAGTGGTGAGAAATCGCGTCGCCTGTGATGGCGTCGGTCGCGATGGCGGCCACGGCGCGTCTGACGGCGTAGAGGAGGGAAGGAACGTGCGGAGAGCGATGGTCGCCCTGGCGCTGGCCGCGGCCCTTGGCGGGAGCTGGGCGCTGCCGGCGGCGGCGCAGAACAACGGCATCGTCATTCAGAACAACGGCGTCAGCCAGAGCGACAGCGCGAAGGGCGCTGACAATGTCCGCATCTCGCGCAACGACGGCGCCTCGTCGTCGAACATGGGCGCGGGGGAGAACAACGCGGTCATCCGCGCCGAGAAGGCGCCGAAGGAGCGGGGCGGCAAGGAGCGCAAGAATCGGAGCAGCGACGAAGTCGCCGCCCCGGCCGAGACCGCTCCCGCCGAGGGAGATTACCAGGCCTATGGTGAGGGCGAGGCGTTGGCCGAGCCGGCCGCGCCAGAGCCGGCGCCGCAGGAGATGGCGCAGCCGGCCGAGGAGGTCGTGGCGCCGATCAAGCTGCCGAATACGGGGGCTGGCGCTCCGGCCCCGTCGCTTGCCGCGTCCGCAATCGCCGCGTTGGCGGCCGGGCTCTTTGCCGCCGCGAGCGCGCGGCGGCACCTCTTCCGCTAGCACTCCATCCAGCTTGCCCCGGGGCGGCCTCGCGCCGCCCCGTTTTTTTGCGCCTCGCATCGCTTCGCGGCGGATTGCCGAGGCTTGACACGCCTTCGACCCCTTTCCTAGAATCGGTGGTGGTGCAAGATTTGCACAGATTAGACAGATTTCCACAGATTTGAGGACGCATGTGCGTACGTTTGGCCGTCTGAGCCAGTTCGGTCGGCAGTGGGAGGGTTCGCGGCCTGCCCGACCCTCGCGGTCGAAACGGCGCTCATGATCGCTCGTGCATCTGCCGGGGACCGCCATCTGCGGTTCGGCACTCGCGGCAGCGCCCTCGCCCTCGCCCAAACCGATCTCGCCGTTGCACGGCTGAAGCAGACGCATCCTGACATTACCGTCGCCACCGAGATCATTCGCACTGAAGGCGATATCGACGTCACCTCGCCGTTGACCGAAATCGGCGGCCGGGGCGTCTTCACCAACGTCCTCGAGCTCGCGATTCTCCAGGGCCGGGTTGACGCGGCTGTTCACTCTGCCAAGGATCTGCCGAGCGCCCTCCACCCGTCGCTGCCGATCGTCGCCTTTCCCGATCGCGGAGACCCGCGCGACGTGCTGGTGAGTCGGTACCGCACCACGCTCGACCGCCTGCCGCCGCACCCGGTCATCGGGACATCCTCCCGGCGGCGCGAGGCGCAGATTCGTCAGTTGCGTCCGGATGCGCGCCTGGTGAGCATCCGCGGCAACATCGACACGCGGCTGCGCAAGGCGGAGACGGACAACTTCGATGCCATCGTCCTTGCGGCTGCCGGACTCTGCCGGATGGGGTGGGAGGCTCGCGTCAGCGAGTACTTCCCGGTCGATCTGGTGGTCCCCTCGCCGGGGCAGGGGGCGATCGCCCTGCAGGCGAAGGCGGGGAGCGATGCCGGGCGCCTTTTGGCGGAGATCGACGATCCGGCGGTCTCGGTTCCGGTCCGGATCGAGCGCGCCTTCCTGGCGGCCATCGGGGCCGGGTGCTCCATGCCGATCGGCGCCTACGCGCACGGCGCGCCCGGGGCGTACCGGCTGGTGGCCATGCTCGCGGACGAGGCGGGAGAGCGGGTGGCCCGCGCTGACGAGGTCCTGGCGCCGGGAGACGAAGAGCGTCACGCGGCGGAGATCGCGCGGCGCATGAGGCTGGAGATCGGCACTGCGCTGGCAGAGCCCGTTGCTCCCGGCAAGTGGTCGACGGTAGAAGGGGCCGGCGAATTGCGGGTCGTCGTGACGCGGCCGCGCCGGCAGGCGGACGGGCTGCTGGCGGCATTGGCCCGGCGCGGGGCCGAGGCGATTGCCTTGCCGACGATCCGCATCGAGCCATACGCCGATACCTCGGCCATCGACGCCGCGCTGAATGGCGCGGGCCGGGGCGAATTCGCCTGGCTCGTCTTCACCAGCGCGAACGCCGTCGAGGTCGTCTGCCGCCGTCTGGCGGCGCTTGGCATCGATCCCGACCGCCTCGGAGGCCTGAAGATCGCGGCGATCGGAGAGAGCACCGCGCGGGCCGCCCGGGAGGGGCGGCTCTCCGTCGCGCTCGTCGCGCAGACGCCGACCGCCGAGGGACTGGCTGCCGATTTGCAGGGCGTCGTGGGCGCAGGTTCATCGGTCCTCTACCCCCGGTCGGCCATCGGGCGCGATCTCCTGCCGAATGCGCTCCGAGACGCTGGCGCGGCGGTCACGGTCATCGATGCCTACCAGACCGTCGCCGAGACCGAGATCGATCCGCGGGCGCTGGCGCAGATCCGTGAGCGCCGCGTCGACGCGATCACCTTCCATTCCCCCTCGAGCGTGCGCCACCTGCTGCGCATGTTGGGAGACGACCGCGACCTGCTCGACAACGTCGTCATCGTCTGTGCGGGGCCGGTGACTGCCGACGCTGCCCGCGACGCGGGACTTCGCATCGGCGCGGTCAGCGCGGAGCCGGAAGATGACGTGGTTGCCGACACGGTCATGACTGCCTGCCGCCGCCCGAGGATGCTGGCGACTCATGCAATGGAAATTGTCGCCGCGACGATCGATGAAAGGAGTTGAACCGGTGGGAGTGGGAGTTGCGCAATCTGATTTCCGGCGCACGCGGCGATTGCGCCGGTCGGAGTCGGTCCGCGCGTTGGTCCGGGAGACGACCCTCGCGCCCGGCGACTTCATCCAACCGCTCTTCATCACGCACGGCGCTGGCGTCCGCCGTGAGATCAGCTCGATGCCGGGCCAGTATCAGCTCTCGGTCGACGAGCTGCCGCGCGAGCTGCACGAGCTGGCCGAGCTCGGCATCCGCAGCATCCTCCTCTTCGGCATTCCTGAGGAGAAGGACCGCGAGGCGAGCGGCGCATTCGCGGAGAATGGCGTCATCCAGCAGGCGATGCGCGCGATCAAGCGCGAGATGCCGGAGATGGTCGTCATCGGCGACGTCTGCGCCTGCGAGTACACCGACCATGGCCACTGCGGCATCCTCACCGGCTGCGGCGAGGTCGACAACGACCTGAGCGTGGAGCTGATGGCGCGCATCGCCCTCAGTCAGGCCGACGCCGGGGCAGATATCGTCGCGCCCTCCGACATGATGGATGGCCGGGTTCTCGCCATCCGGCGCGCGCTCGACGAGGCGGGGCACCTCAACGTGCCGATCATGTCGTACGCGGTCAAATACGCCTCCGCCTTCTACGGTCCGTTCCGCGAGGCGGCGGCGAGCATGCCGGCCTTCGGCGACCGCCGCTCGCACCAGATGGATCCGGCGAATGCGCGCGAGGCGATGACGGAGATCGCCATCGATCTCGACGAGGGCGCCGACATCGTCATCGTCAAGCCGGCACTTGCCTACCTCGACGTCATCCGCATGGCGCGCGACACCTTCGACGTGCCGCTGGTCGCCTACAACGTCTCGGGTGAGTACGCGATGGTGAAAGCGGCGGCGCAGCTCGGCTGGATCGACGAGCGGCGCGTGACGATGGAGACGCTGACCGCGATCAAGCGGGCGGGCGCCGGTCGGATCATCACCTACCACGCGCGGGAGGCGTCGCGCTGGCTGCGTGAGGGCGAAGCCGAAGCGCGGCGCGCGGTCGACGTGATGAGCGAGTGGCACGCCTGACGGCAGCGGGCGAAGAGAAGACATATCCCTGGAGATGAACGATGGAGAGGCACGGCAGCATGGAGTTCCAGACGCGGCCGGGAGAGCGGCAGTTCGTGAAGTTCACCTTCTTCAAGGTGGCGCCGGAGTGGCGCCGGCTCGACGTCATCGACCGCGACGCGCAGATTGGCGAATTTGCCGATGTCGTCGCGTCGTGGGAGGGCAGGAACCTGATCCGCTGCTACTCGACGATGGGGACGCGCGGCGACGTCGATTTCATGATCTGGCAGGTGAGCTACGAGCTCGAGGACCTGCAGCAGATGGCGGGCGAGTTGCTCGGCACGACGCTCGGCGGCTACCTGACGACGCCGCACTCCTACCTCTCGATGACGAAGCACTCGGCCTACGTCGAGAAATATGCCGGGCCGGGGCAGGACCGCGCCACGCGCCTCTCGCTCGCGCCCGGTGAGCACAAGTACCTCTTCGTCTACCCGCTGACCAAGATGCGCGAGTGGTACAGCCTCCCTGCCGAGGAGCGGCAGGCGATCATGAACCAGCACATCGCGGTCGGGGCCAGCTACTCGTCGGTGAAGCTGAACACGACCTACTCGTTCGGCATCGACGATCAGGAGTTCACGCTCGCCTTCGAGACCGATGTGCCGGGCGACTTCCTCGATCTGGTGCAGGAGTTGCGCGCCTCGACCTCGAGCGCCTACACCCTCAGCGATATCCCGATCTTCACCTGCATCGCCACCACGGCGCGCGGGATGCTTGAGGCGCTCGCCGTCGCGCGCGGCGCGGTCCCCGCCTGATCCATGCAGAGCGATGCCCGTGCTGGGTCAGGCGCTGCCCAGGTGGCGGTGATGACCGGCCGCGACCGCTTCCTGCGCGCCGCGCGGCGCGAGCCGGTCGATGTCACGCCGGTCTGGTTCATGCGGCAGGCCGGGCGCTGCCTGCCGAGCTATCGCGCTCTCCGCGCGCGCCACGACTTCCTGACGCTGGCGACCACCCCTGAGCTCGCCGCCGAGGCGACGCTGATGCCGGTCGAGCAGCTCGGCGTCGATGCCGCGGTCCTCTTCGCCGATATCATGCTCCCCCTCGCGAGCATCGGCGTGCCGTTCGAGATTCGGCCCGGCGTCGGCCCGGTCATCCCCTCTCCGATCAGGTCAGCCGCTGACGGCGAGCGGTTGCGCATCCGGCCGGCCGAGGAGGGGACGCCCTTCGTCCTCGAGGCGATCCGGCTGGTCAAGGCGGAGCTTGGCGATCGCGCCGCCCTGCTCGGCTTCGCGGGCGCGCCGTTCACCCTCGCCTGCTACCTGATCGAGGGGAAGCCCTCGCGCGAGTTCCCGCGGGCCAAGGCGCTCATGTACGGCGACCCGGCCACCTGGCATCGCCTGATGGAGACGCTGACCACGCTGACGATCGACTATCTGCGCGCGCAGATCGCGGCTGGCGCGGACGCGGTCCAGCTCTTCGATTCGTGGCTCGGCCTGCTCGACCCGGCTTCATACGAGACGGCGGTCCTTCCCTACACCCGGCGCATCTTCGCCGAGATTTCGCCGCTGGCGCCGGCCATCCACTTCAGCACCGGGACGGTCGCACTGCTCGAGCAGATCGGCGCTAGCGGCTGCGACGTGGTCAGCGTCGACTGGCGGCTTCCGCTTGACGTCGCCTGGGGTCGGGTTGGCGACGGGGTCGGCATGCAGGGGAATCTCGACCCGTCGCTGGTGCTGGCGCCATGGGAGGCGATTGCCGCCGGAGCGCGCGATATCCTGCAGCGCGCGACGGGGCGGGCCGGACATATCTTCAACCTCGGCCACGGCATTCTGCCGGAGAGTGATCCTGCTATGCTCTCGCGCATCGTGTCCCTTGTGCATCAGGAGTTGTAGCGGCTGCCGCTAGGAGAGCAGGGGCGATGACGGAAGGTCAGGACGATCGGGCCGAAGTCGATTGGCGCGCGGCGATGAGCCAGCTGCGTGCCGGGAGCGCCGTCGACATCCCGTGCGCAACCGAGGAGGAGTTCCAGCGCCGCGTCGCGCAGATCACCAAACGGGGCGAGAAGCAGGGGATTCCCCTGAACCTGACCCGAGGCGAAGGGTTTCTGCGCATCGAACCGGGTGCGGCGAACGAGGAGGCGCGAGGCGCCGAACGCGCGACGCGGCGCCGGGAGCGCGCCGAGCGCCGCAGGTCCGGTCAGGCCGAGGACGAATAGCCGGCGCGATGCGCGCGGGATTCTCCCGCATTTCCAACCCGGTCTCGCGGCGATCCCTTCCACCGCGGCCAGTCTTGCGGCGGAGTGTCAGGCCGCACGGCCGGCGGCGGGTATCATCAGCGGCAGTACTGGCATACGTCGCTAAAACAGGAAACGACTGACCGAATCATGGTGCTGCCACTCCTCTACGGCCTCGGCGCCCGCGACTTCCTGGAGCCGCGGGGCTACGTCCTCATGACGTGCCAGAAGTGCAGGAACTCGGGGCCCTTCGCGGTCTTCGATGCCAAGCGCAAGGTCACCCTCTACTCGATCCCGACCGTTTCGGTCCGCGATCAGATGGTGCTCGAGTGCCGCTCCTGCACGCAGCGCTTCGCCGTGCCGCCCGAGATGCGGCAGGAGATCCTCGACCGGGTCATGAGCGAACCGGAGATCGCTGCGCGCATACAGAGCAACGCTCTGGCGCGACCCGGTAGCGATGGGCAACCGACCTACTACCAGCGGCTGCAGGTCGACCCGGCAGCCGATCCAGAGGTGATCGAGGCTGCCTTCCGCCGCCTGGCGCTCAAGTATCACCCCGATACCTCGCGCGATCCGGAGGCTTCCACTCGCATGCGCGAGATACTGGAGGCGCGGGAGTGCCTTATCGACCCGGAGCGCCGGCTCAGCTACGATCGGTCGCTCGGCATCGTGCGCCGCCCGCCCGGGCCGCCTGGATTCCGCGCCGACGACATCTGAGGCGCGCGGTCAACCATCGGCCTGCCCGACCCGGCTCGCCCTGCCGCCAAAGAGGCTCCCCGGCAGCGGCGCCCCGCCCGTGCAGCCCTGGTCCTCGATGCAGGTCATCTGCAGCTCCATCAGGCTCCCCGCGCCACGGAGCGAGATGCCCGGCTCGCTGACGATCTCGAGCACGGCGACGATCGCACCTGTACGGACGAAGAACCGGTACCCCTTCCCCGAGATCTCCGGCGTGATCGGCCGCGTGATGGCGAAGGTCGACGAGACGTCTCCGTACGACGGCGCATCCGAAACGACCTCCGGCGAGGCCGCGTCCGATGCGGGATTGGTGATCAGGCGGTTGTGTTGCGCGGCGTACCAGGCATCGGCCGCCGCTTCGTCTGGGAAGGCGTAGAGCGCGCTGGTCATCAGCACCCACGTGGTTGCGGAAGCCGGTCCGGTCTGCTGTTCGTCGGCGGCCGGGCCGGGGGTCGACGGCGCGATCGGCTCCTCCTCCCCGGTCGCTTCGCCCGCGATGCTGATCACTGAGGTCGGGGCGGACGGCGCTGCCGCCGCGGGAGACTCGGTTACGGAAGGGCTGGCCTGGCCGCGGGGCGCGGAGCGCGCCCGAAATTCGCCGATCGTCGTCGCCGTGAAGGCGTCGCTCGTTCCGGAATAGAGGGCCAGCCGGGCCGCCCGCGTGGCATCGCTCAGGTTGTAGAGGGGCGTGAAGTCGCCGCCCCGCACGTCGTAGAGATCCCGCCGTCCAACCGGGCCGGACGCCGTCGACGTGTCGAGGCGCAGCGCCATGCTTCCGAGGGGCGTCGTCTGCCGGTCGGCGACGACGGTCGCGCGCGCCGCCACCGCCTGCGCCACGGAGGCCAGCAGGTCGAGGTTCGGCTGCTGGTTCAGGAGATCGGCGTAGACGATCATCCCGAGCATCGGCCCGACGCGAAAGGTCAGCCGCGCGGCCTGGTAGTCGACGCCGGTGTCGGGCGTGGCGCCGGAGAGGAGCGAGAGCCGCGATTCATCCCCGATCGTGACGAACTCCGCGCCCGTTTCATTGCCGACAAGCGCGGCGAAGGCCGTTTTCGCATCGGCGCCGGAGGCGTATTCGACGACGAACGATGAGAATTGAAGGCTGAACGTCTCGGGGCCGTTGGCGCTCGGGGCGGCCAGCCGGTTCTCGTAGCGTTGCAGCCACCCCGACTCGGCGAGGCGTCGCTCCGTCTCCCGCACGGCCGCATCCTGATCGCCGCCGCTGGCCGCGGCGGTGCGCAGCGCCTCGTCGTGCAGGGAATAGAAGCGGCCGTCGAGGAAGCCGATCCCGGGCACGGCTCCCGCGAAGTCGACCGGGTAGGGGACGATGCGCGCGATATCGAGCAGCCGGCCCGGCTCGCGGCCGGTCCTGGAGGCTGCCCCCTCGACCACGAACGCGCCGATCAGGAGATCGTTGATATAGAGGGTGTACTGTCCGTTCCGGAGGCGCTCGGGAACGGTGGCCCGGAAGCGTCCCCTGGCGTCGACATCGGCCGAGAAGCGCGTGACCTCGTCGTTGGCGACCGCCAGATCGAGCGTGGAGACGCTGAGCTCGACGCGCCCTGAAATCTCGGGCGTGGCATTGTCGGTGACGGGGGTGGTGACCGAATCGATTGGCTGCCCGTCGACCTCAACGCCGCTGATGCCCGGGGGGAGCCCCGCCGTGTACTGCGCGCTGGCGATGGGGGAGAGGAGCGAGGTGAGCCAGATGAGCGCCGCGACCACGGCCGCCAGTTGACGGTTCGGCACCGCGACGCCCCCCGCTCCCGCATCAACGCGCCATCCGGCCGGCCCCGGCCGCCCCGGAATCATACCCCAGGAGCCAGAGGCCACTTTTCGCGGACCCGCGATCAGACGACCTGAAGCACCAGCATCACGTCGTCGTCGAAGACGACGCGAACCGGAAACCTCTCGTCTCGTTGCCAGCGGTCCCAGCCGATCCAGTCCCATTTGGGGATGACGAGAAAGCGGACATTCGCGGCGGCGGCGCGCGTGCGGAAGGTCTCCGCGTCGAGGTGGCCGTCGAAGAGGGTGTCCGCGAGCCGCGCGTTCGCGCGCTCATCGGGAAAGCCGAGCCAGCGCGGATCGGAGCCGACGATCACCGGCCGCTCCTGCAGCGCCTCGAACCACCAGCCGATCGGCCAGCCGCGTCGATCCTGGCGGACGGCGACGCCCCCGGGCTGGTCGCTGGCGGCAATGGCGTGCGCGGCGTGCACGAGCGAGGGATCGACGACCTGGTAGAAC
>JADYYO010000036.1 GCA_020853615.1 Thermomicrobiales bacterium
GCCGATGACGCAGCGGCGCGTTCTCGCGCTGGCAACGCCGATCATCGGCGAGAACCTGCTGCAGACCGCGGTCGGCGCCGTCGACACCTTCATGGTGGCGCACCTCGGGGCGGCGGCGGTCGCCGGCGTCGGTACGAGCTTCGAGCTGGTCTTCTTCATCATCTCGATCCTGTCGGCGATCGACATCGGGGCCACGGTCCTCGTCTCGCAGGCGATCGGCGCGGGCGATCAGGAGCGCGCGAACTTCCTGGCCCGGCAGGCGATCGTCTGGGGGGTGATCCTGGGCATCCCGGTCTCGCTCGGCATGTTCGTGGCCGCGCCGACGGTCATCGGGCTCTTCGGCACCGCGCCCGATGTCGCCGCCGCGGCGACGATCTACCTGGAAGTCATCTCGGCGACGGCGCTGGCGCTCTTCCTCTCGTTCATCTGCGGCGCGGTGTTGCGGGGCGCGGGAGATAGCCGGACGCCGCTCAAGGCGGCGGTGCTGGCGAACATCATCAATATCGTCGTGGCCTACGTCCTGATCTTCGGGCATCTGGGGCTGCCGGAGCTCGGCGTCGCCGGCAGCGCCTGGGGCGCGGCGATCGGCCGCGGCGCCGGGGCGGCTGTCATGCTGGCGGTGATGGCGCGCGGCCACAAGGCGATCTCGCTTGCGGGATCGTGGGGGTGGAGGCCGCGCCTCGACATCGCGCGGCAACTGCTGACGCTCGGCGTGCCGGCGGCGATGGAGCAGGTCCTCTCCTCCGGCGCCTTCATGACGCTGATCGCGGTCGTGGCGCTGATCGGCACCGAGGCGCTGGCGGCGCAGCAGATCACCTTCACCGCCCTGTCGGTGGCGTTCCTGCCGGCTTTCGGCTTCTCGATCGCGGCGACGGCCCTCGTCGGCCAGAGCATCGGCGCGCGCGCCGCGGCCGATGCCCGCGCGGCATCGCGAATCGCCCTGCGCTGGGCGCTCGTCTGGATGGGGATCGGCGCACTGGCCGCCTTCGTCTTCGCCGAGCGGGCGATGGGGATCTTCTCCTCCGATCCGGAGGTGATCGCCTCGGGGGCGAGCGCCCTGCACGCGCTGAGCGTGGCTCTCCCCTTCTGGGCGCTCTGGTTCGTCAGCAGCGGCAGCATGCGCGGCAGCGGCGATACCCGCACACCGCTGGTCATCGGGGCGGCGACGATGTGGTCGGCCGTGCTCCTCGCCTGGATCGCGGTCCGCTGGTTCGACGGCGGGCTCGGCTTGGTCTGGTCGGCGTTCGTGCTGACGACAATGCCGGCGTCGTTCCTGATGTGGTGGGCGTACCGCCGCCGCATCGGCCAGTTCGAGGATGGCCAGCGCGACTACCCGGAGGTCAGTCCGACAGGCATGGCGTAGGCAGCGATACGGCTGGCGGCGCCATGTAGGCGGCCGGAGATATCGGGAGGTCAACGCGGCCGGGGCATGCTTGCCCCGGCCGTGCCCGTTTCTCACGCCCCGTGTCATGCTGAGGAACGAAGCATCTCGGTTCGGGGTAACGCCGTTTCGGGGAGGCGAGATCCTTCGCTGCGCTGCCGTGAAAAACGCCGGATTTCATGCCATGGCGCCGCCGCCTCGCGGCATGACCACTCAGGATGACACGTTCGCCGTGTCGCGACACGCGGGAAGATTCGCCTGGCCTACAGCGCTACGGCGTCAGCACCGCCAGCAGATAGCAGACGCGGGCGAGGCGCGCCTCACCGCAGCCATCCCGCATCACCCCCTCCTCCTGCTTTGTAGGAGACGGTGTAGGCGGCGGGGAGGCCGACGAAGCTCGCGGTGCACTTCTCGTTCCAGTTGCCGAGCGCCGGCTCATGGAGGTAGCGCATCGACGCGCCGTCGATCTCGGCGAACTGCTGGAAATCGGCGTAGGCGCCGCTGAGATCGGAGATGTCGACCTTGGCCGGGCGCACCTGCGCCGGCTGCGCGACGAGCCGGGCCGGGAGCGCGAACTCCCCCAGCAGCAGGGCGATGACCAGCGGCGCGGCCACCATCCGGGCGGGGGTCGTGTCGAGGCGGAGCGTTCGGGCGAATTGGCGGCCGCCTCGCCTCGCATGGCCGCGTGATTTCGTGTTCAAACACGTCAGCGCCGTCCCGAATACGCACCGGGAGTCCTATCAGGCGCTGGCCCATATTCCGTTTACGGCGCAGATCCACATGCTGGATAAGGCCAGATGGTGGAACCAGTACGGCGGAGAGAACTACGATCCAGAAGTACCGGGAGGTTATCCGCTCCGCGCTACGCGGGGTAGATCGCCGAACATTTCGTCACATCAATGCATGCGCGGACAACCAGCGCGATGACGGGATCATCCAGATAGCCGACATGCTCGCCGGAGAAGTCGCGGAATACCGTGGTTTCGGAGGGCCGTACTTGCCGGGCATCAAGGCCCTCGTCTGAGGCAAAAAAACATCGCGCCGTCAGGTGAATTCGCGATTCACCTCGTCCCCTGAGGGGACGCTTTCGCGGGCGGGCAAAAATACTTGCGCGTTTTGTATGGCCTTTTCCCCGACCACCAGGGAGCGCAAAATATCGGATATTTCGGCCATCCGTACCATGCATTTGCGTCCAAGACGTGTCAATTGCACGCCACGGCGCGATTCCCAACCCTCCAGCACCTGCCAGCGCACGACCGCCATTTCGGGTATCGTCGCCGGGTGCATGCTGGAATCCGTGAAGACGCGCGCCGGTCAAGCCGGCTGGCCGGCGTGGCGCGAACCATGGCCCTGGGGAGGGGAGCTGCGATGATCGCGGACATTACGCCGATCGGCGCGATCGATTGGGATGCGGCGGGAGCGCGGCTCTATCACGTGCCGTTCACGCTCGACAACACCTGGGGCCGGCTGCGGCTCCCCCTCTACGTCGCCAATGGTGCGCGGCCGGGGCCGACGGTTCTCGCCATCGGCGGCACCCACGGCGACGAGTACGAGGGGCCGGTCGGGCTGAAGAACCTCATCCGCTAGAGGTCGAGCGACGGAGGCACCTTCCATATGGCAGCCAAGCGATATCCCGCCGAGACTTCCAGCCTGGCGGCCCGACCTGACTGGCCATTGATCGGGATTGCCCTGGTCGAGGATGGCGAGGAGGTCGTTCGTTACTTCGCCGATGAGACCGACGCCGATGCCGCCGTTGCCCATGTGGTCGTGGACCGTCGCTCGCTAGCCGGCGTCTGGGCCGATCTCGCTTGGGACGATGCGGTCGCGACGCTCGATCGCATCCGGCGCGATTCCGCGCCGGCACCGCCCATCGCCGCATTGTGCGGTAGGTCCCTCTCCGCAAGCGACCAGCCCATTTTCAGCGCGTCGGCTACTTCTCCCGCAGAACAGCGCTGAGATCCGCTGCTCCGGCGAGAACTTCACTCGAAAGGGCTTCGCGATCCGGCTGCCAGTCGGCCACGCCGATGACGATCGTTCGCGGTGGTACAACGAGCCGTAGTGGTCCGGGGTAGTCGAGGAAGAGGATGCGGAGCGGTGGCAGGCGACGACGGTAGGGCGCAAGCGCGTCCCAGAGGTGCGCGTCGTCGCGAAGCGTCAACTCGGCGACGCCCCCCGGCTCCTTCCGCTCGTTCATCACGTCCTCGTAGATGTCAGCTAGCGTTGCCAGCCGCTGACCGGCAGCGGGATCTCCGCTCCAGAGCGCCGAGGGCTGGAGCGCACGCAGCCGCGCGAAGTCCGTCGGCTGCCTCCTGCCCGCAACAAGGAGCGCGCGCCGCTCGTCGATCGCCGCGATATTCCGGTGAAACCATGCTTCCCACAACGCGGGGGGGAGACCAGCCGCGCGTAGCGTCCCGTCGCCGTCTGGGTGACGATCGAACGGCGGAACTCGCAGCCCGTCTCGCTGGAGTACCCAGACGCAGAAGTCGACATCGGGATCGGTGCCGAGCGAAAAGCTCCAGGCGGCATCGGTCAGGAACCGCATCGTTTCTCCTCCGAGCGTCTTCCGAAGCAACCCGCCTTTCACGCCGTGACGATAATCAACCGGGCACGGGCGTCGCCGATTGCGTCGCTGCCGGATTCGCTGGCGCGCCCTTCTGCGCCAGCATCCCCTCCATGATGCCGATCTCCGCCTGCTGCGTGCTGACGATCGCCTGCGCGAGGTCACGAACCTGGGGGGTGTCGCTCTCCTCGAGCGCCATCTCCGCCATCGGCACCCCCCCCTCGTGGTGGCGGATCATCATCTGCAGGAAGGCGACATCGGCCGCCTCCCCGCGTAACTGCTCCAGGTTGGTCATCTGCTCGGGGGTGGCCATCCCGGGCATCTGCCCCTCGACCGGGTGCCCCATCCAGGCCATCGGCAGATCCGGACCTGTCGCCGGCAGCCCCCAGACCTGGAGCCAGCCGAGCATTTGCCCGATCTGGTTCTGCTGCGTCAGCAGGATGTCGGTCGCCAGCGACTTCAGGGCCGGGTCATCGGTCCGGTCGCGGATGAGGAGGGCCATCGTCACCGCTTGGTCGTGATGAACGACCATGTCGCGCGCAAACCCGGCCTCGACCGAGTCGTCCGCCGGGAAGCGGTGCGCGTTGGCCCAGAGCGCCGCGCCGGCCACAAGGAGCGCGACGAGCACGGCGCCCAGCGCCAGCCAGCGCGAGCCGGCGGAGACGAGCGCCGGCTCGCGTGGCGCGGCGGCGGCGCGCCGCGCCTCCGGCTCGATCATTGCATAACCGAGGTGCCGCCGGCACAGGCCGCGCCCGGCTCGGGCGCTTGCGGGCTGAGGCGGAAGGCGCGGATGAACTGATCGAGCCGCGGGTCGTCCGCCGAGTCGAGCAGGATCTGATGGTTCCAGGCCGAGGCAACCACCGGCGCGGGGATCCCCGCGTAGGGGCTGACCAGGATGTACGACTGCCCCTCGGCCAGGTTGCGCAGCTTTGTGACCTGCTCGACAGGCAGGTCAGGCTGGTAGGTGATCCAGACCGCGCCATGCTCCAGCGAGTGGACGGCGTGCTCGTTGATCACGGGCGAGGCGTAGTAGCCGCAGTTCTGCCAGACGGGATTGTGGACGCCGCCGACCGGCGGTTTCTCAGCGTATGTTACCGGGTCATTCGAGTGCTGCGCCCCGACGTAGCTGTAGTCGGTCGTCCCTGCGGGGACCGCGCCCGCGCCTCGCATCCCCCTGAGCAGGAAGAAGCCGACAATCGCGGCGATGACGAGGATGACGATGATGCCGGCGATCACTTTCGTCAACCGATCGCGGCTCTGGCGCTCGGCGGCCATCTGCCGCGCGCTGCGGCGCTGGCGCGAGTCATTGGCCCGATTCCGCCTCAATTCTGCTGAGTCTCTGGGGTCTGCCATCGGCGTCGGTTTCCTCTCTGATCGCTCGGGATGCTGTCAATGACCAGTGTGCGCGATCCGGGCGCCAGCGGCAGGCTGATCCGGCGCCCGCGGGGGCAGCGCGTGTGCAACTATTCATACCCTGAAGCGCGTTGCCCGCGCATCACGGGCGACGCTCAACGTGGCAGCTCGCCCATGCAAATGGAGGCACCCCATGAGCGCCCAAGAATCAGTACGGCAGGTCGTCATCATCGGGTCGGGTCCCGCCGGCTTCACCGCCGCCATCTACGCCGCGCGCGCCACGCTCGAGCCGCTGGTGCTGGGGGGCGTCTACTGGGGCGGCCAACTCGTCCTCACCAGCGATGTCGAAAACTATCCTGGCTACCCGGACGGGGTGCTCGGCCCCGACATGATGGCCGAGCTGCGGACGCAGGCCGAGCGGTTCGGTGCCGAGGTGCGTACGATCGACGTCACTCGGGTCGATTTCCGCGAGCGCCCCTTCGTGCTGGAGACCGACGAGGGGACGGTTCGCGCCAACAGCGTCATCATCGCCACCGGCGCCTCGGCGAAGCGGATGGAGGCGGCCGGCGAGGAGGCGATGTTCGGCCGCGGCGTCTCGACCTGCGCCACCTGCGACGGCTGGTTCTATCGCGACAAGCCGATCGCGGTCGTCGGCGGCGGCGACTCGGCGCTGGAGGAGGCGCTCTTCCTCACCCGCTTCGCCAGCCACATCACCGTCATCCACCGACGGGATGCGCTGCGCGCCAGCAAGGTGCTGCAGCAGCGCGCCTTCGCCAACCCGAAGATCGACTTCCGCTGGAACACCGTCGTCGAGAAGGTCCTCGGCGACGAGCGGGTCGAGGGGCTACAACTCCGCGACACCGTCACCGGAGCCGAGAGCGAGTTGCCGCTGGCCGGTGTCTTCGTTGCCGTCGGGCACCAGCCGAACACGGCGCTCTTCGCCGGCCAGATCGACCTCGATGCCGCCGGCTACATCGCCCGGCAGGATGGCGAGACGACGGCGACGAACATCCCCGGCGTCTTCGCCGCCGGGGACGTGCGCGATCACCGCTACCGGCAGGCGATCACCGCCGCCGGCGATGGCTGCAAGGCGGCGATGGACGCCGAGCGCTGGCTGGAGGCGCAGGGCGTCGCCGAGCCGAACCTGATGGGCGAGATATACGATATGCCGGTGGTTTCGTCCTGATTTGGCAAGGGGTTGACCGTAGACACTGTGTTCGCCGTCAAGCGGCGAGAGGCACGGCGGCAGCATGACTCTCCTCGCGCGCGGCCCGCAGCTTGCCCATCATCTAACGCAACAGTTTACGAGCGACAGCACAGACCGTGCTCTTGGGGGCCTTGCCGCGCTGGCGCAGCCGCTGGTGCCAGGCGGCGATCGCGGGGTCGTAGCGGCTGGCGGAGAGCGCGGCGAGATAGAGGTAACGGCGCAAGGCGGGGCAGCCCTGCTTGCTGAGGCGACTGGTGGCGCGCTGGCCCGACTGGTGCTGACAAGGATGGACCCCGACAGAGGCGGCGGCCTTCTTGGCGTCACCGAGGACCTCGGCAGGGAGGTAAGCCAGGACCGCCACCGCCGTCAGCACGCCCACCCCGATCTGGGCGGTCAGCGCGGCGGTCTCGGGGCGGGTGGCCAACAGCGCCGCCATCGCCGGCTCCACCTCGGTCAGGCGAGCGGCGAAAGCCACGAGGTCGGTGCCCAGCCAGGCGACGACGGCGGTCGCCGCACTCCACTCGGCGGCATGCTGCCGGTTGCGGGTGGCGGTGCGCTGGGCGACCAGATCGTCCCGGTAGCCGACCAAGGCGCGCAACCGGGCCAGATCCGGCTCGTCCGGGGTCGCCAGCCGCAACTCATCCTGGGGCAGCTCACCGAAGCGGGCCAGGAGGTGCACATCGGCCCGATCGGTCTTGTGCCGGCCGAGGTGGCTGTCGCGAAAGGCGGCGACCTGCGCCGGGTTGACAACGGCCACCGGCAGCGCGGCCAGCAGCCGCGCCGAAAGCAGCGGGTGGTGGTAATTCCCCGTCGCCTCCAGGACGATCAGGGTCGGCGCGAGGGAGGTGAGCGCGGCGACCAGCGTGGCGATGCCTTCGTCGGTGTCGGGCACGCGGCGAGGCAGGGTGGCGGCAGCAGGGAGGCTGGCCAGGTCGAGCTGCTA
>JADYYO010000037.1 GCA_020853615.1 Thermomicrobiales bacterium
GCCCCGGCCCCCTCCTGGAAGACGACCACCAGCAGCCCGTAGGCGGCGGTGATGCCAAGCACGTTCATCAGGATCGCCTTGATCGGCAGCACGATGCTGTGGAAGACGAGCATCAGCAGGAGGAAGGAGAGCCCGACGACGAAGCCGGCGACGATGGGCAGCTTCCGCTCCGACTCGTCGGTGATGTCGACGATCTGCGCGCTCAGCCCCCCCACGTAGACCTTCGCGTCGAGCCCCTGCACCACCGCTGGCACGAAGGTGTTGCGCACCCGCCCGACCAGCTCGATCGGGCCGGGCGAATCGGGCGACCAGCGCGGCACGGCGCGGATGACCGCGACGTTGAGCCCGCTGCCGTAATTGACCAGGTCGCCCGTCGCCTCGACCACCTGCGGGATGGTCGCCGCCCGCCGCAACGTCGCCGCCGAATGCTCCCCCGCGAAGCGGTCGAGCAGCGTGGTGGCCGACGTGACCTCGACAACGGCCCAGTCGTTCGACAACACCTCGGAGAGGCGGGCGATCGCCTCCATATCCCGGTCATCGAGCGCGCCATCGGTGCTCACGTAGACGACCTGCAGCGGCGAGATCCGCCCCTCGTTGAACTCCCGCTCCAGGATCTCCCGCCCCTTCCCCGCCGATCGCTCCAACTCGCTCGTGCTCGTGTCGAGCGCGAGCTGCAGGCGGGTGATCGGCAGGGCGAGCAGCAGCAGAATGGCGATCGACGCGGTCGCCCAGAGGCCGGGGTGGCGCATGATCCGCTCCGCCCAGTGGGCCCAGAACTCGCTGCCACCGACCGTCACAAGATCGGTGTGCCTACCGGGGAGGTGAAAGGCGTTGACGCGCCGCCCCAGCCAGGCGAGCGCCGCGGGCAGGAGCGTCAGCGCGCCGACCAGCATGATCGCGACGGCCGTCATCGCCCCCAGGGCAAGCTCCTGGAAGATGCGGGCGTTGACCAGGAAGAGCCCGGAGAGGGAGAGAAGGACCGTGGCGCCGGAGAAGAAGACCGTCTTGCCGGCCGTGGCGATCGCTGTCGTGACCGCCGCCTCCGTCTCGGCGCCATGGGTCAACTCCTCCCGGAACCGGTTGACGACGAAGAGCGCGTAGTCGATGCCGACGCCGAGGCCGATCATCGTCGCGATGTTCGGCACGAAGAGGTTGAACTCGGTGAACATCGAGGCGGCCCCAAGCGCCCCGAAGGTGACGATGCCGCCAGCCAGCGCCAGCAGCAGCGGCATCCCGGCGGCGACCACCGAGCCGGAGGCGATCAGCAGGATCACCATCGCCACCGGCAGCCCGAGCTGCTCGACGCGGGTCAGGTCCTCCTGCTCCTGCTCCACCAGATCGGCGATCAGGGGGGAGCGGCCAGTGACGTAGACGCGGACATCGGGCGTCGCCGCGCTCTCGGCTGCCTGGGTCATCTTCGGCACCAGCGCCTGCCGCTCCGCGTTGCTCCCCTGCAACCCGATGAGTGCGGTCGCCACGTGGCCATCGCGCGCGATCAACCCCTCGGCGCCCGGATCGTAGGGGGAGATGACATCGACGATCCCGGGCATCGTGCGCACCTGCCCGAGTGCCTCGCGCACGACCGCCCGGAAGGCGGGGTCGCGCGAATTGATCGTCTCCGACTCGAAGACGATCAGATCCTGCTCGGCATACGGCTGCTGAAAGCGATTGGTGAGGATCGTCTGCGCCTCGTCCGAGTCGGAGCCGCTGACGTCGAGCGGCGGCCCGGTGAGGGCCGATTCGAAGTGCGGGATGAGGAGCGCGCTGGCGACGAGGATGACCGCCCACGCCACGGCCACCTGGCGGTAGTGGCGCGCCATGACGTGGCCGAGGCGAGCGAACATCGATCCTCCTGAACCGCTCGGCAATGAGCGATCGTGGGATTGGCCGATCACCGAGCCGCGCGGCGCGAACCCGCAATGCCCCGCCGTCTCGGCCAGTGATCGCCGCGAAGCAGAATCACCCGCCCCATCCTCGCACACATGATGCCGTCCCACCCGAAAACGCACGATCGGGACCGGCACACCTCGTCCGCGAAGATCTCGACTCCCGTCTTCCGACCTACGACTTCCGGCCCTCGTCTTGCCGACTTGCCGTCTGGCCGGCTTGCCGGCTCAGCACCTCGAGCGCCACATCGAGCCGCGCCCGGTTGGCTGGATCGTTCAGCCAGCGGGAGACGCCCGAGGGATGCGGCAGCGGCAGGAGCTGGAAGGCGTGCCCGGCGCGCTCGGCCGGCCGCAGGGTGCCGACCAGCGCGGCGAGCGGCAGACGCCGCGCCGAGGGATCGAGCCGCTCCGCCGCCATCCGCCCCAACGCAAGGATGATCTCGGGCCGCACCAGGGCGATCTCCTGATCGAGGTGCCGGGCGCAGAGCGCGATCTCGACGGCGGAGGGCGGCCGGTCCCCCTTGCCGCCATGCCGGTCGGGGCCAGGAAAGCACTTGGTCAGGCTGGTGAGGTAGAAGTCGCGGTGCAGCGCGCCGTCGGGAAAACCGGCCTGCCGCAGCCACCCCTGCAGCGCCTTGCCGCTCGCGCCGGAGAAGGGGGTCGGCCGCTCGGCCGCCGTCGGCCCCGGCGCCTGCCCGACAACCATCAACCGCTGCCCCGCATGCCCGCGAAAGATCGGGTTTGCGCTGGCGATGAACCCGGCCTCCACGCAAAGCGTACAGGCCGCGATCTCGCGCTGCGTGGCGTCGAGCATTTCCTGTGAGGACGTGGGGGGTAGGGTCATACGGGCTATCGGCTATCAGCTATCAGCTTTTGGCTGCTATCTCGTGGCTCACGTCTTCCAACTCACGACTTCCGACTCATGACTCGTCCCGCAGCCGCTCCTTGATCCACATCCGAACCAGCGTCGAGGGTCCGATACCCCGCTCGGCAGCGATTCGGCCCAGCGCTTCCCGATCGGCGGGATCGAGGCGGACCGTCATCCCCGCCGAGAGATTCGGGTTCGGCACGTACCGGGCGCTAGCCGCCCGCATCTCGTCGAGGTAGTCGGTGAAGTCGTGGGTATCCCAGAAGGCCGCTTCCTCTTCCAGTGAGCCAAACGCGGACTCCTGAGGGAACCGCTCATCGTTTGATCCAGGACTGTCGTTCATCGCGTCATCTTACGCCACCCGTCGCGCGGCGATGCGCTCGGCAGTCTCCGGCGAGAGGGCCTGCCGTGCCATCGTCAGGTCATAGTGTGTTTGCAGGTTTAGCCAGAATTCGGGACTCGTTCCAAAGTAGAGCCCGAGACGCAACGCCGTGTCGGCGCTGATGCGACGGCGGTTATGCACGATCTCGGCAATGCGATTCGGTGAGATCCCCAGCGCTCGCGCCAACGCGGCTTGGGTCAGGCCAAACCCGGCCAGAAACTCCTCCGCAAGAATCTCACCGGGGGTGACCGGTTCTGTTTCGTCGAGTTGCTCAACACTCATCTCGAACCTCAATCTCTCAGTGGTAGTCGATGATCTGCACGCTGTGCGCATGGCCATCGATCCATTGAAAGATCACTCGCCACTGGGCGTTGATTCTGATCGAGTAGTACCCGTCGAGGTTTCCACGCAACTTTTCCAGACGGTTTGCTGGAAGGGCTCGCAAGTCATCCAGACGCGTCGCCGCGTTGACCATCGCAAGTTTGCGCTTGGCAGGTCGTGCAAAGCTGTGAAACTCGCGAACAAGAACGTTCTCGAAGAAGGCCTCCGTACGGCGATCCCCGAACGACTTGATCATATCTCATCATACCGCTTCCCGGTATCCGGTTCAACACGTCCGCATTCGCGGCCTGTCGAGTTGAGCTTGCTTGGCTCGGAGACGTGCAACTTCCACGACTCCTCGACTCGCTAAATCGCCGACGATGCCCCGCCGTCGACGTAGAGCGCGACGCCGGTGATGGCGCTGGCGTCGTCGGAGGCGAGGAAGGCGACCGCGTTGCCGACCTCGCGCGTCGTGATCATGCGCCCGTTCGGCTGCTGGCGCAGAATGATCGGGGTGAGGTTTTCGATCCCGCCCAGCTCCTCGGCCAGCCGCTGGTTCATCGGCGTGTCGACCCAGCCGGGGCAGATGCAGTTGGCGCGGATCCCCTGCGTCGCGTAGGAGACGGCCAGCGCCTTCGTCAGCCCGACGATCCCCGCCTTGGAGGTGGTGTACGCCTCGTAGCCCGGCTCGGTGAAGAAGGCCATCGCCGACGAGGTGTTGACGATCGCCCCCTGCCCCCGCGCCAGCATCACCGGCACGACCGCATGGCACATCAAGTAGATGCCGCGCAGGTTGACATCGAGCACCTGATCCCAAGCCGGCTCGTCGAAGTCGCGGAAGTCGCCGTGGGGCATGATCCCCGCGTTGTTGAAGAGGATGTCGACCCCGCCGAACGCCTCTTGCGCCAGCGCCACCGCGCCC
>JADYYO010000038.1 GCA_020853615.1 Thermomicrobiales bacterium
GCGAGCACATGCTGGTACACCGAATCGACGAGGGTGCCGTCGAGATCGAAGAGGAAGGCGGGACTCTCCATTGCTGCGCTCCGTTTCATTGGCGCATCCGCCGCGAGACAGCTCCGGCGGGGAAGTGTGCGACATTGGGGCGTCACTCGGTATGGCACGGTGTACGGTTCCGCGCGACTGGCGGCCCGCGATAGGAGACGGGCGTGGCGGAGAGGTCACGGGAAGGGAGGCAACGGCTCGATGGAGCGGGGTGCGGAGCGGCGCGGGAAACAGCCGCCGGTGATGACGGCGGACGAGGCGGTGCGGCTGATCGATTCGGGCGATCGCGTCTACCTGCACGAGGTGGCGATGACCCCGCACGAGCTGCTCGATGCGCTGGTGCGCCGCGCGGGTGAGGTGACCGGGGTCGAGACGATCTCCCTCCACACGGAGGGTCCGGCCCCGTATGTCGCGCCCGGGCTGGAAGGGCACATCCGGCACAACGCGCTCTTTGTCGGCGCCAACGTGCGCGAGGCGGTCAATGCCGGTCGCGCCGACTACACCCCCGTCTTCCTCTCGCAGGTCCCGCGCCTCTTTCGCGAGGGACCGCTGTGGCTCGACGTGGCGCTGCTGCAGGTCTCGCCGCCGGACGCGCACGGCTTCTGCCGGCTGGGCGCCTCCATCGCCTGCGCGCGGGCGGCGGCCGACAGCGCGGAGACGGTCATCGCCCTCGTCAACCCGCGCGTGCCGCGCACCCTCGGCAACTCCGCCGTCCATGTCAGCCGCTTCGCCGCCCTGGTCGCGGCGGACCGGCCCCTGCCGACGACGGCTCCTCCGGCGATCGGCGAGGTCGAGCAGCGGATCGGTGAGCACGTCGCCGCATTGGTGCCGGACGGCGCTACACTGCAGATGGGGATCGGGGCGATCCCCGACGCGGTGCTGGCGCACCTGCGCGACCATGCCGACCTCGGCGTCCACACGGAGATGTTCTCGGACGGCCTCCTCGCGCTGGCCGAAGCCGGGATCGTCACCAACCGATTGAAGAACACCTGGCGCGGCCGCATCGTGACCTCGTTCGCGCTCGGCAGCCAGCGTCTCTACGACTTTGTCGACAACAACCCCTTCGTCGAGTTTCACCCGTCCGACATCGTCAACGACACGCGCGAGATTCGGCGCATCGAGCGGATGACCGCGATCAACTCGGCGATCGAGATCGATCTGACCGGGCAGGTGGTCGCCGATTCGATCGGCGAGCGGATTTACAGCGGGATCGGCGGGCAGATGGACTTCGTGCGCGGCGCGAGCCTGGCGAAGGGTGGCAAAGCGATCATCGCCCTCCCCTCGACCGCGAAAGGCGGCGCGATCTCCCGCATCGTGCCGGTGATTCAGGAGGGCGCCGGGGTGGTGACGACGCGCGGGCATGTCCAGTACGTCGTCACCGAGTTTGGGACAGTCGACCTGATTGGCCAGTCGCTGCGGCGCCGGGCCGAGCTGCTGATCTCGATCGCGCACCCCGACGCCCGCGCCGACCTGCGTGCGGCGGCCGTGCGTCGCTTCGTCTCGCTTCCCCCGGCGACGTCCGGGGCGTAGGCGCGGTTACCAGGCGGTCCAGCCGCCGTCGACGTAGAGCGTCTGCCCTGTCACGTAGGAGGAGGCGTCGGCGGCGAGAAAGACGACCGGCCCCTTCAACTCCTCTGGCCGTCCCACGCGGCCGAGGGGCGTGCGGCGCTCGATCTCGGCGAGCACGGCCGGGTCCGCGAAGATGCCGGCGGTCATCTCCGAGGGGAAGTAGGCCGGGCCGACGGCGTTGACGAGGATACCGTGCGAGGCCCAGTGGACTGCCAGGCCGCGCGTCAGGTTCACCACGGCGCCCTTGGTCGCGGCGTAGGCGGCCGCTGGCGCGGGTTCGGAGGCGACCGCGCCGAGGATCGAGGCGACATTGATGATGCGCCCGCCTGTCCCGGCCGCGATCATCGCCCGCGTGGCCTCGCGGGCGCAGAGGAAGACGCCAGTGAGGTTGACGTCGACCACCCGCTGCCACTCCGCGAGGGCCAGTGCCTCGGGCGGACCGGCAGCGGCGATGCCGGCGTTGTTGACGAGGATGTCGAGCTTGCCGAATGCCTCGACCGCCTGATCGACCATGGCGCCGACGGCGGTCTCGTCGGTCACGTCCGTTTCTACGGCCAGGCTCCTGGCGCCGCGCTCTTCGAGGTGGCGCGTGGTGGCCTGCACGCGGTCCAGGCGGCGGTCGGCGCAGACCACGGCCGCGCCGGCCTCGGCCAGGGCTTCGGCGAAGATCACCCCTAACCCCGAACCGGCGCCAGTGACGAGGCGACCCGATGCGAGAGATCGAAGAGCTCGCGAATGGTGGCCATGCTCTGGATGCTCCTTCCGTTGCGTCGATCGCGCTCGCTTTCGGCGACCCTATCAGCGAACGGCTACGATTGTCGTCCAGAGTCCGCCCGCAGGAATTGGGCCGGCCAGCGATTGCCGGCGCGGAGGAGAGGCACGTGATCTCGACCATGCTGATTCCGCTCGATGGGTCGGCGGCGGCCGAGGCGGCCCTCGCCTATGTCCCCCTCTTCCCTGAGGAGCGGGTCCGCCTCCTGCGCGTCGAGCCGGAGGTCAAGGAGCCGATGATGGCCAGCCCGGCCGAGTGGGCCGCCTGGCAGGCGGAGCGCGAGGCAGAGGCGCGAGCCTATCTGGAGCGAATCGGCGAGCGCCTGCGGTGCGAGGGGCGCGAGGTCGACATCGCGGTGGTTCGCGGCGATCCGGCGGCGCAGGTGCTCGCGCACACCGGGGATGTCGATCTCATCATCATGACTACCCATGGCCGCGGCGCCGTCAATCGGGCCCTCTTCGGCAGCGTCGCGGACCGCGTCGCCCGCAACGCGACGGTCCCGGCCCTCCTCGTGCGCGCCGGTCTCGGGGCCGGCGCGCCGCCGCGCATCGATCGCGTCGTCGTTCCGCTCGATGGCTCCGGCCTCGCCGAGCGGGCGCTGAGCGTGGCGGAGGCGGTGGCCAGGCGGCTCGGCGTGCCGCTCCTGCTCGTGCGGGTCTTCGATATCGGTCGGGAGCGAGCGGCGGTGATGGCTGGCGTCGATGCCGCAGCCGCCGATGCCCGGGCGCAGGCGACCATCCGGGCGCAGGCGGCGGCGGCCCTGCAGGCCGAAGCGACGGTGCTGCGCGAGCGTGGGGTGGCGACGAGCGCCAAGGTGCTCGTCGGCAACACCGTCGCCGAATTGCTCGACCTCATCACCCCGTCCGACCTGGTCGTCATGACGACGCGCGGCCACGGCGGCCTCAGCCGCTGGCTCCTCGGCAGCGTCACGGACAAGTTGATGCGCGAGGCGCCGGCACCGGTGCTCCTCGTCCACCCCGAGGCGGCTCCCGCGCCATGAGCAACGACCTGGTCGCCGATCTGCTGCGGCCGGACGCCTATCCCTGGCGGCCGCCGGCGGTCGACCTGATCGAGACGCACGTCTCGTGGGTCTTCCTCGCCGGCGACCGGGTGGTCAAGGTCAAGCGGCCGGTACGCTTCCCCTTCGTCGACCACCGGCGGCTGGAGAGCCGTCACGAGTCGTGCCTCGACGAGGTCCGGCTCAATCGCCGCCTGACCGACGGGGTCTACCTTGGCGTCGTGCCGATCGTGCGCGCGGCCGAGGGCTACCGGGTCGACGAGGAGGGGGAGCCGGCCGAATGGGCGACGCTGATGCGCCGGCTCTCGGCCGACCGGATGCTCGATCATCTCCTGCGCGGCGATGCCGCGCCGCCCGATCTCGCCGAGCTCCTCGCGTCGCGCTTGATCCCCTTCCACCGGCAGGTCGCGCCGATTTGCCTGGGCGATCCGGATGCGGTCGCCGGCTCCGCGACCGGCATCGTCACCGACAACCTGGACGAGCTGGAGCCGTTCGCCGGGGCGCCGCTCGGCGCGGCGCAGTTCGGGCTCGTCGCGGCGGCGATGCGCGAGTTCATCGCCGCGCATGGCGCGCTGCTGCGCGAGCGGGCGGCGGCGGGATGGGTGCGCGAGGGGCACGGCGACCTCCGCTGCGAACATGTCTGCCTGGAAGCGGATGGCGCCGTCCAGATCTTCGACTGCGTCGAGTTCAACATCGATGTGCGCTGCGCGGATATCGCCAGCGATCTTGCCTATCTCCTCATGGACCTGTCCCGGCTGGGGGCGC
>JADYYO010000039.1 GCA_020853615.1 Thermomicrobiales bacterium
CGCCGGCCTCGACGTGGTCGAGGTGCCGAGCTTCGAGGCCGAGCGGATCCACGGCGAGAGCAACCTGCGCACCTTCCCCGACGGGTGGCGCGTGCTGAAGGCGATCGGCCGGGAGGCGGTCGCCGGCCGGTCCCAGGCGCTCAGCCCGGGTAGCGCCCGCGCGTAATCGCCGGGATTCACGCCGCCTGAGTGCTGCCAACATGTCGCTATCGTGCGCGGTCCGGGGCGCTTCGCCCCGGACCGCTTTGTCCGCCATCATGGGCCATTGCGCGATGTCTCGGCGCCCCGTGCCGAGACCCCGAGGCAGCCGCCCTCCTTGCTTACACCAAAGCGCCGAAATTGCCCGACACAACCCGTTGACATCTCGCTAATCTGCTCTACAGTAGCGCGGGTGTCACCTGGACAACTCATGGCGCATTCACCTCGGAGAGGGACGGGCATGACGAGCAATCCCAGGACTCGCCGGCGATTCGTGGCGGGGTTGGCCGGCGTTCCCGCCGCGTGGGCCGCATCGCGATGGCTCGGTCCGGCTGCCGGCGCGACCGACTACTCCTCCACTCCCATCGTGCCGGCCGATCAGGGGCTGCAGCGGTTGATCGAGGGGAACAAGCGCTTCGTCTCCGGCAACCTGACCGCGCTGCAGAACCGAACCGCGGACCGCGCGGCGGTGGCCGGCGGTCAGAGCCCATTCGCGGTCATTCTCTCCTGCTCCGACTCGCGGGTGCCGCCCGAGCTGGTCTTCGACCAGACGGTCGGGCAACTCTTCGTGGTCCGCACGGCGGGTCAGGTCATCGATGAAGCGGCGCGGGGCAGCATCACCTACGGAGTCGATGTCCTGAAAGCCCCCTTGCTGGTCGTCCTGGGGCACTCCGGGTGTGGCGCCGTGGAAGCGGCGATCGCGGCCGTCCAGGGCACCCCCATTCCCGGCTACGCCTACCGGTTCGCCGAGGGGATCGGTCCCGCCGTCCAGCAGGTCGTCGACAAGCCGGGCGATCTGCTGGAGAACGCGATCCGGGCCAACATCGAACGGGGCGTCGCACAGCTCCGCACCGCCGAACCGGATCTGGCGGCGGCGGTCGGGAAGGGCGCGCTCACCGTCACCGGCGGCTTTTACGATCTGGCGTCAGGAGAGGTCAGCTTCCTCTCCTGATTCGAAATCCGGGTAATCAGCGCCGGCGTTCACCGGTCGTAGCGTGCGCAGCCCCTCGCCCAGCGAAATCTCGGGCCGCCAGCCGAGATCGCGCGCAATCTTGCCGACCGCCAGACAGGAGCTGAAGACATCCCCGGCACGCGCCGGCAGATGCTCGACCTCGGTGGCCGGGCCGAACACCTCTTCTGCTACGGCGAGCAACTCGTTGATCGTCGTCGAGGTCCCCGTGCCCACGTTCCACAGGCCATGCTCCGGCGTCTGCAGCATGGCCACCAGCGCCGAGACGACGTCGGCGACGTGGACGAAATCGCGGCTCTGCTCGCCCGTCCCATAGATCGTGACCGGGTTTCCGGAGACGAGGCGCTCGGCGAGGATAGCGACGACGCCCCCCTCGAGATCGGTTCGCTGCCGCGGTCCGTAGACATTCGCCAGCCGCGCGATCGCATGAGGCAACTCCGACAGCTCGAGGTAGCGCTCCGCGGCGTACTTGTGGATGCTGTAGAAGGACTTCGGCGCGGGCAGACGCTCTTCGCTCGCCGGCTCATCGGTTTCGCCGTAGATGCCGCCCCCCGTGGAGACGAAGACGACGCGGCTGCCGCCGCTGTGCCGGGCGGCCTCGATGACATTCGCGGTCCCGATCAGGTTGACCGCGCGGTCACGCGCCGGCTCCGCCATCGAGCGGGGCACGCTCACCTGCGCCGCCGCATGCACGATGGCGTCGGGGCCGACCTCGGCGATGCGATCGATGCTCGCCGGGTTGGCGATATCGATGCAGACCAGGGGGACGCCCGCCGGCAGGTTGCCCGGGTCGCCGCCCGAGAGATCATCGAGCACCACCGGGCGCGCACCGCCAGCGACCAGCCGGTCGACGAGATGGCTGCCGATAAACCCCGCGCCCCCCGTCACCAGGACCGTCCCCAATCCCGACAGATCGTCGCTCATCGCCCCGCCCTTCTCCCTTGCTGCATCACGATCGCGGCCGCGCCCGCCACGCGCCCGTTACGCCCTCGGAGAACCCGCGCCCCTCGCTCTAGCAAACCCGGCCGCGACGGCGGCCAGGGTGATCGCCACCAGCGCCGCCAGCGCCGCGCCGGCCGACCAAGAGCCCGTCGCCAGGAGCGCGGTCGCCACGATCGTCTCGAGCGCGAGGCTGACCGCGACCGCCAGGGCCAATTCGGTCAACGGATCGTCGAGTCGCAGCAGCCTGACACAGGCGAGCCCCGGGCCGATCAGGAGGAAGAGGAGGGCGGCGATGGCGCGCGGGGCGCCGTCGGCGCCAGCCGCGAAGAGGAGCACCGTCAGCAGGCCCGCCCCGGCGATCGCCGCGAGGATGATGGCATCGCGCGTCACGGCTCGGCCCCCTGTCGGCCCGCGAGGCCGTAGATGGTCGCGGCGTCGTTCCGGAAGAGGACCGCGAAGTCGCCAGATGCCTCGATCTCGCCCTGGATCGCCTCCAGCGACGCCAGCCCGGGCACGCTCATCTCGACCTTCTGGCTTTCCGTAATGATCAGATAGGCCGCGGCATAGTGGCGGTCTGCCATCATCTGCTCGATGTCAGCCAGGGAGTAGGCGTTGGCGCTCGCCTCGACATTCCCCCGCGGCCAGGCGACAAGCGGCACATAGACGAACTGTTCGTAGCGATGGTAGCGCGAGGGGTAGTTCGGCGACCCTTCGACGATGAGCGAGCCGGCCGGGGCATTCCGGGCGAGATAGTCGGCAGCGGCAATTTCGCCCGGGCGAAAATAGTTCGATCGCTCGTGGCCGTAGTAAGCGACCAGGAATCCCGCCGCCAGGACGACGCTGGCGAGGGCCACCACGATCAGCGACGCCGCCCCGCGTCTCCAGCTCCGTGGGGCAAAGAGCGCCGCCAGGAAGAACGCCATGGCGGGGAGTGCGAAGAAGTAGACGCGAAAGAGGATCTCGCCGCCGTAACTGCTCATGCCGAGCAGCGCGACCGGCGCCAGCCAGAGGAGCGTCAGCGGGAGATCGAGATAGCCGTCGTGGAACCGCCGCAGCCAGCCGAGTGTCGCCAGCAGGCCAACGCCGGCCGTCAGCGCGCGAGCGGCGTTCGAGACGATGCGGAAGCCGGGCGTGAAGAGAGAGGCGTCGATCAGATTGCTGTCGATATTCTCGTTGGCGCGGCCGAGCGTCGAGAGAACCTCCCGGATCCCCTCGGCCGCGAAGCTCGAGGCGCCCGTCGCCATCCAACCGGCAGTGAAGAGGAGCATGACGAGCGGCAGCCCCCAGGCGCGGCACTGCCCCAGGAGGACCAGGGCGAAGAGCGCGAGGATCGTCACGATCGGCGTCAACTGGTGGCTGACGGCGATCGAGGCGAGAAGCGCCAGCGTCATCGCCAGCAGCCCCCGCCGCTGCACGGTCGAGAGGTCGGGCAGCGCGGAGCTTGCCGCGCCCGCCCACTCGGCGCGGCGGTCGAAATCGGCGGCCAGCCGGCGCAGCAGCGCGCCCCGGATGACGACTCGCCCGACCGGTGACGCGGCCAGCGGCATTCGCGCCGGGAAGGCCCAGAGGCAGAGACCGATCGCCGCCAGGTAGAGGGCATAGGTTATCGCCTGCGGCGAGAAGTAGTCCTGCCCAACCCAGTTCGTCAGCGTAAAGAACCAGACCCCGAGCCAGGCGAGCCGCCGGTCGCCGGTGACGGCGCGCAGCACGAGGAGGAGGGCGGCTGCGAAGAGGAGCTCGAAGAAGGGCGGCGACCAGGTGGCGAGCGGCAGCGCATCAGCGAGCCCGGCTGCCTCCGTGAGGAGCGCCGCCGCGCCGAAGAAGCCGGGCCAGTTATGATAGATCGGCAGGTAGCCGATGGCGGGGTCGATGCCGCCGGTCCGCTGGATGTAGTCGACGATGCCGACGTGCTTCCAGGCCCAGGCGTAGCGCAGGCTGCCGTAGACGATCGCGGGCGTGCCGTGGAGGATGACGATCCAGGCGGCGATGTAGGCCCCGGGCTCCCAATCGCCGGCGCGCTCCCGCCCCAGGAGGGCGCAGAAGCCGAGGATGAGGAGGCCGAGCGCCAGATAGAAGGCCGGCGGCAGGACGGCAATCAACCCGAGATCGGTCATCTGGTCGGGGTCGATCGCGGGGATCGCCGCCAGCCAGAGGGCGAGCGCGGCCAACAGCGGCGCGAGCGTCAGCAGCCAGGACGGCGCGCGGCCGACCGGCCAGGCCATCGCGAGCGCGGCCGGCCCGGGTGAGGATGAAACCGCCTGCCCGGCGCTCTCCCGCGCCGGGCCCGGCACGCCCGCGGCCATCTCAGGCGCGGCCAGCCGGATCGGGGAGGCCGGGGCGGAGCAGCCAGCGCAGGCGAGTCGCCAGCAGGATGGCCGCGATGACCGCCTGCCCGCCCAGCCAGCCGATGGCCGCGCCCTCGCCGCCGTGGGCGCCGACCAGCGCCAGGCTCGTGCCGAGGATGGCGATCGAGGTCGCGGCCTGGATGGCGATCAGCTCCCGGAGGCGCTGCTGCAAGCGCGCGGTGACGAGCGCCAGGAGCACGACCGCGTGCGGGAGCGGCGCCAGCGCCAGCAGGCGGAGCGTGCGGGTACCACCTGCGGCGTACTCCGGACCGAAGACGCCCAGGATCAGCGGCGCGAAGAGGACGACGACGACCACGGCCGGCAGCAGCAGCTTCAACGTGTGGCCGAGCATGACGCGGCCATAGGCGTGCAGTTGTGCCTGGTCCTTCGCCGCCTCGACCGTCAACGCGCGCGAGGCGTTGTTGGCCACCAGGATCAGCGTGTAGGCGATGATCCAGCTCTGGTAGAAGAAGGCATTCTCCTCCGGCCCGGCCCAGTGCGTGACGATCAGCGGCAGCAGGGAGTACGCCGCCAGATCGAAGACCGACCCGACGTAGTCCCCCGCGGCATAGCCGCGCAGCGCCCGCCAGGTCATCGGCCCGGCCCGGTCGACGGGGATCCGCGCGTGCCGGGGAATGAATCGCAAGAAGATGAGCGCGGTGAACGGGACGACGACGAGCGCCGCCGCGATCGTCCAGGAGCGGAAGATGCCGTACGGGCCATGCCCAACCAGGGCGACGAGAAGCGCCAGCTTGCCGACGCCGAAGATCGCGTTCTCGATCGGAACGATGACAGCCTGGCCGAGGCCGACCATGATGCCGTCCTGCAAAATGAACATCATCCAGGCGGCCGTCGCCACGATGAACCAGATGCCGCCCCCCTGCGCGGCGAGGAAGCTCAGATTCGGCGCCCAGATGTCGAGCCCGGCGATGAAGAGGCCGCCGACGACCAGCGCGGCGACCGCGCAGAGAGCATAGACGGAGCCAGCGAGCCGGCGCGTCTGCTCGCCGGCGATCGGGATGAAACGGACCATCACCGCGTCGAGGTTGAAGAGGGAGATCCCGGCGAGCAGGGTCATGGCCGAGATCACGGCGGCGGCCAGCCCGACATCGGTCGTCGAATAGAACCGGGCGGCGACGACCCAGTAGGCGAAGCCGAGCAGCGCCGTAATGCCGGTGTTGACGATCAGCGCGTAAGCGTTTCGGAAGAGAGGCGTCTGGAGATGGGCGCGCGCCGCGGCGAGCCGGGCGCTCCTCGCTCCACCCGAGGTGCCCACCCCCCGCGCGGATGGTTCACTTGAGAGGGGAGCCGCGGCACGGCCATCCCTCCCGGCATCGACGCTAGTCGACCCGTCTAGAGCCATGGCGCCAATCGCCGCTCGAACTCGTCGCCCGGCCAGTCACCGACATAGAGACGCGGCAGGCGGAACGGATTTGTCGAGCGCCGGAGCACCCCCGCGCGAGTGGTGCAGGCGGAGACAAACCCCGCCCGCGCGACCGCATCGACGGTCACCGCCGAGACATCGAACCGCCCGCCGAAGGGGTAGGAGAAATTCGTCACCGGCGCCCCGACGATCTCCTCCAGGCGGGCCTTGCTGCCCTGGATCTCCGCGTATTGTTCCTCCGCCGAAAGCGCGGAGAGGCGCGAATGCGTCGTCGTGTGCGCGCCGATCTCGATCAGGCTGCCGTCGGCAAGATCGCGAAGTTGCGCAGCCGTCATCACGCGCCGGTCATCGCGGCCCGTGCGCGGCAGGCCAGCCCACGCGCGAAGCGCCTCGAGCGCCTCCCAGCGCGCGGCGTCGGGAAGGGTGCGAAAACGTCGCCACAACGTCCGGTGCAGCCGGCCCGGGGGAATCGTCCTCCGGCCGAAGAGCCCGGTCTCTGGCTGCCCTCCGCGGAGATCCCAGCGCCGCTCCCATCCTTCGATGCGCAGGGTCAGCGCCAACGGCAGCTCGTGCTCGCCGAGCAGGAGCCGGTCGAGCTCGTCCCACCAGAATTCGCGATCCTGCCCGACCGCGTTGCTGACGACGAAGACGGTCGCCGGGATGCCGTATCGTTCCAGGATCGGCTTCGCCCGCGTCAGATTGTCGAGATAGCCGTCATCGAAGGTGACAGCCACCTGTCGGCAATCGAGACCCTGCTGACGCAGATCCGCGGTCATCCGCCGCAACGCAACGGGGTGGCGACGCCGCGCGAGAACGTCCAGATGCTCGGCGAAGTTGCGCGGGCTGACCGCGAGGGACCAG
>JADYYO010000040.1 GCA_020853615.1 Thermomicrobiales bacterium
GGTTGAGCTTCGGGTTGATGATGATCTGATCGCTGAAGCGATTGACGACCGCGGCGATGGCGAAGATGCCGCCCAATCGCTCGTACAGGCTCGGCTCTGGCGTGCCACTTTGCGACTCTGCTCCGGGCCCGGTGGTGGCCGGTGTACTCGAAGCGGCGGCGGTAGGAGCCATCGCGCCACTGGCGCCGAGGGCTGCGCCCGCGCCGATGGCGGCGGCGCCCAGCAGCGTGCGACGGCGGTCGATTCTGGCGTTCGATGTCATGCCGGTTCCTCCGTCATGCATGCCGTGTCGATGACATCACGTAGCGAACAAGAGGTTTGGCGATCCGGCGGCCACCTCCTTCCACCGCCCGCGCGGGGCGGCTCAGGCGGCCGCATCCCGCCCCGTGGCGATGACGCGCAGGACGTCGTCGTACGACCTGGTGAAGATGGCAATCCCCTCCTCTTCGAGGTTTTGGGCGACGATCTCCAGGTCGATGCCGATCTCGGCCAGGTCGCGGACGACACGCCGCGCCTCCGCGATCTCCCGGTCGACCGTGCGCGCTACCGCGCCATGGTCGAGAAAGGCCTCGAGGGTGGCGCGCGGCATGGTGTCGACCGTGTGCGGGCCGATCAGCGCCTCGACGTAGCGGACGTCGCGGTAAGCAGGGTTCTTGACCGAGGTGCTGGCCCAGAGGGGCCGCTGCACCCGGGCCCCGGCCGCTCGCGGCGCGGCGAAGCGCGCGCTGGCGAAGATCTCCTGAAACCTGGCGTAGGCCAGCTTCGCGTTGGCGATCGCCGCTTTCCCCTTGAGGGCGGAGAGCCGCGCCTTCGTCGCGTCGTGGCTGGCGGCGGTGATCTTCTCGTCGAGGAGGGTATCGACCAGCGTATCGACGCGGCTGACAAAGAAGGAGGCGACGGAGGCGATCCGGTCGATCGGCTGGCCCGCCGCCAGCCGCCGCTCCAATGCGGCGAGATAGGCGAGCGCCACCCGCTCGTACGAGGCCAGCGAGAAGAGGAGAGTGATGTTGATGTTGATCCCCTCGGCCAGCATCTCCGCGATGACCGGCGTCGCTTCGGCCGTGCCGGGGATCTTGATCATCACGTTCGGGCGGGCGACTGCCGCCCAGAGCCGCCGCGTCTCCTCCCGCGTCGCCTCGGGATCCCGGGCCGCGGCAGGCGAGACCTCGACCGAGACGAAGCCGTCTCCGCCGAGAGTCGCGTCGTAGAGCGGGCGGAAGAGGTCGCAAGCGGCGCGCACGTCGTCGACCGCGACCGCCTCGAATGCCGCGGCCGGCGAGGCGCCCGCGCCGAGCAGCGCGGCGAGTTGGTCGTCGTAGGCGGTTCCTCCGGAAATCGCCCTGGCGAAGATCGTCGGGTTCGAGGTGAGGCCCCGTACCCCGACCTCATCGATGGCCCGGCGCAAGGCGCCGTTGATGAGCTGGGCGCGGTTGAGATCGTCCTGCCAGACGCTCTGCCCCTCGACCAGGAGCGCGGCGACGGCGTGCGTCTCGTGTTCGGCGTGGCGGGTGATGGTATCGATCATGACGGCCATCCTTCATAGTCTCCCCCGCTCCGCTTGCCGGCGAAGCCGGGAGGCGTGCGGTTGCCTCAGCGGGGAAGCCCACAGGCGGCCAGGAACTCCGCGCGCAGCGCGGGGTCGGCGTCGTAGGCGCCGCGCCAGACGGTGGTGCGGGTGAGCGTGGCATCCTCCCGCACGCCGCGCATCTCGGTGCAGAGGTGGTGAGCCTCGAGATAGACCGCCACACCCCGCGGCGCCACCGCGGCGTCGAGGGCGCTGGCGATCTGCTGGCCGACCCGCTCCTGCACCGTGAAGCGGCGCGCGAAGAGGCGCACCAGCCGGGTCAGCTTCGAGATGCCGATGATGCGCTCGTCCGGGAGGTAGGCGACAAACGCGCGGCCATGGAATGGGAGCGCGTGGTGCTCGCAGAGGGCGTAGAACCGGATCGGCCCCTCGATCACCTGGCTCAAGCCGCAATCGCTCGCCGCCACGCACTCGGCGTCGAAGGTCGTCAGCAGCTTGGGATCGCCGTCATAGCCCTGCGTGGCGTCGAAGAGGGCGCGCACGAAACGGCGTGGCGTATCGGCGGTCGCCGGGCTCGCCACCTCCATGCCGAAGGCGGCAAAGATCTCCGCCATGTACCCCTCGAAGCGGCGGAACTGGGCCTCCGGAATCTGGCGCGGGCCGGGCTCGGGCGTGCCCCGGAGGGCGACCCCTTCGCTGTCTCGCACCTCGTCGAGATGCAGACGAGTAACCACGACGGCTCCTTTCGCTCGTTGCCGGCGGCGCGCCTACGCCACCGCCGCTGACTCTTGCGGCTCGCGCGCGCCCCGAAGCGGGGCCGGGTCGGCGATCCGCGCTCGCGCGGCGTCGACCTCGCCCCAGACATTCCAGAGAAGCTCGCCGCGCAGGCGACCCCCGAGGCGATACGAGACGATCCCCTTGCGATACGGCTCCTCCCACTCGGCTGTCATCTCGCAGCGAGAGTCGACGTCGCCGACCGCCTCGTAGCCGAGGTCGAAGAGGTCGGAGTAGAAGGCGGGGAGATGGGTGTAAGGGACGGGCTGGCCAGCCATCGCCTGCCCCGCGAAGCGGCCCATCGTCCGGGCGTTGTCCTCATGCTCGACGCGTCGTCGGCCGGCGAGGGCCGGCTGCCAGAAGCTCGCGACGTCGCCCGCGGCGTAGATGTCCGGGTGACTGGTGCGCAGGAAGCGGTCGACGACGATCCCGTTGTCGACTGCCAGGCCGGCCGAAAGGGCCAGCTCGATATTCGGCCGGGCACCGATGCCAGCGACCACCCCGTCGACCACAAGCTCGCGCGCGCTTTCGGTCACGCCGTCGCGCACGCGTAGCCGCAGCTCGTCGCCCTGTTCGGCGATGCCCTTGACCGTGCTCTCCGCGAGAACCTCCACCCCATGCTCGCGATAGAAATCATTGAGGAAGAGGGCCAGATCGGGCGGGAAGAGCCGGCTGCCGATCCCGGCCTCGGGGAAGATCATCACGACCTCCTTGCCCTCCCCGCGCAGCGCGGCCGCGATCTCCGAGCCGATGAAGCCGCCGCCGATGACGGCGAAGCGCTGGCCCCGGCTCGCCTCGTCGCGCAAGCGGTGGTAATCCTGCAGCGTGCGGTAGTAGATGACGCGGTAGCCGCCGAACGGGAGGCGAAGGGGCGTCACGCCGGTCGCCAGGAGGAGCGTGCCGAAGGCGTACGTCGCGCCGCGCTCGTCGACGACGCACTTCTGCCGCGGATCGAGCAAGCGGGCTGGCTGGCCGAGGTGGAGATCGACGCCGAGGCGCTCGGTCTTGAGCCAGACGCTCTCCACCGGCTTTCCCTGCCAGAGCTTCTTGGAGAGGGGTGGCCGCTTGTAGGGCGGGTCAGGCTCGGCCCCGATCAGCCCGATCGTGCCCTCCGGGTCGATATCGCGGATGCCGCGGATGGCGGCGTCGGCAGCCATGCCGCCCCCGACGATCAGGTAGTCGTACCGCTGTTGGTCTCTCACGAGCGACCTCCGTTCCTTGCCTCGCCTCGGGCGCAAGACCCCCGCCA
>JADYYO010000041.1 GCA_020853615.1 Thermomicrobiales bacterium
ATCTGTGCATCGGCGTCGCTCGCGCCCGCCTCGGTCGCGGAGGTCACCTCTCCCCCGATGTTGTAGATCCGCCTGATGGCGGCAGGTGCGCGCCCGGCCGCCCGCGCCGCCTCGTCGATGATCTCGTTGCCGATCGCGGCGCGCGCCGGGGGCACATAGGCCATCGAGGGGACCCAGCCGTCGGCCAACTCGCCGGTCAGACGCAGGGCACGCGGGCCGGTCACCCCGAGCCAGATGGCGATCTCGTGCGCCGGGAGCGGCCCCGGCTGCACCCCCATCGCCTGGTAGACGTCGCCCTCGAAGCGGAGCGAGCCCCCGCGCCAGAAGGCGCGGATGAGGGTGATCGCCTCCCGCAGCGCGGCCAGCGCCTCGCGCGGCTCGCGCACCGGGCCGCCCATCGCCCGGATGGCGTCCCAGAAGGCGCCCGCGCCGAGCCCGAGCTCGAAGCGGCCGCCGCTGAGCTGATCGAGCGTCGCCGCCTCCTTGGCGAGCAGGAGGGGGGAGCGAAGCGGCAGGTTCGCCACATCGGGGAAGATGCGGACGCGCTCGGTCTGGCCGAGGAGATAGCCGATCAGCGCCAGGGCGTCGTAGTGCTTCTGCTGGTAAGGGTGGTCCTGGATGCCGATCAGGTCGTAGCCGAGGTCGTCGAGGATGTGGGCGGTCTCGACCGTGCGCGCGGGGTCGCCGGCCGTCGGATCGAGGAAGAAGCCGAACTGGAGATCGTGGCCGTAGTCGGGCATGGAGCGCCTCCCATTATGACGACAAGATCGCTTCACCGGTCGACAAGCGGCAGATCGAGGAGGGCCGCCGCGGCGACGGCCCGCTCGCGCGGTGCGCCGGGAACGAGGACCACGCGGCCATCCGGCAGACGATAGGCAGCGCCGACCCGCGTGAATCCCGCCTTCGCGATCCCCCGCGCCGACGCGCGATTGTCCCAATCGTGCCCGATCCAGAACCGCTCCGCCTCGTCTCGGGTCAGGATCGCCTGCAGCAGGCCCGGGTAGACGCCCCGCCCCCGCCACGGCGGCAGCGTCACGAAATCCCAGAGGTAGCGATTCCCCGGCGGCAGGGTGAACTCGATGCCCAGCTCGCCGATCGAGAAGGCGCTCGTGGCAACCCATCCCCAGCCGACCGGCTCCTCCGCCACGCGGGCGAGCCACGGCTGGTGTCCGGCAACTCGCCGCTCCTGCACCATCCCCTCCGCCACGCCCATCAGCCGCGCCAGAAGGCGATCGTCCGTGGCTGGCGCGATCGACAGGTTGGGCATCGCTCGCGGCGCTGGCAGGGGATCGCCGCGCCACCAGGCGTAGAAGTAGCCGACAAGCTCGGGAGCGGCTCCCTTTGCCGCCGCGTCCGGCTCGCCGCTGGCGACGCCCCCCGCTGCACCTCCGCTGCCATCGCTCATTGCTCGGGCTCCCGTCGCGCTGGCTCACGGCCACCATGCCGCCCGTCGGCCCGCACCCGCCATGCCAGGGCGCCGCCGGCGACCCGATTGTGGCATTCCGCGCTCCACGCGGGGGTATAGTGTTGCCGCACGTCGTCGCCTCGGATTCGGCTCCACGCGGAGAATGCGATGGCCGCGCTCCCCTCGGGGATCGTCACCTTCCTCTTCACCGACATCGAAGGGAGCTCGCGCCTCTGGGAGCGCGATCGGCCGGCGATGGCCCGCGCCGTCGCCCGGCACGACGCGCTGCTGACGGAGGCCATCACCGCCCATCATGGGGTCCCGTTCAAGCACGTCGGCGACATGGTGCAGGCGGCGTTCTGGTCGCCGGCCGAGGCGGTCGTCGCGGCGGTCGCCGCGCAGCGCGGCCTGGCGGCCGAACCCTGGCCCGAGACCGGCCCCATCCGGGTTCGCATGGGGATCCACCTCGGAGAGGCGGCGCCGAACGCGCGGGGCGACTACAACCAGATCGCCTGCCTCAACCGCCTCTCGCGCATGATGAGCGCCGGGTATGGCGGGCAGGTCCTCCTCTCCGAAGCCGTGCGCGCGGCGACGGCGGGCGCGCTGCCACCGGGGGTGACACTGCGCGATCTGGGACGGCACCGCCTGCGCGACCTGCTCGACGCCGAGCCGATCGCGCAGCTCGTCATCGCGGGGCTCCCGGCCGATTTCCCCCCGATCAAGACGCTGGAAGGGCACGCCACCAACCTGCCGACGCTGCCAACGGCGCTGCTGGGGCGAGAGGAGGAGCTGGCGGAGATCGCCGCGCTGCTGGGCGAGGGGGATCGCCGGCTCGTCACCCTGGTCGGCCCCGGCGGCGTCGGCAAGACGCACCTCGCGCTGCAGGCGGGCGCGGATCTCCTCGACCGGTTCGACGACGGCGTCTGGCTCATTCGCCTCGGCGAGGTCGTCGACCCCGCGATGATCGTGCCGGCCATCGCCGCCACCCTCGGCGTGCGCGAAGGGGGTGGACTTTCAATGGCGGAGGCCCTCGTCGCCTGGATCGGCACGAAGCGGCTCCTCTTCGTGCTCGACAATCTCGAGCAGGTCATCAGCGGCGCGCCGGCCGTCGCTGCCCTGTTGGCTGCCTGCCCGGAGCTGCGTATCCTCGCCACCAGCCGGCAGCGGCTCGGCATCGGCGGCGAGCGCGTCCTCCCGGTGCAG
The DNA here is from genome assembly GCA_020853615.1 of Thermomicrobiales bacterium. Classification (GTDB taxonomy): domain Bacteria; phylum Chloroflexota; class Chloroflexia; order Thermomicrobiales; family UBA6265; genus JACCXM01. The sequence continues at coordinate 2,609 of JADYYO010000041.1, forward strand.
CCGCTGCCCGTCGACACGGCGAGCGAAGGAGCGACGCCAGACACAGCCGGCAGCCCCGCCGTGCAGCTCTTTATGGAGCGGGCGCGCGAGGTCGCACCCGGCCTGGCGCTCGACGGGCGGAACGCGGAGATCGTCGCCGCGATCTGCGCCCGGCTCGACGGATTGCCCCTGGCCATCGAGCTGGCCGCCGCGCAATTGGGCGCGCGCACCCTGCCTGAATTGCAGACCGACCTCGAGCGCCGCTTCGACGTCCTGGTCGGCGGGCGCCGCGACGCGCTGACCCATCAGCACTCGCTGGCGGCGACGATCGCCTGGAGTTACGAGCGGCTCGACCCGGAGCTGCAACGCCTCGTGCAGCGCCTCTCCACCTTCGCCGGCGGCTGGAGCCGTGAGGCGGCCGAGCAGGTGGCAGCGACGGATGGCGACCTGCCGGGGCGGCTCGGCGCGCTGGCCGAGCGGAGTCTCGTCCGGCGCGTCGCCCTCCCTGGCGACGTCTCCCGCTGGTCGATGCTGGAATCGATCCGCGAGTTCGGCCGCGCCCGCTTGGAGGAGAGTGGGGAGAGCGCCGACGCCCGTGACCGGCACGCGGCCTGGTGCCTCGCCTTCGCCGAGGAGGGGGTGGCCCACCTGGAGGGAGCGGAGCAGGAGCAGTGGCTCGACCGGTTCGACCTCGAGCACGACAACGCGCGGGCGGCTCTGCGCTGGTGCGCCGAGCGGGGAGAGCAGGCGCGCGAGCTCGCGCTGGCGACTGCCCTGGCGATCTACTGGCAGACGCGCGGCTATCTCACCGAGGGCCGGCGCTGGCTGGAGGCGGCGCTGGCGCAGGCG
>JADYYO010000042.1 GCA_020853615.1 Thermomicrobiales bacterium
AGTGGTCGCCGAGCGGCATGAAGCTGACGCCAGTCGTGCGCGGCTGCCCGCTGCGCCGGCCCGTCGTCGTCAGCAGCATCACGCAGCGGCTGCGCATGATCTCGGCCGGGATGCCGCGATAGAGGGCGGTCGGCGCCTTGAAGAAGAGCTTCTGCAGGGCGTTCGGCCGCCCGCGATCGAAGGTCGGGCTGGATGCGGTCATCGGCTCTCCTCCTCATCCTCGACGGCGGCGCGGGCGGAACGTGGCAACTCGCTCCGGCGCGCCAATGCTCCATCAAGATCCGGGCCTACCGCCCGTATCCTGGCGCAATTGTGCGCCGCGCGGCCCCGCTCTTGCAGAGAGGATCCTGATCATCTGCCGATCGGGGAGGCGAGATTCCCCGGTCGTCATGGAGAAGGGAGCGAGGGATGCGACATCAGAAGCGACGAATCCTGGGCGGGATCGGCGGCGCGGCGCTGCTCTGCGCGACGTTCGGCGGGGCGACGGCGAGCGCACAGGTGATCCCGCCGCCCCCGGTGATCGTGCCCTCGGCCGGCGGATGCATGTTCGTGGCGGAACTGGGGTCCTGCATCGGGGTGGTCATGCCTGTTTCGCCGCCCACTGCCGGGTTCGTGCCGCTCGGGCCGCTGGGCGAATCGCGCGAGGGGCGCGTCGATGTCGACCGGGACATCGATAGGAGCCATACGCCCGGCCGGGTCATCGTTCGCTAGCGCGGGGAGGGCCACATCGTCTTGAGCCGCCCTTGCGCGCGGGGCAAGGAGCACGATCGCCCCGGTTGACAGCATCTCCTCGGCCACGTAGCGTGCCACTCCGACCAACCGAACCGCCAGTGATGCCGGAGATGGCCAGATGAATCCGATCGGGGTCAATTCGTGGGTCTTCGCCTCGCCGCCGAGCGATGCCGCCGTCGCCGAGATGGCGCCGCGGGTGAAGGCGATGGGCTTCGATGTGCTGGAGCTTGGCGTCGAGCAGCCGGGCGACTGGGACCCGGCGCGTACGGCCGACCTGCTCGCCGCCCATGGCCTCGGCGCCGCCCTCTGCGTCGCCATGGGCGCCGACAAGGATCTGACCGACCCGGCGCTGGTGGCCGGGACGCGCGAGTACCTTCGCTATTGCATCGACGCGGCGGCGACGATCGGCGCCGGGGTCGTCGCCGGCCCGCTCTACACCCCCGTCGGCAAGACGTGGCAGATGGACGCCGCCGAGCGTGCGGCGACGATCGACCGGCTGCTGGAGGGGTTGCGCCCCCTCGCCGATCATGCCGGTGAGCGGGGCGTGCGTCTCGCGATCGAGCCGCTCAACCGCTTCGAGACGAGCTTCTTCAACACGGCCGAGCAGGTGGCGGAGGTGGTCGACCGCCTCGACTCCCCGGCGGTCGGCATGCTGCTCGATACCTTCCATATGAATATCGAGGAGAAGGACCCGGCCGCCGCGATCCGTCTCGCCGGCGACCGGCTGATCCACTTCCACGCCTGCGGCAACGACCGGGGCGCGCCGGGCGCCGATCCGATCCCCTGGCAGCCGATCGTCGCCGCTCTGCGCGAGGTCGGCTACGACGGGGCGCTGGTAATCGAGTCGTTCACCCCCGACAACCAGACGATCGCCCGCGCCGCCGCCATCTGGCGCTCGCTCGCCCCCTCGCAGGACGCGCTGGCGGCGGATGGCCTCGCCTTTCTGCGGCAGGCATTCGCCTGAGCTGCCCTCGAGCCTGCCTGGCCGCGACCACCATACCAGGGCGCCGCGGGAACCCCGCGTTCCCAATCGCCGCGCCGTGCCGCTGTCATCACCGTGATGAACCGCGAACGTTCGCCGCGGATCGACCCGGGCGAGGTAGGCCCCGCCCCTTGGATGTTTCGTGCTGGAGCAGTTCCCCGGATCGCCCCTTGGGCTCTGACGCCCGTCCCGTAGACCGGGGGCTCCCGGCGGACGGCATCGCCACCGGACCAGGTCGAGGTCTGGGACGACCGTATCCACAAGGCCGGTGCGTGCGTGCCGCCTCATCGGGAGACGCGCTCCCGTGTGCCACGGATCACGTTCTCCAGGAGGTCTCTCATGTTCGTTGGCATCGATCTCGGCTCCTAGAGCGGTGAGCGGAAGTTCTGTCATGACAGGGGAAAGCCCGCATCGGCGAAGCAGGCGCGGGCGTCGGCGGCGGTGACGGTGGGGAGCACGTCGCTGATGGCGGTGACGACCGTCGCGAAGGCGCGGGCGCCGATGCGGCGCAGGGCCTGCGTGGTCTTGGCGAAGGCCTGCTCAATGGGGTTGAAGGCGGGGGAATAGCTGGGCAGGACGACCAGTTGGCAGCTGGCCGCTGCGATCAGGTGCCGGGCCTGAGCGTTCTTGTGCACGCTCAGGTTATCGAGGACCACGACCTGGCCGGGGCGCAAGGCAGGGACGAGCACCCGCTCCACGAAGGCGAAAAAGACGCGGCCGTCGACGGGACCATCCACCACGAGACGCTCCCCGAGGCCGTCAGGGGTCAACGTGGCCAGCCAAGCGATGTGGGGGCGCTTGCCGCGGGGAATGCGGCCGACGGCCCGCTCTCCGCGCGGCGCCCGTGCGCGTAACGGCGTCAGGGTGATCGGGGTGCTCGTCTCGTCCAGAAAGACGAGATCGGCCGGGTCGATGCCGGCCATCCGTGCTCGCCACACTGCGCGGGCCTCCTCGTCGCGCTCGCTGGCGATCAGGCTCTTTTTTTGAGCGGCAGGTCGAGCCGGCGCAGCAGCCGATCGAGGTGTGACGGGCTGAGGTGGATGCCGGTCTCGGCCGCGAGGCGCGCCGCGTGCTCGGGCAACGTGGCGTCCGGCTGGACCGCGACCAGCGCGCGCAAGGTCGCCGCGCCGGTCGGTCCCAGCTTCGGCGGGCGACCGGCGCGGGGCCGCTCGGCCAACGACTCGCCCTGCCGATGCCGGGTCAGCCAGCGGTCGATGGTGCGCAGACTGACGCGAAAACACTGCGCCGCTTCACCTCGTGGCAGCCCCGCGTCGATGGCGGCCGCCAGGCGCTCACGGAAGTCGGCCGAGGGGCGCCGGGCCATGCCCCACAGCATGCCCCACTGGCACAACTTCCGCTCGCCGCTCTAGCAGCTCGACCTGGCCAGCCTCCCTGCTGCCGCCACCCTGCCTCGCCGCGTGCCCGACACCGACGAAGGCATCGCCACGCTGGTCGCCGCGCTCACCTCCCTCGCGCCGACCCTGATCGTCCTGG
>JADYYO010000043.1 GCA_020853615.1 Thermomicrobiales bacterium
ACCATCACCGGCGCGACGCCGGAGCCGTGGACCTGGGGTGTCACCGGCGAGACGTACGACGATGCCGTGACCGTTACGTTCACGCAGCCATACACGGCGGCCGGCGTGACGACCGAGGAGCCGGGAGAGGTTCACGTCGTTCGCTACGACGACGGCGAGTGGGGCTGGTTCTTCGGGGCATCCCGCGCGTTTCTCGACGAGCAGTTGGCGCTCTACGGTGATGACGGGTCCGCGACCGTCGAGTCGCTGGCGCAGGGCACCGGCGATGCAGAGACACCGGAGGAGCGCGCGGCACTCTTCCCCGATCCGTTGCACGCTCACATTGACACGTACTGGGCGGCCCGCTTCCAGGAGGCTGGCCGCCCGTACGACCCGCCGAATGGGGTCGTCCCCTTCGACGCGCCGATCGTCACCGCTTGTGGCCGGGCTGATCCGGATGAGGAGGCGGCCTTCTACTGTGTCATCGACGAGAAGATCTACTACTCCTCGAGCTTCCGCTCCCTGATCGAGCGGCAGATCGGCGACTTTGCCTGGGTAGTGGTGGTGGCCCATGAGTGGGGGCATCACATCCAGGCGCAGCTCGGCTTCGACCTCGGGGTCGTCCCTGACCTCGCGGGGGAGATCGCGCCGGTCGCCTTCGAGCAGCAGGCCGATTGCATGGCCGGCGCCTACAGTCAGGACGCGGAGCTGACCGGGTGGCTCGATCCCGGCGACATCGACGAGGCGCTCTTCATGACCGAGATCTCCGGCGATCCGCCGGGGACGGCCTGGAACGATCCCGGCGCCCACGGCTCCGCCGACCAGCGGGTCGACGCCTTCCTCGATGGGTACGCCAATGGCCTGGTCGGCTGCAATCTGGACCTCTCCGAGGCCGGGGCGGGCAACTGACCGGCTGGCCCGAATCTGGCGCGGAATCGCCATTGACAATCAGCCGCCGCGCGCGGACCATCTGAGCAGATTGTCGTCGCCGATATCCGCCGCGGCGGCACGCGCCGCGATGGAGGTTGCTATGGGACTCGAGATTTTCGAGCGCGGCGAGCTGCCGCGCTGGGCTCCAGTGCGTCAATCCCTCGATTCGACCGAGATTGGCGACGTGCGGGCGGCCATCGGCGAGCAGTTCCGGCGCGCGGGGATCGGCGATCGCCTGCGCCCGGGTCAGCGCGTGGCCATTACCGCCGGCAGTCGGGGCATCGACCGGATCGACGAGGTCGTGCGCGCCGTCGTCGACGAGGTGCGCGCGGCCGGGGCGGAGCCGTTCATCGTCCCGGCCATGGGGAGCCACGGCGGGGCGACCGCCGAGGGGCAGCGGGAGCTGATCGCCCACTACGGGATCACCGAGGCGACGATGGGCTGCCCGATCCTCTCCAGCATGGAGACGGTCCAGCTCGGCACCGTCGAGGAGGACGTGCCGGTCTGGTTCGACCGCAACGCCTACGAGGCGGACGCGGTCATTCCGGTTGGGCGTGTGAAGCCGCACACCGATTTTCGCGGCCCGGTCGAATCGGGCCTGATGAAGATGCTCGCCATCGGGCTCGGCAAGCAGCATGGTGCGGAGTTCTTCCACCATCAGGGGATGGCGGAGTTCCACCATCTCATCCCGGCCGTCGCCAACTTCACCCTCTCCCAGGTCAACATCCCCTTCGGGGTCGCGGTCATCGAAAATGGCTACGGCAAGCTGGCGCAGGCCGAGGCGGTGCCGGCGGCGCGCATCTTCGAGCGCGAGCAGGAGCTGCTGCGCATCGCGCGCGAGCGGATGGGCCGGCTGCCCGGTGAGCGGATCGACGTGCTGATCATCGACCGCATCGGGAAGGATATCTCCGGCGACGGCGCCGACCCGAACGTGATCAACCGCGACGTGGCGGGCGCGCTGCCTCCTACTGAGGAGCCGGTGACGCCGCGCATCCAGCGCCTGATCGTGCGTGACCTGACCGACGATACGGACGGCAACGCGACCGGCATCGGCATGGCGGATGTCGTCCTGCGCCGCGCGGTCGAGCGGATGGACCCGGTCGCCACCTACATGAACATGATCACGGCCAAGGCGCCGCAGGGCGCGCGGATCCCGCTCACGGTCGACACCGATCGCCAGGCGCTCTACGTCGCGCTCGCCTGCTGCCTGAAGACGCAGACGGATACGTCGCGCATCGCGCGGATTCAGGACACGAAGCACGTCGAGACCTTCTGGGCGTCGGAGCCACTGCTGCCGGAGTTGCTGGAGAGCGGGCGGGTCGAAGTGACAGGCGATCTTCGCCCGATCGCGTTCGACGGCGACGGGATGTTCGCCGAGGAGTAGCGGTCGCATCTTGCGTACTGGCGGCTAGCTCTTACCCCTGGCCTCTGCACATGGGCAGACAACGGCGGGGGGTCATTCCTGATTCTATAGGGGTGGCGGCCAGCAACCCTCACCCCCGACCGCCACCCAAGCGGTCGGGGGTGAGGGTTGCTGGCGACCGCGACGATGATTACCGCCACTACCACCCCTTCTCAGCCGCCACAGTGGGAGATGGGCTGGCGTTGGCGATCACGCTCACCGAGTCCCATCACCACCTCCCCTTTCGTTTCCCGGTCCGGAAGAGGCGAGTGCCGCGTCGCGGATCGCGGCCAGCAATGGGTCATCGATCGTCTCGGCGATCTCGCGCCGGAATGACTCCACCGGCAGGTCAGGCTGCTCCTGTAGGTAGACCCGTGACTGGAGAAACGTCTCCAGCCGGTCGATCTGCTTGACGAAGCGCGCCTCCGCGCTGGCGCCGTCGCGCAGTTCCCCCCAGAGGTCGGCGAACCGCTCACGGACGGCGGCAGGCAGCATGCGGAGCAGACCGCCCATCGCCGCATCCTCTGCCGCCCGCTTGCGCGCCTGCGCCTCCTCGTCACGGATATGCCGCCGGTCGAGGAAGGCGCGCCTCGCTTCGGCGTCGGCCTCGGTGGGCACCGCGTTCACGTCGTAGGGCGGCGCGTCGCCTGTTGTCGCTTCCGCCAGGTCGTGCAGCAGCGCGAGGTGCAGCACCCGATTCGGGTCGATTGCGACGCCGGCCGCCTGCCGCTCGAGGGCGCCGGCCCACGCCAGAAGCGCGGTATTGTAGGAGTGGCCGGCAACCGCTTCGGCCTCCGCCGGCGGCACCCCACGGTCGAGCCAGCCGGTGCGCAGCACCCGCTTCAGCGCGATCCCCTGCAGGGCGAGCGCCAGCAGGCCTGCGGCGGCCGCGTCTTGTGCGTTCCGATCAGGTGACATATCGCCAACGTGTGACGCGAAGGCATGGACAACGCTGTTCGTACACCGCTATCCTACCCGAACCCGCACCCGCAGGGACCAGGCCTGGTGGCGAATCATTTCGCTCGGAGGATCCGGGCACGCGAGTTGGACGCGTCGGTTCGCCGCGAGGGCCGGGAGGGACATTGCCGTGCCGCAGGCAGCCGCGTCACGCGCGCTCCTCGCCATGATCACCTTGATCGTGGCGCTTGCGGTTGCCATCGTTCCAGTGGTCGATGCGCGCCCCAAGGACAAGAAGAACGGCGAGCCTGAGGTCGCCGCGACGGAGACCGTCGCGGGCGACCAGAGCGGCGACGCCGGTAGCGCTGGCGCGGGAGGCGGGCAGGAGGCGGCCGCGCCCGCTGACTCCATCGAGACGGCGACGATGGCCGAGCCGGTGGTCAACGCGCAGGAGGGGACGAGCGGCGCGCGCAACGAGCGGACCCTCCTCTCGTCCGACGCGGACGGCGACTACATCCCCGACGCGCTCGATAACTGCCCCAATGTCCAGAATCCCGACCAGGCCGACGCGGACGGCGACGGGATCGGCGACGCCTGCCCCGTCTATGCGGACTTCGATGGCGACGGCGTGCCCGACAAGGACGACAATTGCCCGAACATCGCAACCTCGAACTTTGCCGATAGCGATGGTGACGGGATCGGCGATGCCTGCGACAAGTCGCCCGACGGCATCGAGCCGGAGCCCGAGCCAGTGCCGGAGCTGAATGGCCAGGGGGGCGAAGGGGAGGTTGCGCCGCCGGAGCCGGTCAACGGCGCCGGTCAGGAAGGGAAGACGGTCGAGCGGGAAGGGCGGTCTCGCTCCAAGCAGCGGACGCGCACGGAGACATCGAAGCCGATCATCACGACCGGATCGGACGGAACCGAGGAGGCCGGCGCTGGCGGCGACGGGGCCGGGAGCGACAACCAGACGGTGACGGAGGGTCCCGACGCCGAGCCGTATGTCGAGCCGCGCCGCGACAACCCGCGCCGGAACGAAGAGCTGGTCGCGGAAGCGGCGGCCTCGGGCGAACTCTACGCGCCGCCCCAGCCGCCGCCGACGCCGAGCAAGGCGTGGGATGAGGAGGCCGCCGCCGGGTCGTGGCGCCCGGTCCTCCGGATCGACGCCGGTGCGACGCGGGATGCGTCGCCCGCCTCGGTCGAAGATGGGACGCGGGCGCGAACCGAGCGGACGGCGCGGAAGCTCCGCGCCAACCAGCCGGCGACGGACGGCCTCGCGGACGAGGAGGTCGGCGACAGCGGGGTGGCTCGCGGCTGGATGCGCGCGCGCCTGCTCCTCCAGGAGGACGCCGCGGCCAACGACGAGCCGGGAGATGGCGAAGCGGATCCTGGTGATGGCGCGTCCGAACCCGGCGACGCGGGCTCGGCAGGGGGATCGGCCCCGGTGCCGGTCGAGAACGGCCTGGTCATCCGGAGCGCGCCCGAGAAGAAGCGCGAGCCGAACGCGACGGCTGCTCGGAATGCGACGAGCGGCGCAGGTGACGACACGATCGATCTTGGCGTCACACCGGGCGCCGCGCCAGAAAAGAGCGCCCAGCGCTCCTCGCGTCGCGATGGCAGCCGCCGGGATGGATCGTCCCGGGCGGCAGCCGCGCCGGAGTCTCCGGCGAAGGCGAACCGGCAGGACCAGGCGTCGAGCAGCAACGCCGAGGCGGGCGATGGCTCGCGCCCGGAGAAGGCAAAGAAGAAGGATCGCAAGCGCGACACGTCCGAGCGCAAGCGCCGTGCGGACCGGGGCAGGGGCGCTGGCGACTGGGCCGACGACCAGTATTTCGATGGCGGCTCGGCGCTCGACTGGCGAGGCGATATCGACGTCGCCGGCACCGACGAAGACAGCCTCTACCTGACGCAGCGCTCCGGCTCCGGGACGGGGAAGCGGCGCGGGTTCTCCTACGCCATCCCGCTCAAGGAGAGCGGCGCCTACCTGGTCCGCCTCTACTTCACCGAGCCTTACTGGGGCGCGCCGGGCGGACCCGAGGCCGAGGCGGGGTTGCGCGTCTTCTCCGTCGCCGCCGAGGGGGACACGATCGTCCAGGATCTCGACATCTACGACGAGGTCGGCCCGCTGACGGCCCTCGTGAAGCAGGCCGAGGTCGAGGTCGACGATGGTGAGCTGAATCTCCGCTTCACCGCGAGCGAAGGGGAGCCGGTCGTCGCCGCCATCGAGATTCTGGAGCCGGCCGGGTAGCGTCCTGACGCGCGGTGGTATAACCGGCCCTGGAACCCTTCATGGGTTGACCGAGACTGTTCCAGGAGCCAGATTCGATGATTGATCCCCGTATCGACAAGTGGGCGCGCACCCTCGTGACCTATTCGGCAGAGGTTCGCCCCGGCGATGTCGTCTCGATCGACGGTGACGTCTCGGCCCGGCCGCTGCTCACCGCGATCTACCGCGAGGCGCTGGGCGCGGGCGGCCTCCCGGTGGTCACGCCCCGCTTCTCGGAGGTGAACCTGACGCTCCTCGAGCAGGGCACCGACGAGCAACTCGCCTGGGTCTCACCCATCGAGCGCTGGTCGCGCGGGGAAGCCGATGTCTACATCCGGGTCATGGGGGAGCAGAACACGAAATCGCTCTCCGGCATCGACCCGAAGCGTCAGATCGCGCGCAAGCGAAGCGCCCAGCCGCTGATGAAGACGATGATGGATCGGGAGGCGGCCGGCGAGCTGCGTTGGACGCTCACCCTCTTTCCAACCGATGGCTACGCCCAGGACGCCGAGATGTCGACGCCCGACTTCACGCGCTTCGTCTTCGATGCCTGCAAGCTCGGCGCGGACGATCCGGCGGCCGCCTGGCGCGAGCTCTCGGGCATGCAGCAGCGGCTGATCGACTGGTTGAGCGACAAGCGCGAGGTGCGGATCCGCGGGCTCGACACCGATCTCACGCTCTCGATCGCCGGCCGCACCTGGGTCAACTGCGACGGCACAAAGAATTTTCCCGACGGCGAGATCTTCACCGGCCCGGTCGAAGACGCGACCGAGGGGCACATCCGCTTCTCGTATCCTGTCGTCACGGAAGGCCGGGAGATCGACGATGTCCGGCTTCGCTTCGCGGGGGGAAAGGTCGTCGATGCTTCGGCGGGGCGCAACGAGGCGTTCCTCCTCGAGACGCTCGATGCCGATCCGGGCGCGCGCCGGCTGGGCGAGCTGGCGTTCGGGACGAACTACGGGATTACGCACTTCACGAAGAACATCCTCTTCGACGAGAAGATCGGCGGCACGGTCCACATGGCGCTGGGCGCGGGGTATCCCGAGTCGGGGAGCGTCAACGAGTCGGCGATTCACTGGGATCTGATCTGCGACCTGCGGCAGGGCGGATCGGTCGAGGTCGATGGCGAGCCGTTCCTGCGCGACGGCCGATACCTCGTTTAGCCGAGCCAGACCGCGCCATGCACATGGGTTCGCCAGCGCCCGGCGACAAGCGCGCGCCAGTCGAGGATCCTCGTCAGGGGCGGACGGTGACCCGGCGAGGGTTTCTCGGGGCGCTTGCGACCGGGATCGGCTCACTCCTCGTCATCGTCGTCCTCTGGCTGATCGCGCGAGGGAGCCCGAGCAGCAGGCGCGAGCCCGGCTATGTCCTGCCCGACCCCATGCCCACGAAACCGGCCGCGCCGGCCACCTCGACGCCGTAGCTCGGGCGCTCGCCCGGCGCGAGAGCGGGGCGGGTTTGCGATCACGATCGGCAATCCTGCAGCGGCGTTCCCTGCACCGTGTGTCATGCTGAGGCACGAAGCATCTCGGCGCAGGGGAGACGTGATTCCGGGGAGCCGAGATCCTTCGCTGCGCTCAGGATGACACCGTCGCCGTGTCGTGACACTCAGTACAGCGTCTACGCACTCGTGTCATCCTGACGAAGGAAGGATCTCGGCTCGAGCGCGCGAACGTTCGCGAGGGAAAACGAGAAGCATCGTGCCCTCGACAGGACATCATTGCGGAGACGCTGTACTCAGGATGACACGGGTGCGGCACGCTGCTGTAGTGGCGGCCGCAGGCGCTCAGGCTCCGCTTCCGGGCGTTCCCCACGCTGTCGGCGTGCCATTGCCAGGGGTAGGGCTTCCGGCCGCTTCGCCGAGTTTCCGCGAGAGCGCGATCGCCTCCCGCGGCCCCGTGTCAGGAAGGGCCACCCACGCAATGGCGAGATCGTCGCCGGCCGGGGCCAGCGCGAAGCGGTCGCCCAGGAACCGCCCGCCGGCGTAGGCGAAGAGCGCATTTGACGGTTGGCTCGAAATGCGCCGGTCGGGCGCGGCAACGCTTTTTCGCGGATCGGTCACCGCCCACGACGCGCCGTTGTCCGTCGATTCCGCGTACAGGATGTCGTAGCGGACGCCGGAGGGATCGTCGCGCGTATCGCCCCAGACCGCGTGCAGCGCGCCGTTGGCGGTGGCGGCGATCGCGGGGAAGAACTGGAGACTGCTCGTCGCGCCCGCGTCGATGACGACCGGCTCCTCCCACTGCTGTCCTCGATCCAGGGAGCGCAGGAGGAGCAGATCGCCGTCGTCGGTCGGATGCGCGGCCGCGCGCGCGGTGACGACGATGAAGAGCGCGTCATTGGCGCCGACGGCCAGGCGGGGGAACCCACTGCTCCACCAGCGAATGGGGAGCGTTCGCGGCGTCAGCGGAATCTCGCGGAAAATACCCGCCTGCGCCGGCTCCGAGAAGGTCCGGCCGCCATCGCGCGATGTGGCGACCATGACTCGTGCCAGACCGCGTTGCACACCGTCGCCCGTGGAGTCGAAATAGGCGAGGCAGAGCGTGCCATCGTCGAGAACGGCGAGGGCGGGGCCTTGGACGACCTGCTCGCGTGGCTCTTCCGCTCCAGCCTCGGCGGCGGGGGTGATCCGCGGCACGCTCGACGGCGGGCGCTCGTCCGCTGGCGGAGCAGAAGAGGGGGAGCCGCCTTCCGCGGCCGCGATGGCGGCGACCGGGCTAATGGCGATTGGCGCGCTCCACGTCTCCCCCCGGTCGGTCGAGCGGGCGAGGCGGATCGTCGATTCGATGACCGGCGCGCCGAGGATCGGGATCTCGTCGGCGTACAGAATCGGGTAGCGGAGCGTGAATTCGGTGTAGGTCAGGTAGAGGATGTCGTTGCCGGGGTTCGCGGGGTCGACGCCGGCCGTCAGTGCCGGGCTGTCGATCGCACCGGCGCGGATCTCCCCTCGCGTCCGCCCCGCCTCGTCGACCATCGTCATCGTCTGCACGGCAGCGCGCGCCGTCGAGGAGGGGTCCTGCCAGCTCCCGCCGCCATCATCCGAGCGGGAGACGGCGACCTGGATCGTTGGGGTCTCGAAGCCGGCATTCCCCAGCGTAAACCGGTCTGCCCCGACCGAGAGGGAGGCGAGATAGAGCGCGCCATCGCGCCCAAACGCGACGCTGGCATTCCCGGTCGTGCCGCGATCGCCGGGAAGATAGGGGACCTGCCGCGGGCCATCCCATGTTGCGCCGCCATCGGCGCTGCTGTAGATCGCCGGCGACGGGAGATCGAGGTCGGTGGCCGCCAGGACGAGGTGGCGGGGGTCGCGCGGATCGACGACGAGCGCGGGTGAGACGCTGACGGCGACCGGGCCGGTCGCCCGGCTGATGAGTTGCTCACCGCTGAAGTCGCCGTCAATCTCGTCAGGAGCGGGCGTCGCGGCAGCCGGGGCGGCGAGTTCCTGTCTCTGACGTGCGGAAGCGGGAAGGATGGCGCGACGCGGATCCTCGCCGGCGATCGCCAGCCAAGTGGCCGGCGTGACAAGATCGGCCAGAGGGGCCAGCAAGAACTCGCCCGCCTGGGAGACGAGCGGCGCTGGACGCGCGCGGACGGGCGACGTTGCGGAACGCGCGGACGAGAGCGCGGAAAGGGCCAGCATCACGGCGATGACGCCGCAAACGATCCGATTGCCGCGCCAAGGTTTAGATCGCGTCGCGGTCATGGGTTCCCCCTGCTTGCTGCCGCCGGGCGCAACGCGCGCCAAGTTGCGACATCGAGGCGGGGCCGCCGCGGGGTGTGCGGGAAGTGGGCGGGACGAGTGGCGCTCCGAGTCCGTCGGGAACGCCGGCTTCGAAGCCGGCGATGAGGGTACCACGTCTCGGCGGGCCGGCAGAATGGGGCGGCGCCGCGTGCATCGACACTGGATCGGGGTGCTACCCTCTCACCGTTGGTTCGGAAGTGCGCCACGCCGGCGCGAGGAGCCCAGGAGCGATGGCATGAGGTCGAGAAATCCGGGTGTCCGGGCCAGGACCGGGGGTGCCCTCCTCGCGGTGCTGGTCGTCCTGGCGCTGCTGCCCGCGTCGTCCCGGGCGCAGGGCGCGGCGCCGGACCTCACCGGGCTCTTCTCGGTCCGCATCACGCCGCAGGACCTCCCCGCCGGGCAGAGTGATGACGCGGTGCTGCTCGGATTCTGGACGCTCGCGCTCGGCGAAGATGGGGCGTTCAGTCTCGCCCGGCAGGATGTCGGGGAGGTTGCCAGTGGGACCTTCAGGGCGGGCGAGGTGAACCTCGAGTTCACGGCCTGGCGGGGTCTGGTCGGCTGCGCGATCCCGGCGGAAGCGGGAGCGCCGGCGACCTACGCCTGGCGCCTTCAGGACGGGGCGCTGGTCCTGACCGCGATCGACGACGTCTGCGCGGAGCGATTGACGCTGCTGACGACGCGGCCCCTCGGCGCGCTCGGCGCGTGCCCCACGCCCGCGCCCGCTGCCAACGGCGCACCCACGGGCCCAGGGTTCGGAACGCCTGTCTCTGTCGCCCCGGCGGGGCAAGGCGTTGCCGCGCAGGAGGGAGCCGCCGACGAGGCCGCGGTCGACGCCGAGATCGACCGTCTGCTGCGACAGACGGTCGGCTGCTGGGCGACTGGGGACGTGGCGGGGTTCATGATGCTTCACAGCCGCAGACTGGCCGCGGAGATCGGCAGCATGGGGCCTGTCGAGGATTTCAACCGGGAGTTGCGTAATTTCATGGCCACCCCGCTGACGCTGGCGCGCATCGGCGATGTCACGCTCACGGACGCCACGCACGCCTGGGCCTATGTGGAGATTGGACTGCGCGGCGGGGCGACCCCGCAGCGGGTCGATTTCGTGCTCGAGAACGGCGCGTGGGTCTTTGACAGCTTCTTCCTCTTCGGGCCGCCGCTGCCCATGGGCCCGCCGGTGATCGCGCCATGAGCGTCGAACCGGACGGGACGCCGGCCCCGAAAGACGAGGAGCCCGCGCGGATCGAAAACGGCGCGGATAGCGCGGCCGGCGGCACGCCTCCACCGCGAAGCGAGACGGTCGGGACCGGGAGCGCGATCGGGATCGGCTGCCTCGTGCTGATGGTGCTGTTGATCATCGCGGCGGTCGCGTTTCGCTGGGGAGGCGTCTCGTGGTGAGCGCCCGGGTGGCCCGCGCGGCGAGTGAACCCGACTGACAAGGCTACACTTCTGATACCAGTGCGCCGGGCCGCACGTTGGCGTTGGAGCCGGAATGCGTCGCGCGCGATCGCCGGACCAGTGCCCAACGAGTGTCGCGTGGGTCGGCCACCGAGGCCCGCCGCGTGCATATGGAGGGCCAGAGGCGGCACGCCGGCCCGGCGCGGCTCCCGGTCAGACCGGGGCGAGATGACTGAACGGCGACGAGACGATCCGCTCGAGATCCATGCACGGCGGCCATGTGGCACGCGCGAGCGATGGCGGGCGGGAAATGCTCACCAGAGAGGCGGCGGCAACGTGGTTCCCGCCGCCGGGAGAAGGATCATCCGTGAAGCGGAAGCAGCAGGCAGAGAGAGGCGTGCGCGAAGGGCGCGAGCGTGATGCCCGCGGGCGCGACCGACCAGACCGCGCGCAGGGCGCGGAGAGCTCCGAATCGACCGCGCCGCCGCGGCCGTCGCGATCGCGACCGCGCCGGCCGCAACGCGACGGCCAGCCGCCGGCCCGGGCGAGAACCGGCCGCAGCGGGCAGCCGCCCTCCGCTCCGAAGCAGGCGCGCGGCGGCAAGGCGCGGGTCACGACGCCCGTCGATTCGCTCGACGGCCGCCTGCGGGTGGTCCCGCTCGGCGGCGTTGGCGAGATCGGCAAGAGCATGATGGCGGTCGAATATGGCGACGACATGCTCATCATCGACGCAGGCGCCAAGTTCCCCGAGGAGTGGGAGCGCGGTATCGACCTGATCATCCCCGATATTCGCTATGTGAAGAACCGGCTCTCGAAGCTGCGCGGGATTCTGATCACGCACGGCCACGAGGACCATATCGGCGCTCTCCCCTATGTCGTGTCGCAGCTCGAGGCGATGGGCAAGGTGCCCATCTACGGCTCGCCGCTCGCGATGGGTTTCGCCGATAACAAGCTGCGGGAGGGGCGGCTCGACGAGAAGGTCGAGCTGCACCCGGTCGAGCCGGGGGAGCGGGTGAAGTTCGGCGCGCTCGAGGCCGAATTCATCAACGTGACGCATACGATTCCCGCCTCCTATTCGATCGCCATCCACACCCCGGCTGGCACCATCGTCGATACCGGCGATTTCAAGTTCGATCCGACGCCGGTGATGGGCGAGCCGACCGATGTCGATCAATTGCGCCGCCTCGGCGAGGAGGGGGTGCTCGCTCTCTTCTCCGACACGACGCGGGTCGAGACCCCGGGCCGCACGCCCTCCGAACGGACCGTGATGGAGACGTTCGACCGGGTCATCCGCAACGCGAAGGGCCAGACGCTGATCGCCACCTTCGCCTCGAACATCAGCCGCGTCTACATGGTTCTCGAGGCGGCGGAGAAGTATGGCAAGAAGGTGGCCGTCGCCGGCCGCTCCATGGAGCAGAACGTCCGCACCGCCTTGCAGCTCGGCTACCTCGATCCGCCGGAGGGGGTGCTGCTGCCGCTCAACGAGGTCCTCAAGCTCCCGCCCGACCAGCGTGTGCTGGTCATCACTGGCAGTCAGGGGGAGGCGTCGGCCGCGCTGGCCCGGATCGCCGCCGACGAGCACCAGAAGATCCATCTCGGCGCAGGGGATGTCGTCCTCATCTCCGCGACGCCGGTGCCCGGCAACGAGGAGACCGTCTCCGAGACGATCGACAATCTCTTCCGGCGCGGCGCGAATGTCATCTTCAGCTCGACCGAGGGGCGCGTGCACGTCTCCGGCCATGCTGCCCGCGAAGAACTGCGCGACATGATCCAGCTCCTGCGGCCGAGATACGCCGTGCCGATCCACGGCGAGTATCGGCACATGGCCCTCTATCGCAATCTCGCGGAGTCGACCGGGATCCCGAAGGACCGCATCCTGATGACAGAGATCGGCAGCCTGATCGAGTTCGAGAATGGCAAGGGGGGCGTCCGCGGCCGGGCGCCTTCCGGGTCGGTCTTCGTCGATCGCCTCGGCGACTTCGAGCCGGGGAAGTTTCGCCTGCGCACGCGGGACGACCTGACGTCGGAAGGGCTGGTGACGATCACGATCATCGTCGACGCCGAGAGCGGGAAGCTGATCGCCGGACCCGAGTTCGTCACCAAGGGGCTGAGCATGGAGGCGCTGGCCAGCCCGATCCGGCAGGCCGAGCAGGAGTTGAAGCGCTGGCTCGAGCGGCGGCCCGAGGGGGAGCCGGAGGTCGGCTATCTCGTCTCGCAGGCGAAGGGAATTACTGCCCGCGCTCTCTTCCGGAAGACGAAAGCGCGGCCGATGATCCTGCCGATGGTGCTGGAACTCTGACGATTCGCCCGGGCTATACTCGGGGGACGCCCTGCAATTGACCCGGTTTCGCGGCCTTGCCGTCGCTCGCGCGCGGCGCCCGCGAGAGGAAGGGGAGGGTTGTGTCCCCCGAGATGATCGACGCCACCGCGCGCGAGGTGGCAGGCGGCGCCTCGCGCCGCGCCGCGCTCGGCGCGCTCTTTGCCGCGGCCCTCGCGGCGGTGCTGGCCGAGAAGAGCGAGGCGAAGCGCAAACGGCGCTCCGCAACTGACAGGCGTAACCGGAAGAACCGTGATAGCGCGCGGGCCAAGGAGGAACGGAAGAACCGAAAGCGTAAGAAGAACAAGAAGGGCAAGGGCTGCAAGAGCAACCATAGCGAGAAGGAGATTCTCCGATACATCGCTAAAGCGGCGAAGAAGTACGGCCAGTCAAAGAGTGCGATGGAGCGCGTTGCCCGCTGCGAGTCGGGCCTCGATCCCTGCGCCTACAGCAAGGCCGGCCCGTATTACGGGCTGTACCAGTTCCTGAAATCGACCTGGAAGACGACGCCCTACAAGAGCCGCAGCATCTACGACCCGAAGGCGCAGGCTCTGGCGACCGCATGGATGTGGAAGAAGGGGCGCAAGAACGAGTGGGCGTGCAAGTAGCCGCGCGCCCGCCCGTGATATTCGTTGGCGGAAAAACGGAAGGGAACCGTATCCATCGTGGATGCGGTTCCCTCGTGTGTTGTCTGGAACGGGCCTCGCGCTACTCCTCGCTCGAGGCGAGATCGAGAGCGCAGCCGTTCATGCAGTAGCGGAGGCCGCCCGCCTCGCGCGGGCCATCCGGGAAAAGATGCCCGAGGTGGCCGCCGCACCTGGCGCATTGCACTTCCGTGCGCACCATCCCGTGCGAGCGGTCCTCGACCGTCCTGATCGCGCCGGGGATCGCCTCGGTGAAGCTCGGCCATCCCGTCCCGGACTCGAATTTGGTCCCGCTCTCGAAGAGGGGGTTCCCGCACCCCGCGCAGCGGAAGGTGCCATCGCGCTTGTCGGTGAGATACGGGCTGCTGAAGGGGCGTTCCGTCGCCTGGCGGCGTAGAACGGCGTACTGCTCAGGCGTCAGCCGTTCGCGCCACGCCTCCTCGTTCTGAGGCAGGTCTCGAACATCGGTCATTCCGTGCTCCAATCAGACACGCGTTCACTGCTCGGGAAACATCATGGTAAAGTCGACGAGTGCATCGTCGCGCCAATCGCTAACCATAACGCCACCTGCCGGTGCGCGCAACAGCACCGTCTCCGCGATGGCGCCCCGGGGCGTCCATTCCCCGGGGCCGAGTTTGTGCTCGCGGTCAGGGGTGACACCTGATCAGAACGCGCGGGGTGATTCGCCCTCGATATTGTCGACGGCCGCTGGATTGGCCAGCGTCTCGTCCTCGACGTGAACCTCTTCGCGCCGGACGGTGTCGGTGACGCGCTCGGTGTGCTGGACAGCTTCCTTGGTGATGACCACCTCTTCCGCCACCCGCGCCTGCTTCTCGACGTCGACCGTTTCCGTGCGTAGGGGGACGTCGATCACCAGCTCTTCGAAGGCCTCGGTGTCGCCGGCCGCGACCGGGCGATCGACAACGCGGCGCTCGACGCGGATGCGCTCCTCGGTGACCGGAACTTCCAGCGTCTGCTGCTCGTTGACGA
This sequence comes from Thermomicrobiales bacterium, assembly GCA_020853615.1. Taxonomy (GTDB): domain Bacteria; phylum Chloroflexota; class Chloroflexia; order Thermomicrobiales; family UBA6265; genus JACCXM01. The sequence continues at coordinate 14,560 of JADYYO010000043.1, forward strand.
CGTCGCGCGTCACGCGGACCGCGCCGCCCTCTTGCTCGCGGACCTTGGCGGTCAGTTCTTCCTCCACAACCGGAATGCGAATCTCGCCCTGGTCGTTCAATTGCCGCGTCTCGACGAGACGGTCGTTGAGCCCGGCGGCTCCGGCAAGTCCGGTTCCGGCAACTGGTTCGGTGATGTAGTCCGTCTCGATCACTTCCTCGCTCCCGATCGGATTGATCTCCGCGGCAGCCTGGAGGTTGGTCGGGCGGACGTCCCAACCGCTATGCAGCGCCTGATCCTTGGTGACATTCAGGTAGACCCGGCCGGCCTCCTCGCGCGCGATGGCGGTCAGCGGGATGAAATAGTCGGTTGGGAAGAAGATCCCCTTCTCGACGACGATGTACGCCGGATAGACTTCGGCGATGTTCCCGACCTTGGCGCCATCGGCGCCGTAGACTTCAGCGCCGGGAACGGCCTGAGCGAAACGATTTGTCCACGTCACAGCAATTCTCCCTCACATCGCGTGGAATTTCGTCAATCGCGCCTGGCGCGTCGGCTACCTTCAGCCGATTCCACACCTCGGGTATCGCAAGGGAGGTGCCATTCCCGGGGTCGATGATGCCTGGGCTACAGCCGGGTGTATTCGATAGATCGGCCGGTCCTGACAGGTGCAGATGCGCACCGCCCGGGATCAGCCGCGCCGCTTGCCGAGCCGGTTCTCGCTGACCAGTTCGGCGAGCGGCTTCCGTCCGCCGGCGGCGGGGTTTGGCCGGTGATCCTTCGTCGTCGTCGGATAGCCGAGAGCCACGACCGAGTGCGCGGCCCGGTCCGCCGGAATGCCGAGAATCTCCCTGGCCCGCGCGCGCTGCGCCTCGTCGCCGAACCAGGCGGTCCCCCCGCCCAGCCCGAGGAGCCGCGCCGCGATCAGCAACCGCTCTGTGACGCGGCCCTCGTCGAACGCCTCGGTCGTCGCGTCCTCGCCGTTGAGCACGATGGCAATCGCCAGCGGCACGGCAGCGACCCAGTTGATGGGCGTGCGGATCTCGCTGATCTTGCGGAGCTGCTCGGGATCGGTGATGACGATGAACTCCCACGGCTGGGTGTTGCGGGCGCTGCCCGTCCAGCGCGCGACCTCGAGCAGCTCGTGCAGGATGTCGTCCGGGACGGGGGTCGGCTCGTAGAGCCGCGCCTGGCGCACGTTGCGCATCTCCCTCACCGCCTCGCGAGCGTTCACACCGGCCGCCATCGCTCTCCCTCCCTCGCTCGCACTCGATTCGTCGAGTTCCGACGCTTCCTCCAGATCATGATACGTTCCTTCCCGGTCGAGGGGAGCAAACGAACGAGCGACCACGGGAGTCTCCGTGACCGCTCGCCTCAACATCCGAGAAGGCGCGGCATGCCTGCCGCGGTGCGACTACGCGGCAGCCACCTCGCCGTCGGCCACCTCATTGCCGGCCGTATTCCAGACGAGCGGATCGGTTTGGGTGGCGAAGATCTCCTCGCCATCGCCGACGCCGTCGCCGTCGGTATCCCAGTTCGTGGGGTCGGTGCCGTAGATATTCAACTCGTCGCCGTCGGCGACGCCATCCCCGTCGGTGTCGGCGTTCGAGGGATCGAGTCCGAGATCGTATTCGGCGGCGTCAGGGTAATTGTCGCCATCCGCGTCGGTCTCGGTCGCCGCAGGCGCGGACGAAGTGTCCGCCGCGGCGTCGACGACGGCTGGCTCGTCGGTTGCAGCGCTCTCGATCGGCGCCGCCGTGTCGGCCGCGACCGGTTCGTCGTAGACGGGCGCGGGCGGGGCCGGGGCCGTCGCGCCGACCGTGATGACTGGCGGCGTGGTGTCGGAGACGTTGTACGTGCCATCCGGGAGGACCGTTGTGCCGGACGGCCGCGTGACGGAGCCCGGCGCCGCCGAGGCGTTGCCCGGGCCACGCGTCGTGGCGTTGCCGTCGGTCGCGGTCAGGATCTGGCTCGACTCCTGGGCTCGCGCGACCGCGGGCGCGGGCGAGCTTGCCGGCTCGGAGGACGCGGCCCGCTGTTCGGCGACAACGTCCGCATTGGTGGAGCCAGCATCCTGGGCGCTGAAGTCGTCCCAGACGAGCGGGTCGGTGTGCGTAGCGAAGAGCTCTTCGCCATCGGAGCGGCCGTCGCCGTCGGTGTCCCAGGCGAGGGGATCGGTGCCGTAGATGGTGATCTCGTCGCCGTCGGCCACGCCGTCGCCGTCCGTGTCGGGGTTGGTCGGGTC
>JADYYO010000044.1 GCA_020853615.1 Thermomicrobiales bacterium
CGGCCAGCGCCGGATCGAGGCCGAGGACGCCGATCAGGATCGAGCCGACCCCGAGCTCGACCACGCCGAGGCCGGCCGGCGTGAAGGGGATGACAGTGAGCAGCGCGCCCATGGTGGCGACGAGGATTGTCACGCTCGGCGGCAGTGTCGCGCCGAGCGCGTGGGAGACGAACCAGACCCGCATGCCGTCGCCGAGCCAGAAGAGCGCGCCGAGGCCGAAAACGAGGAGCGGCCGCCGCAGCGAGCCGAAGACGGCCCCCTGCAGCCGCGCGTAGATCGCTCGCGGCCGGTCGGGGAGGACGCGCGCGATCGCGTCGCGGGTGAACCACATCAGCGCCAGCGCGAGGATGCCGGCGACGAGGAGCGCGGCGCCGAGCATCAGCGCCGGCGACGCCTGCGACGGGAGATTGCGGCCGAAGACGACGAAGACGGCGCTGGCGAGCACGACGACGAGCATCATGGCGTCGACGAGCCGCTCGGCGAGCATCGACCCGAACCCGGCGCTGAGCGGAATATTCCCCTCGCGCTTCAGGAGGTAGGCGCGGTAGGCATCGCCCAGCTTCGCCGGGACGAGCGAGTTGGCGAAGTAGGCGAGCAGGATGATCTGCGCCAGCGCCGGGGTAGTGGGAACCTCCCGGCCGGGCTCGTCCGCGACCTCCGCGCTCACCAGCATCGTTCTCCAGCGCCAGCCGCGGGCGAAGAACGCGCCGTACCAGAGGGCGAAGGCGACCGCCAGCAGAAGCGGGTTCGCCTGGCGCACCTGGGCCAGGATCGCCCCGGGGTCGATGTCGAGCCGGCGGACGACGAACCAGAGGATGGCGGCGGCCACGGCGAACGAGACCAGGGTGTGCGGGCTGAGCGCTCTGGCCCGGAGCGAGCGCAGGAGATCGGCCTCGCTCTCCGGCGGCACGGGCGGCGTTGGCTCGCGGTCGTGCCGGGGCGACCGTCGCTGGTCTGCGTCGCTCGAAACGGTCGTGGATGGCTTGAGCATGATGCCCCGTATCGATGCGCGAGAGCGCCTCGCATAACCGGTGTCGTCCCGAGCGGCAGCGAACGATCTCGCGGCGCCCGAAGCCTTCGCGCCCCGGAGCGATGCTTCTCGGGCGCGGCGTGATACGTCGTTGCGGCGGCGATTCGAGCGCGCAACACCCCGCGTGCCGCGCCCGAATGGGCGGGAAGTATAGGGCGACAGCCCCTATCGCGGCCTCAGGCGCGCCTGGCGGGCCGCCAGTCCGGCACCAGCGGCAGCTCCGGCCAGAGATCCCCGGTGCGGCGCCGCTCCAGCAGCCCGGATCGCTCCGCGGCGAGCAGGATGCCGTCGAACAGGCCGACGAAGAGGAGTAGCACCCCGCTCCCGAGCAGGAGCAGGATCGGCCACTGCATCGGGATGGTGCGCTCGACGATGAGGCCGCCGATGGTCAGTTGACCGGGCGCGGTCAGGCGCAGCGTCACCTCGTGCAACCCCTCCGGAAGGCGGCGCGCGAGGGGGATGTCGACGTCGGTCGCCTGGAACGACTCGAGGGAGATGGCGACCGGCTCGCCGTCGATCTTCACCTCGACGTTCCCCGCTTCGCGGCTGAGGCGCGCGCGGGCGACGATCCCGGTCCCCTCGAAGAGGAGCCGCAGCCGGGCGTCGACATCCGACGTGGTGCGATAGGTGTCGGAGCCGAGGTGCTGCAAATCCCAGTTCCCCTCCCAGACATACTGGTGCGCGGCGACGGGCGCCAGGCCGGTTGGGGCCGCGCTCGTGCCGCCGCGCGCGGCGAAGGCGCCGAGCTCGGTGAAGAGAGGGGTCGGCGAGCCGTCGTCGCGCAGAAGGGCCATCCCGGAGGGTGTCGAGCCGCCGAGGTCGGGGCCGGGAATCAGGCCCCACTGGAAGAGCGGGCCCATCCAGGGCCACTCGGCGCGCGCCCGCTCCAGCCCCGTGACGACGTAATCGGCCTGCGTGCTCTCGTCGATCCGGCCCGCGCCGCTCTGGTCGGCGTTCCAGCCGAAGTGCGTCGCCCAGATCGGCTTCGCTGCATCCCCTTCGTCGCGGAGCAGCCCGCGCACGAGGATCGCGCGCGACATCCCCGGCTGGCTCGGGTTCGTGGCGCGGTCGTACGGGGTGCGCGTGCCGCCGTCGAGCCGGACCGCGACGATATCGAAGAAGGCGGAGCCGCCCGCGGCGTAGACGCCGCGCAGGAAGTCGAGGTCGTTCATCTCTCCGTTGCGCGGGAAGGGGTCGAGCTCCGAGAGGAGGATGATGGCGTTGGGGTTGGCGCCGCGCGCGGCGTTCGAGCCGCGGGCGAGCAGCGCGACGTAGGTGGTCGGGTCGGCCGCGGCGTCGCCCCAGCGGCTTGGGAGGTTCGCCAGATCCCACATCTGGAAGAAGGGCACGCGGTCGCCGTAGCGGCTGGCGACCGCGCCGACGAAGCGTTCGAATGCCGAGATGTCGGCGGGCGGAGCGTCGAACGCGTTCGCCATCCCCGGCGAGCGGATCCAGGCGGGGGCGCGGTGCAGGACCGCGACCGGGGTGATGCCCCGCCGGGTCAGTGCATCAACGATGGCGTCGTAACGCTCCCAGTGATACTCGCCGGGCGCGGGCTCGATCTCGGCCCACGAAAAGCTCTGCCGGACATAGCGAATGCCGTTCGCCTGCAGGCCGGCGCTGACCGTGGGGAGTTGCTCGGGGGAGAACCGGGTCAGATCGACATTCGCCGCCAGATCGCGCCCCGTGTACTGCCGTACGATGGGCGGGGTCGTGCCGTCGCCGACGCCGCGGTGGATGGTGACGTCGGCCCAGGTGGCGAGCATCGCCAGCAGCAGCCCGCAGATGGCGATGGTGGCCGCGAAGAGGGCGCGGACCCGGTCCGGATCACGATTGAATCGGGCCGCCCGCTGCGCTAGGGCCACGACGGCTGGAGGCGGTTCGGTCCGGGCCAGCGGGAGCGCCGGCGCCGGGCGCCTGTCCGGGCGGGCGGTCCGCGCGGGGCGTGACGCCGGCGCGGACCACTGGCGCCTCCGCTCCTGGCTCACGACGCCGGGGGTGCGTCCGTGGCGGAGGCTGCGCGGACGCCCCGCAGCGCCGCCATGTTCCGCCGGTCCCCCTCCTCGTCATCGTCCTTCGGCGTCTCGAGGATACCCGGACGGTCGGCGAAGCGCGGGTCGTTCAGCAGGAGCCGAAAGGCCTCCAGGCCCAGCTCGCCCTCGCCGATGTGCGCGTGGCGGTCGACGCGCGCGCCGAGCCCCTTTTTCGAGTCGTTCAGGTGGAAGAGGCGTAGCCGGTCGAGGCCGATGGAGTCGTCGAACGCCTGCATCGTGGCGGCGTACGATTCCGCATCCCGCAGGTCGTAGCCGGCGGCGAAGACGTGGCAGGTGTCGAAGCAGACGGCGACTCGCCGCTGATCCTCGACCAGCTCCAGGATGCTGGCGATCTCGTCGAAGGAGCGGCCGAGCGCCGTGCCCTGGCCGGCGGTCGTTTCGATGAGGACCGTGACGTCCTGCTCCGGAAGCTGATCGAAGATCGCGTTGAGCGCGTCGGCGACCCGGCGCACCCCCTCGTCGACGCCGCTCCCCATGTGCGCCCCCGGGTGCGTGACGAGCGAGGGGACGCCGAGCTCGGCGCAGCGGGTCAGCTCCGTGGTGAAGGCGCCGATGGAGCGCTCCCGCAGCGTGTCGTCGGGGGAGGCGAGGTTGATCAGGTAGGAGTCGTGCGCGACAACATAGTCGATGCTGCTCTCGGCAACCCGGGTGCGGAATGTCTCTGCCGCCTCCGGCGCGATCGGCTTGGCCGCCCACTGGTTCGCGTTCTTGGTGAAGATCTGGCAGGCGGTCATGTCGAAGGCCATCGCTCGGTCGATGGCCAGATGATGACCACCGGCGACCGACATGTGCGCGCCGAGTAACTGCATCGATTCGTCCCTCGTCCATTTGTCGTCCTGAGCGGGCCAGCGGCGACGATACCACAGCGCCGGGAGCGCCAGCGGCGATGTACACTCGGGGCCGTGTGAGCAACTCGGGGGCGAACCGGACGGTGCAGCAGAACGCGGAAGAAGCCGGC
>JADYYO010000045.1 GCA_020853615.1 Thermomicrobiales bacterium
ACTGCACCGGCGAGATCCGGGGCTTGCAGCGGGACGAGGCCGGCGTCTGGCAGTTCCAGAACCTGCTCGACACGGCGCTGCAGATCACCGGCTCCGGCCAGGACGCCAACGGCGACCTCTACGTGACTACTGTGACCGGTGAACCATCGCAGACAGGTCAGGGCACCGATTCCGTCTGGAAGCTCGTCGCCGCCGACAAGGTTCCCGAAGGAGCGGTCACGGTGCCGCTCGGTCATCCCCGTACCGGCGATGTCTCCGTCGACGAGAACGGCGCCCCGCTCGATGCCGGGAACGGGCCGACGCAGGCTGAGGCTCCTGCCACGCCGGCCGCCGAGGCGCCGGCCGCAACAACCGCGCAAGATGTCGCCATCGACATGTACGACATGTACTTCGAGCCGAACCGGATCACGATCCCGGCAAATACCGATGTTCGGTTCGTCTTCACGAATCGAGGACAGGTAGCGCACAACTTCAGCGTCAACCGGCAGGACATCAGCGTCGACGTCGAGCCGGGCGGCACCGGGGAGACCATCGTCAACCTGCCGGCGGGGACCTACAAGTTCGTCTGCAACGTGCCGGGGCACAAGCAGGTCGGCATGAACGGCTCGCTGATCGTGAAGTAGCGCGCCAGCAAGGGGGAGGGCGACGCGCGCCCTCCCCCTTGCCCTCAGGCGGCCGGCTGCCGGGCCGCGATGGCTGCCAGCTGGGCGCGCGTCTCGACCTGGAGCTTGCTCAGCAGCGAGGCGACGTGCGTCTTGACGGTGTTGGGGGAGAGGTAGAGCGCGTCGGCGATCGCCCGGTTGGAACGGCCCTCGGCCACCAGCGCGAGCACCTCGCGCTCGCGCGGGCTCAGGCCGTCGATTTCGGATGGCGCGGGTGCGAGCAGCGCGGGCGCGCCTGGCCCGGCCTCCCTCGCCCCAGCGAGGAGCGCGAGCGCTTCGTCCAGCACCGCCGCGATCGCCTGCGCCCGCTCAGCCGCCTCGGCCGCGGCGCTCGCCGCATCGAGCAGCGCGCCGCGCGCCTGCGCGGCGGCGAGCGCGAGCGAAACGCCCGCTCGCACGTCACCCCGCCGCTCGAGCGGGAACGGCACGATCTCCCGGGCCATGGCCGGCCCGCTGAACGGCGTCCGAGGGGTCCCGCCGCATCGCCGATTCATCACTTCAGTGTTGGTTCCATATCTCACCGCGTTCGCACCTCCCGTTGTCTGGCAAGGATTCCCCGAGGCGGCGCCGTCCCGGCGGAGTCGACAGCGGGGATGCGTTGCCACCGGGGTCGCGCGTTCCGCCGGGACGCGCCCGGGAGAACATCCGTTCTCCCACTCGCTTTATCGTAGGGCACAAAGCGGACAGCGCGGGTCCGCATTCGCCGGCAAATGCGCCTCGCGGTCACGGGTGCCTCCGCCCCGGTCGGAGCGGGGCGAATGGCGTCACCCGCGCTCGGCGCCATTGCCGGCATGCGCCACGGCCGGCTGATATGCGCCGGGGCGGTTGCGCAGCGCGACGTTGAGGCGGTTCCAACCATTGATGGCGACAACGGCCATCGTCAGGCCGACCAGCTCGTCGTCGCCGAACTGCTGCCGGACCTCCTCGTAGACCGCATCCGGCACACGGCTCTCGCTGACCAGCGTCACCGCCTCGGTCCAAGCGAGCGCCGCCCGCTCGCGGTCGCTGTACATCGGGCTCTCCCGCCAGGCATCGAGCAGAAAGAGCCGCTGCGCGGTCTCGCCGCGGGCGAGGGCGTCCTTCGTGTGCATGTCGATGCAGTAGGCGCAGCCGTTGATCTGCGAGGCGCGGGTCCTCACCAACTCGAGGAGGGCCGGCTCCAGCCCCGATCGATGGACAAATGCCTCGAGCCCCATCATCGCCTTCATCGCCCCATTGACGGCGGCGGGAGAAGCGTTCGTTGCGCGCTCGGTTTCCACGGGTTCCGTCCTTTCTGTTCCGTGCGGTCCCCTCGTGGGAGGGATCGTCTATAGAGAAGACGAGCGAGGCGGCCGGGGCGTGACATCGCCGCGCAACATTCCGCGGTCGGGCTCGCACGTTCGGGACGTGTAGCGCCGCGATGCAGCTACGGATTCCGGGAAATCACCGCGATTTTGGACGGCCAACCCTCACCCCTACCGCCACCAATGGGGTACCCGGCCCTGCGCACAGGGAGAGGGGAGTCTTGACGCCGTGACGCCGTGACAGGCCCGGAGTCGTTATCCGGATTTCGGATTACGCGGTGGGTGTCGCGGCCTGCGCCGCGCCGCGCTGGACCTGGGTCACGACCTCGGCCTTGTCCTCCTTGTCCTCGGGCGGGCCGAAGGTGGAGACGCCGCTCACCCCGGAATTGCCGACCGGCTGCAGTGGCACCTCCAGCTTGCCATCGCGCGCCTCACCGGAGATCTCGCCGCAGGCGACGATCGGGGCATGTTCGTCATCGCTGGCGCGGATGATGACCACATGCGGGCTGGCGGTCAGCTCGTCGAGCGAAGTGGAGATCCCCTCGTCCTCCTCGTAGACCGGGCCCGCGACGGGTGTCCCGGCGATTCCCGAGGCGCGGCCGTGATCTTCGATGTCGAGGTCGCCGATATCGTGTAGGGGCGATTGCGCTGGGCTGGCGCAGGTTCCCTCGTAGATCCAGGCGCCAAGCTCGTCATCGCTGGCCGACACAGCGCCGATGCCGAGACTGAGACCGAGCGCGGCGACGCCGGCTACCGTCAGAAGCGTGCGCGCGTTCCGTGATTTCATCGTCTGCCTCTCTTCCCGAATGCGCGTTGTGAGCGATATGTGGTGCCCCGCATGCTGACGGGGCGTGTGGAGCGGACAGCGCAAGATAGGTGCCGCATGGGCAGCTCAGGCGCGGACCGGCGACGCCGGGGCGCGCCGGCGCGCTCCGTGCCGCGCGATCAGGTCGAAGAGGAGGGCGAGCATGGCCGCTCGCCGGCAACGCGCGCCTCGTCCTTGTGCGCCTCGGTGAGACCGAGATGGGCGCCCTCACGCGGGTTGTCGAAGACGGAGAGGAGGGAGAGGCGGCGCATGCCGAAGGCGGCGGCGAGGCCGAGATGGTGGCCGTCTCCATGTCGGCGGCGATGTACCCCTCGCCGTGCCACTGCTCGATCTCCGCCTCCCCCTCTGCAAGGAGCGCCGGCGTCATCCAGACCGGGTCGGCATGCCGAGCGACCGCGACGGTCGGGTCGGCCATCACCTCGGCCACCAGCTCCGGCGTCGCCTCGACCGTGAGGACGCCGGGGAGGTAGCACGCCGCCGCCCCTTCGGCACAGCGCGCATAGGTGGCGACGACCAGGCCGCCGGCGGCGATGCCCTCGGCCAGCGC
>JADYYO010000046.1 GCA_020853615.1 Thermomicrobiales bacterium
CCGTAGCTTGCGATCGCCCGCGGCTCCGGTCCCGCCGTCCAGAGTTCTCGGCGCACCGTGCCGTCCATCTCGCGTGAGGTGGGGAGCCCCAGCAACCAGAGCGCGGTCGGGGTGACGTCGGTGAGGTGCGCCGCGAGCGAGGTCGCCGCAGCCGCCGGTTCGATTCCCTCTCCGCGCGCGTCCCCGAGCGAGTCACCCCGCGCGATGGCCGCCGCGAACAGCCCGCGCCGCGTTTCCCCATCCGGCCACGATTGTCCCGGCAGACAGACCAGCAGGCGACGCTGCGCCGACGACCCCTCCAGCGCCGAGGAGACCCAAGGATCGAGCGTCCGCCAGTAGGCATCGCTCAACTCGGCCAACGTCCTGGCACGCCGCTCTGGGTCGTCGATGTCCCGTCGCAGGAGTCGCCGCAGGATGTCGGGCCCCGGGAGATGGCAGAGCCACAGATCGGGATGCTCCGAGCGACCGAGTGTCGCGGCCGCGCGGAGCGCAAAAAGGTCGGAGAGCAGCACGTCGCGCGGAACCCTCTCTCGCTCGAAGAGCGCCAGCGCGCGGGCCAGCGCGTCGAGATCGAGCAGGCTGTCGGTCTCGGCCTGGGCGAGCGGGGCGAGTTCGAGCAGGCGCGAGTTGGGGAAGGTCTCACGATCGGGGGGGAGCGACTGCCAGTTTGCCGGCTGCGAGAGGCGCAGGAAGGCATGGTCCGTCACCACCGTGCCGATGATCCGTTCGGCCGGCCAGGAAACCCACCAGTTGACCACCGTGGCGCGGAGCCCCGCGTCGGTCGTCATGTTCCACAGCCCCTTGGCGCCGCGCATGTAGCTCCGCATCGGGACCGGCCGGGTCATGCGGAACATCGGCAGCACGGTGCGGAAGAGATCGAACACCCCGATCTGACTCGGACCCACCGCGAGCGGTGTCCCCAGACCCCGCACCACCTGCGTCTGGTAGTCGAAGATGCCGTGCGCCTCGACCGCCCGGCCGGTCGCGACCTGGGTCCAGGCGACCGGCGGCACGAGGTCGGCGGCGCTCTCCAGCGGCAGGCGGGTCGCGTCGGCGAACGACGCACTCCAGTGCCGCGTTTCACCTCTCGCCGGCGCCGCGTTCCGCAGCCGTTCGAAGTCGAGGTCGCTCATGCCGTCGATGGCCAGCAGGGCGACCGAGCCGCCACTCGGGTCGCGCGCTCCCTGACTGAGGCCGGCATCCCGGCGGACCGGCGCGGCGGTCAGACGGAGGACGGCGAGAAAGAACGCGAAGGCGCTTCCCATGTAGACCAGGATGAGAAATGCCTTCCGCACCTCGCCCGGGCGGCGCCGTTCCGGCTTCTTGAAGTGGACGATGAGCAGATACAGCGCATAGGTCATGAGCCGCGCCAGCAGCACGGCGACTCCGGCGATCAGGAGCAACACCGGAATCTGCTTCGGCCCCGGCCAGGTGCTCGGGGTCAGGCCGCCGATGCCATGCCAGCGGCACCAGGTCCAGCCGTAGAGCCCGGTGATCAGGAAGAACACCAAGCCGGTGACGAAGGCGGCCATCTTGGTGTCGGAGAGCTCGCGGCCGGTCCAGGCGAAGATCGCCGTCTTGCCCAGGGCGCCCAAGACCCCAAGGGCCAGACAGAAGGCCGCGTTGACCAGGACGAAGCCGAGCAGGAGCAACGTCACGTCTGACGCCGACCGCAGCAACACCGGATTCAGGGCAAGCGTCGCCGCCGCCATCAGGATGCCGAGTACCCAGCCCCCGATCGAGCCGGTCAGCACCCCGACGCGCAGGTTGTTCCAGAGCTCCGGTCCCAATCGAACGGAGCGCAGCCCGGCGAACGGCGTCGACATAGGTGGCGCAGTGTATCGGCCGGGTCAGGCCGTGACTAGGGCATGAGGCCGATCATCGGCCAATAGAAGCGCACCGTCAGATAGGTGAGCGCCCAGGTGAATCCGAGGAGAATCAGCCCGGGATAGACCACGTCCTTGGTGTCGAGCCGCCCGGAGGAGAAGACGATCGCGACCGGCGGCGCGCCGGTCGGGAGGCAGTAGTCGAGACCCGAGGCCAGGGCGATGATCAGCGCCACCGGAGCCCCGTTCATCCCGGTGGCATCGGCGAGCGAGATTCCGACCGGCAGGAGGAGCGCGACCACCGCGGCATTCGACATCGCCTCGGTGAGGATCGAGGCCAGGAGCCCGAGCAGCACGATGAGGAGGAGCGGGTTGTTCGCCGCGTCCCCGAGGATGTGCTGCGCCGCCCAGGCGGCCGCGCCGGATTTCGAGAGGGCGGTGCCGAGCGCGACCGCGCCGCCGTACATCAACAGGATCCCCCAGTTCACGTACTCCTCGGTGTCGCGCCAGCTCACCAGACGAAAGACGAAGAGGGCCACGGCGGAGAGGATGGCGATGGTCGCCAGGTCGTTCTCCTTCCCGAGAAAGACCCAGGCGAAGACGGTGGCGACGAAGACGATCGCCACCCCACGTTCCTCGGCGCTGAACGGCCCCACGGTGCGCACCTGTTCGAGCAGCGAGGCGCGCAGCTCGCGCATGCCGGTGGCGCGCCGTCCCCAGAGCAGATAGAGGAGCAGGTAGCCGACCGGAAGGAGCGCCAGCGTCACCGGGGCGACCGCCAGGGTGTAGTCGAAGAAGGTGATCTCCTCGCCGGTGGTCTTCTTCAGGATCGCCGCGGCCAGCGGTGCCCTGGCGCCGCCGAGCATCGTGCCCGTGCCGCCGATGATCGTCCCCCAGGCGAGCGAGAGGAGCAGCCCCTTGCCGTAGCGCTTTGCTTCCTCGCCCCCCGCCTTCTCCGCCACCCGCACCAGCTCGAGCACCACCGGCAGGAGCGCGGCCGCGACCGCGTGTTCGCTCATGGTCAGGGCAAAGGTCCAGCCGAGCAGGAAGACCCCGAAGAGCAGCAGCGCCGGATTGTGACCCAGGCGCGCGAGCAGCCAGATCGCCACCCGCCGCGAGAGTCCCGTGCGCATGATCGCCGCGGCCAGGATGAAGACGCCCAGGATGAAGAAGACCGACGAATTGCCGAAGAGCGCGAACGAGTCGGCCGAGGGAAGGACTCCAAAGAGGGGGAGGAGCGCCAGCGCGAGGAGCCCGGTGATCGCCGGCGGCAAGGCCTGGGTGATCCAGAGTGCGATCGCGACGACGAAGATCCCCAGCGCGCGCAGGCCGGCGGTGGAGAGACCCGCCGGGGCCGGGAGCACGGCAACGATCAACAGGGTGAGCACGCAGAGTTGCAGCACCACGGCGTTCCAGGAGCTGTCCCAGAGAAAGCCGTAGAACCCGCCCATGGGGCGCGGGTCCTTCCGCTCCGACCGTTGTTCCTCGTCCACCCAGGCTCCTTCTACCGACCTCGGCTACCGACCTCGGCTACCGA
>JADYYO010000047.1 GCA_020853615.1 Thermomicrobiales bacterium
CGCACGCAACAGATCCTGAGCGACGAAACCGGCGTCCCCGAGACCGCCGATCCGCTGGCCGGCTCCTATTTTGTCGAGCGCCTGACCGATGAGCTGGAGGCGCGCGCCCGGGAGTGGCTGCGTCACGTCGAGGAGCATGGCGGGGCCGTGGCCGCGATCGAGCAGGGGATGGTGCAGAACGCCATCGCCGAGAACGCCTACCACCACGAGATCGAGCGCGAGCGGGGCGAGGAGATCATCGTCGGGGTGAACCGCTATGTCGCCGAGGAGGAGGTCGAGGTGCCCCTGCAGCGGATCGACGAGGCGGCGGTCCGCCGCCAGATCGAGCGCGTGCGAGTGCACAAGGCCGCGCAGGATCGCGCGCTGATCGCGTCTGCGCTGGAGCGTGTTGCCGCGGTCGCGGCGACGGATGAGAACCTGCTCGTGCCGATGCGCGAGGCGCTCCTCGCGGGCGCGACCCTCGGTCAGATCGGGGGGACCCTGCGGCAGACCTTTGGCGAATACCGGGCGCGCGAGTAGATGGCGCGCGGCGGCCGCACGCGCGAATGCATGGCGGACGTCCGGCGCGGGAGGATGGAGTCGTGGCGATGGGCGTGAACGAGGTGCAGCGGGACTACACGGCGCCCCGGGTGCGAAGTTTCGGCACGTCGGTCTTCACCGAGATGAGCCGGCTGGCGAACCAGTACGACGCGGTCAACCTGGGGCAGGGGTTCCCCGATTTCCCCGGTCCGGAATTCGTGAAAGAGGCCGCGAAGCGCGCCATCGACGCCGACCTGAACCAATATGCCGTCTCGTTCGGCGCGCCGAGGCTGCGGGCCGCGATCGCGGCGGGCTGGGAGGTACGCTACGGCGCGCCGATCGACGTCGACCGGGAGATCACCGTCACCTCCGGGGCGACGGAGGCGGTCTTCGACGCGATCCAGGCCTTCGCCGGCGATGGTGACGAGGTCGTCGTCTTCGAGCCGTTCTATGACTCGTACCTGCCGAGCGCGATCATCGCGGGGGCGACGCTGCGCCCGGTGACGCTCGCGCCGCCCGACTGGCGTTTCGACCCGGACGAGCTGGCCGCCGCGTTCGGTCCGCGCACGCGGGTGCTCCTTCTCAACACGCCGCACAATCCGACGGGCAAGGTGTTCACCCGGGCTGAGCTGGAGCTGATCGCCGGCCTCTGCCGGCAGGGGGACGTGGTGGCGATCAGCGACGAGGTCTACGACCGCATCCTCTTCGACGGCGCGGCCCACGTGCCGCTGGCGACCCTGCCGGGGATGTGGGAGCGGACGCTGACCCTCAACTCGACCGGCAAGACCTTCTCCATGACCGGCTGGAAGATCGGCTATGCCATCGGTCCCGAGCACCTGAACGCGGCGCTGCGTGCGGTGCACCAGTTCGTGACCTTTGCCTCGGCTACCCCGTTGCAGGACGCGATGGCGGTGGCGATGGAGGAGGCGCCGGCACTCGGCTACTACGATCAGCTCGCGCGGGAGTACGACGAGCGGCGCGTGCTGATGCGCGAGGCGCTGGTTGGCGCCGGCCTGACGCCGTTGCCGGTCGAGGGGGCCTACTTCCTGATGGCGGACGTCAGCGGGCGCGGCTTCCCGGACGACGTCGCCTTCTGTCGCTGGCTGACCACGGAGATCGGTGTCGCGGCGGTGCCGCCGTCGGCTTTCTATCTCGATCCGGCGCGCGCGCCGCTGCTGGCCCGCTTCTGCTTCGCCAAGCGCCCCGAGACGCTCCGGCTCGCTGCAGAGCGGATGCGGCAGATCCCGGCCCGCCTCGCCAGCCGCGCCTGAACCCGGGACACTCTGCGCTTCCCAGTGTCATGTTGAGCGAAGCGAAACATCTCGGCTCCCGGGTCTTACGCTCCCCGGAAGCCGGGATCCTTCGCGTTGCTCAGGATGACACCGCTTTGGGCTCGCGCGTTGCCCTACGCCACGACGCGGATCGTGGCGAGGGTGGGGTCGGCGGGGCCGGAGAGGTACATGCCGTGCGCCGCGCCCTCCCGTAGATAGGCGATCTTGTCGTCGGTGATGATCTCCCCCGGGGCGAGCACCGGAATGCCGGGCGGGTAGGGGATCACCAGTTCGGCCGAGACTTCACCGTTCGCCGCCGCGAGGGGCGTTGCCTTCGCCTGCGCGAAGAACGCCTCGCGCGGCGTCATCGCTTGCCGCCCCGGGGCGATGACCGTCCCTGACGAGCGAAGCTCCGCGCGGCGGCCGCCTCCCCGGGAGTGCTCGCGCGAGAGAGTGGCGAAGGCGTCGACCAGCCGGTCGACGCTCTCCGGGGTGTCGCCGATCGTGATGAGGAAGACGAGGCCGACGAGGTCGCTCATCTCAGGGCCGACGCCGAAGCGGTAGCGCAGCGCCTGCTCGGCCTCGTACCCCGTGATGCCGAGCGCATCGACGTCGACGACGAGCTTGGTCAGGTCGAACTCCGCGATGCCGAGCTCCTCGGCGTCGAGGACGGCGATGCCGGGGATCGCCTGCAGGCGGCGGCGCGCGTCGGCGGCGAGCGCCACCGTGCGGTCGAGCAGGTCGCGGCCGTGGAGCGCCATCTGCCGCCGTGCGGCATCGATCGAGGCCAGGATGAGCGCCGAAGGGCTGGTGGTCTGCGCCATGCCGACCGTCGTGCGCACGCGGTCCGGATCGACCAGCCCCGCGCGCACGTTGAGGATCGCCGCCTGCGTCAGACTGCCGAGCACCTTGTGCATCGAGGTGACAGCGCCGTCGACGCCGCTCGTCATCGCCGATGGCGGCAGCGCCGGGTGGAAGGGGAAATGCGGGCCCCACGCCTCGTCGACGTGGACGGTCACGCCCCGGGCGTGGGCGATGGCGGCGATCGCCGCGAGGTCGGAGGGGACGCCGCAGTATGACGGGCTGACGAGCGCGACAAGCTTCGCATCGGGGTGGCGATCGAGCGCCGCTGCGACCTGGTCGGCCGTGATGCCGAGGCCGACGTTCAGCTCGGGGTGGAGGCGCGGCGAGAGGTAGACCGGCTCCGCCCCGGTCAGGATCAGGGCGACGAGGAGCGACTTGTGCAGATCGCGGCTGACGATGACCTTGTCGCCCGGCCCGACGGCCGCCAAGAGGAAGGCGTGGTTGCCGGCGGAAGAGCCGTTCAGCAGAAAGAAGCTTCGGTCCGCGTTCCACGCGTCCGCCGCCAGCGCCTCGGCGGCGCGCAGCGCCTCGCCGCTGAAATGGGTGTCACCGACGCCGCCACCGAGCGGGATGTCGGCGCGGAGGACTGCTTCGCCCAGCACCTCGCGCAGCTCGGCGTCGGCCCCGACCCCGAGCTTGTGCCCCGGCGTGGAGAAGGGGACGATGCCCCGGTGAAGATAGTCAGTGATGCCATCGAGAATCGGCGCGCGGGAGTGATCGATGCGTTCCCGGTCCATGTCGCTATTCCGTTCCAGGAGCAATTCGGTCACGCGGTACGCCTCCCAAACTCTCGGGCAACGCTCGAGATCGCTCGGCTGATGGTCGGCGATCAGCCGCGCTCGAAGTATCGACGACGCTCCCAGTCGGTGACCGCCATGTCGTAGGCGCGTTGCTCGACCTCAGCCATGTTGAGGTAGTGCGCGACGACATCGTCGCCGAACGCGCGGCGCGCCAGCCCGCTCTCGCGCCACGCGGCGATCGCCTCGGCCAGCGAGCGGGGGACCCGAGGCACGTCACACGCCTCGTAGGCATTGCCCCGGAACTCCTCCGGCGGCTCGATCCCCCGTTCGACGCCGTCCAGCCCGGCCGCGAGCATCGCAGCGTAGGCCAGGTAGGGGTTCGCATCCCCGCCCGGAAGCCGGTCCTCGATCCGCAGTGAGAATCCGTGCCCGACGATGCGGAAGCCGCAGGTGCGGTTGTCCCGGGACCAGACGGCGTTGACCGGGGCCCAAGAGGCGACCGCGTAGCGCTTGTATGAGTTGATGGTGCTGGCGACGAAGAGGGAGAGCTCCCGCGCGCCAGCGAGCAGGCCGCCGAGGAAGTGGCGCATCACCGTCGACATTTCGCCGCCGGACGGATCGGCAAAGAGATTCCGTTCCCCAGCGGGATCCCAGAGGCTCATGTGGACGTGGCTCGACGACCCCGTCCACGACTCGTCCGGCTTGGCCATGAAGGTGATGGAGCAGCCGTTGAGATGGGCGATCTCCTTCGCCCCGTGCTTGTAGATCGCCGCCCGGTCGGCCGCCTCGAGGGCATCGGCGTACTGGATGTTCACCTCGTGCTGGCCTGGAGCCGCCTCGCCCTTGGAGAACTCGATCGGGATGCCCGCCCGCGTCATCAGGTTGCGGAACTGGCGGTAGATCGGCTCGCCCTTCGTCGCCTGCAGAAGCTGGTAGTCCTCGTTGTACCAGCCCCAGGTGCGCAGGCCGCTCCACCCCTTGTCGGCCGCCTCTTCGTAGGTGTCGCGCAGCAGATAGAACTCCAACTCCGAGGCCATCTTCGGGCGCAGGCCCATCGCCGCGGCGCGCGCGATCTGGCGCCGCAGGATCGAGCGCGGGGCCACTGGCACCAACTCGCCGCTCGCCTCGTCGACGACGTCGCCGAGGACGAGGGCGGTCTTCTCCAGCCAGGGGATGACGCGCAGCGTCGCCCAGTCGGGGCGGTTCAGATAATCGCCGTACCCCGACTCCCAGTTCATGAGCGCGTAGCCCCCGGGGGTGTTCATCTCCATGTCGGTGCCGAGGAGGTAGGTGCAGAGATGCGTGCCATGGTCGAGGCATTGCTCGATGAAGAACTGCCCAGTGACGCGCTTGCCGATCAGCCGGCCCTGCATGTCGCAGACGGCGGTGACGACGGTGTCGATCGCGCCGTCGTTGACGAGCGCGGCGAGCTCCTCGACCCCGATGATGCCCTTCCCGATCATGAGCGATCTCTTCTCCTCTGGCTGCCAGGCGAGGAATGCCCGGTCGCGGGAATCGCGGGGGCGCAGCGCATGGTGAGCGGCCGGACTATAGCGGAGGGGCATGGTGAAGTGTCAACAGCGCGTCGTGCGGCGGCCGCGCCGGCGGTGGATGGGTGATACGAAATCCGGATACTCACTGCCGCGTTGCCACGGCCCAACCCTCACCCCCGGCCCCTCTCCCACCGCAGTGGGAGAGGGGAGGGTTGACATCGAAACGTCGTGACAGAAGGGACGCGTATCGTCCCGGAACATCTCACGTGGCTTACCAGAACCAGGGAGCGAATCTATCGCGCCATCTCGCTACACGCTCCCCTCGCCCACCGGAGTGGGAGAGGGGCTGGGGGTGAGGGTTGGGCAAGGCCAGGCGGCAGTGATTACCCGGAATCCGTATGAGGGGGATAACGCAAGGGAGCCGGCTCAACGCCGGCTCCCTTGCCGCTTGACCGGGCGGTGGCCGGGTCAGCTGACGATGCGGACAAATTGATCGCTGACGAATCCGGTCTCGCCGGAGGAGGGCTCGGTGACGGGCACCCAGCCATTCTCGGGCGTTCCCGTGACCTCCAGCTCGACGCCTTCGCCCAGGATGGTGAGCACGTTGTCGGGGTCATCGACAGGCGCGGACCGCAGGTTGACGTCGATCGTGGTGACGACGCGGGTGCCGGGGCCGATCGGGCTAAGCGCCGTCGGAACCGGCGTTCCCGCGGCCTGCGCCTCTTCGGTCGCCGCCGGGGCGGCGGTCGGGGTCGGTGCGGCCTCCGTCGTCTCGGGCGCGACTGTCGCCGCCGGCTGCGCCGCGGCGACCGCATTGCCCTCCTCCAGGCCACGGGCGAGGAAGACGCGGACCAGGGTGCGATCGGCCTGCTCCTGCAGCCAGGCGATCCCGGAGTAGGACGACTGCCCGCGCTCCTGCAGGCCGACCGCGAGCTCGTTGCCGTTGGGCCCGCTCTCGACCGGGCCGCCGATATCTCCGCAGGCGACCGAGGTTGCCGGGTCGGCATCATCGACGCGAACGTCGATCGCATGCGCGGAACCGAGGAGATCGGCGAGCGTGGCGTTGACGACGGTTGTGCTGAACTCCGCGGGGATCGCCGTAAGCGCTCCCTCCTGCGTCTCGCTCGCGGCCGCGCCTTCCGCGCCCACGTCGATGAGCTGGAACGCCGCATTCGCCCCGAGCGAACCGCAGCGGCCGGCATAGATGCGCGCCGGCAACGGCTGACCCGGCTGGATCAGCCCGCCGACACCGGCCGGGGCCGTCGCCTCGGGCGGTGTCACCGCGGTCGTGCCGGGAACCTCAGTCGCCGTCGGAAGGGAGGGGCTGGTCGACGGGGTCGTGGCGCCCGTCGTCTCCCCGGCGACCGGCTGGTTTTCGCCCCCGACGGCCTGGCGCGGCGTGCAGACGCCGTTCAGGCAGATCTCGAATGGGCCGCAATCGGCGCCGCTGGCGCAGGCGCCGCGACTGGTCGTTGCCGGCGCCGGTCCGAGCGCGCCGCCATCGAACGCCCGGGCGACACCCGGCGTCACGGCGGCAGCAGCGGCTGCTGCCAGACCTCGTAGCACCATGCGCCGGCTCGCACGCTGTGCGCCGGCCGTCACGGCCACGGTGAGCGAATCGAACCTGCGGGCGTTCATGCTCACTTGCTCCCTCGATGATGGGCGAACCGACGCCACCGCTCGCGGACGCCCAATGACGGCTGTGACGGCGGCGAAACGGGTCTGACCCGCCGTCATCCCTCGGGACGGAAGGTCAAATGACCCCTATCCAATCCCCTGTGACAGCTTCAAGGTTACAGGAAGAAAGGACAATTGCAAGATTTGTCGCAATGTCAATAGATAGTACTCATGGATGGGATGAACTATCCTGTGACAATTTGGAAAATGAAAGAGATCGAGCGGAAAACCGACGCGCTGACGAGTGAAGAGGGGAAGAGGGAGCCGTCGTGGGCCAAATTCTCGAGTCAGGCATACGTGCCAAACTCGCACATCTTCGCGAATGGGGAGGGTTAGTGACCTTTGACAGCGAGCTGGGCGGCGGCAATCGGGCATTCGAAACAGCGGCGCGGCTGACAGAGGGTTGTGTCAAGATGGATCAGGCCCTGCGCCGCGCGGGCACCGATGCAGCCGAGAGGTGCCGTCCCGGCAATCTGCCGCTTCGCCCGCCGCGTGACGGCATTGGCCTCCGGGGCCGGAAGCCGCTGCCACTGCTCCGAGGCGTCATCCAGAAGCCGCGCATCGCCCGTGTGCGCGGCGAGCGCGAGGGCAAACGGGATGATGCCGCTGACTGCCATGTCGATAGCCCGGTCGACGCCGATGCGCGAGGGAGCGGCGCTCCCGGTCAAGTCACGAATCCCCTCAATGAGCGCGTCTCCCTGCTGCAGGAGCTCGAGCATGCCGGCGAGGAGGCCGCCGCGCGTGGCGCTGGCGTGCAGCAGGTTTGCCGCGCCGAGCAGCCGCGCCACGGGGTGATTCGCTGGACGGACGCGGGCCCGCGTCCAGGTTGCTGGCGAGAGCGCCACGTCGTGCCAGGGCGCGCCTCGCGACTGCCACGCGGCTTCGAGGGCGCGGAGCTCCTCCGCGGCCAGCCGGCCAAGATGCGCTTCGGCGGGGGAGAGGGGGAGAAAACCGGCGAGTCCCAACAGGAGGCCGCGCGCGGTCGGATGACGGTCACGCGCGGGGGTCGCCAGCACGAGCGCTTCCAGGCGGTCGATGGGCGCGAGGACGGCCAGGGCGCGCATTGGCTCGCGGTTGGCGGAGAAGCCGAAGCCGTCGAGCAACTCCGACCAGAGAACGTGCCCCGGCGGTTCGGCGGCGAGCCGCGCTTCGATGCGGGCCGATCGGCCGGCGAGGCGGAGATCCCCGAGGTGGTCGAGGATGGCGCGAATCGGGGCGGGGTTCTCCCGGCAGGCGGCCTCGGCGCAGACCTGGCCCCCGACCCGATCCCATGCCCAACCGGCCATCGCGGGAACGCACGCCGGGTCGATTGCGCCGACCTCGACGACCGGGACGAGCGCGCCGTCGCTGCGCCGCGTCTCTGTCCCATCGTGCCGCGCCACGACATGGAGGATCACCGCGTCGTACGCCGGGTCGAGGTGGTGGCCGTGGTCGACCCAGCCTCGCGTGCGCAGGTGTATCTCGACGCTGCCGGAGCGAAGCTCGCGGCCGGCGAAGAGGAGGAGGCAATCCTGAAAGTCAGGGCCGAGCCCGTGGCTCCAGGCGCCGCGGTGGATGACCTGCACCGGCTCGCCAGCGACCGTCGCCAGGGTGCCGGGGATGTCCCCCGCGTGCCATGCGGCGCTGAGCGCGATTTCGGGAACCCTCTCGCTCACGCTCACGCCGCTACGAACTCGGCGGAGCGCGATGCGCCACGGCTGCGGTGGGGAAGAGGCTGCCTGCGCATCGCGCCATCGCTCCGTCTGTCACGCGGAATCGGTCGAGCCGATTATCAGGCCACCTTGGCGAAGATGCAGCGCTCCGTTGGGCCGGATGAATCCTGGCCGCCGACACCGGCGCGGGAGTCCGATCAGACTTCGAAGGGCTTTCGCTCGATCGGCGGCAGGCCGGCCTCGCGGCGCTCCCGGTCGCGCCGGAACTGGTCGACGGCCGCCTGCAGGGTGCCGAGCGCTAGCGTCGCGCAACGGACCCGGCTCCTGACGATCTCCTCGCCCATCTCGTCGGTGATCTCCTCGAGACCCATCGCCGCGATCTCCTCGAGCGACCGGCCCCTGGCGAGCTCAGTGACGATCGAGCCGCCCGCCTGGCTGATCGTGCACCCCTCGCCCTCGAAGCTGATCGCCTCGATCCGGTCGTCATCGCCGATCTTCGCGTAGATGGTGATCAGGTCGCCGCAACCGGGGTTGCCGCCTCCCAGTTGCACGTCCGCGTCATCCATGCGGCCTTTGTTGCGCGGGTGCTCGTAGTGATCGACGATGTTCTCGACGTATGCCTGGCGATCCAAACGTCTGCCTTTCCATGAAGAGGATCGCGAAATGAAGATTCCGCCCCATCAAGTATACGGGGAGCTGGACGCGGCTCCGGCAAGATGACCAGCTCAGCGGCCGCGGGCGGCGAGGAAGGCGCGGACCAGTTCTGCGGCCTCCTCTCGCCAGCCCGGGGAGGCAGCGTCGATCCAGACGATGCGCGGGTTGCGCCGCAACCACGTCTCCTGATGGCGGACGTAGCGATGCGTGTCGTGCCGGATCCGCTCGACCGCCGCATCGAGACTGGACGCGCCCTCGAGATAGGGGAGGAGCTGCCGGTAGCCGAGGCTGCTCATCGCCGCCGCGTCGTCGGCCACGCCCCCCTCCCGTAGCGCGCGCAACTCCTCCACCAGGCCGCGCGCGATCTGCTCGCTCACCCGGGCGTCGATGATCTGGTAGAGCTGCTCTCGCGGCATGCGCAGACCGATCTCGAGCGCGTCGTATGGAGGAGGGCCCTTCCCCTCCTGCGCCGACATCGGGATGCCGGTCGTCTCGAAGATCTCGAGCGCCCGGATGATGCGGCGCAGGTTCGTGCCGCTTCGCTCGGCGGCGACGGAGTCGACCGCGCGCAACCGGTCGGCGAGCGCGCTCACCCCGGCGTCGGCGGCTTCCGCCTCCAATGCGGAGCGCAGCGCGGGATTCGGCGGCACGCGCGGAATCTGCCACCCCTCGACGATGGCATTGACGTAGAGCGGCGTGCCCCCGACGAGAATCGGGAGATTGCCGCGGCCGTGGATGCCGGCGATCGCCGCGTAGGCGAGATCCTGGTAGCGCGCCAGCGACATGTCGCCGTCGGGCGGGAGGATGTCGATCAGGTGGTGCGAGACGCCGCGGCGCTCCAGGATGTCCGGCTTGGCGACGCCGATATCGAAGCCTCGGTAGAGGTAGCGCGAGTCGGCGTTGACCACCTCGCCGCGAAAGGCCAGCGCGAGATCGATCCCGAGCGAGGTCTTGCCAACCGCCGTCGGGCCGGCGATCACGACGAGCGGCGCGCGCGCGAAATTGCGTTCGGCGATGTTTGCCAGACGGGCGTTCTGGTTGTTGCGCGCTTCCATGCTCCCTATTATGGCGATGACGAGCGCGCGGCGGCTGGCGATGCCAGCCGCCGCGAGAGCGAACTGGCTGTCATCAGGAGGAACTCGTTCGCGTGTTGCGCGTCTTTACACAGTCACTCAAGATCATGACGATCGCCGCCCTGTCGATCGTGATGATCGCCGGGGGCGTCTGGGCCTACTCCTACGCCACCAATATGGCCCGCCCGGCGGATACCGGCGAGCCGGTGATGGTCTCCATCCTCGATTCACAGGCGCCGGAGGATGTCGCCGCCGAGCTGGAGAAGCAGGGGCTGATCCGTTCGAAGATCCTCTTCGAGGGGCAGCTCCGGCTCTCGAGCGGCGCACTGGTTCCCGGCACCTACACCCTGCGCAAGGGGATGAGCGTGCCGCAGATCGTCGACCGCATCACCGGGGCGGCGCCGGCGGCGCAGGAAGTGGCGCAGGAATCGACGGCGACGGTTCCCGAGTTGTTCGACATCACGATCCCGGAGGGGTGGCGCACCGAGCAGATCGCCGAGGAGTACGCCCGGCTCGGCGGCAAGGGTGGTGCGCAGGCGTTCCTCGACGCCGTCAAGAAGATCGACCGCTCGCAGTTCGACTTTCTGGCCGACCTCCCGCCGGACCAGAGCCTGGAGGGCTACCTCTTCCCCGATACGTATCGCTTCTCCGGCAGCGACGCGACGATGAATGTGGCGACGATGCTGACCAACTTCGGCAACAAGTACACCCCGGAGATGCG
>JADYYO010000048.1 GCA_020853615.1 Thermomicrobiales bacterium
GACGAGGTCGCCCATGAACCAGAGAACTTGACTGCCCCCGGTCCATGCATCGCCCGAGCCGAGCAGCCCGGCGTCGCGCAGCAGGCCGCGCAAGACATCGGGGAACCCGTGGATGTCGCCGATCACGCCGATCCCGCTCATCCCGCAGCGCCATGGCGTCCGAGAAGGCGAGCGCGCTCCTCGCCGAAGGTCATCTTCAATTCGTCTCAATTTCGCGGAAGCGCGGGAAAAATGACGTCTACGTGTCATATATGACACGGGCGCAAAATTCTGGCAAGATATGGCCGAGCCGCGGTCGCTCCTACTCGAGATCTCCACCCTCTCCCGTATGAGCACCGCGACTCGCCCCTGCATTCGCGGCGCGCTCCCGCGGCCGAAAAACGACGCCTCGAAAGAAGCGGGCCGCCTCCGCGAATCCCCGATCGCTGCCGTCGATCGTCAGGCCGAAGATGCGGCCGATCCCCTCCCGCAGCTCGATCGGGTGACGCGCATAGGCATCGCGCAGCTCGGCGGCGACCTCGGCATCGGCGAGGAGTCGCTGCTCGGGAACATAGCGCGCGCCGCCGCTCTCCACAAGCGCGGCAGGGTGGACCACGATGTTGCGGTACCAGTCGGTTTCGCCCCGCCACCCGGAGAAAACGACGCACTCCCGCGTCGCCGGGTCGTAGCGCACGACTTCGAGCACCGTCTGCCGCGCCTGCCCGCTCTTGCGCCCCCGGTGCGTGAGGAGGAGGAAGCGATGGCCGAGCAGCCGCCCCAGCCCCAGACGGTAGAGCCAGATCGGCGCCCGGAGGAGCCGGCGCAGCAGCCCTGACGGCCGGGCGTCGCCGATCGCCATCGTCACTCGCCCCCTTCCCGCGCGCCGCTCCGCGTCCGCTGCTCGAGAAAGCGCTTGACGGCGTCTTCGCCACGTCGATCGGTCAGCAGGAGGACGCGGTCCCCTGCCGCCAGCAGGGTCGTCCCCTTCGGGAAGATCGTCTCGCCGTCGCGCAGGATCGAGACGACGAGCGCATCGCCTGGGAAGGCGACCTCCCGCAGCATCCGCCCGGTCAGCGGCGACTCCGCATCGAGCCGCGCTTCCAGCAATTCGCTCTCCGGCCCCAGCCGCTGCGACCGGCGCACGCCGCGCGAGAGCGCCCCCTTGTAAGCGGCGACGATGTCGCGCGTCTTCAACTCACCGATCGTCTGCCCCTCCGCGACGACAGGGGCGCTGCTGACTCCCGCCGTCGAGAGCTGCTCGAGCGCGTCGTCGAGCCCCTCGTCGGGCGCCAGCGCCGGCACCTGCTCCGCACCACTCGCCCCCTCTGGCCCCGGACCGCCATGGAAGGCGACCATCGCATCGCGCACGCGCAGCGACGAGAGGAGCGGGAAGCTGAGGCGCACCCGGTGCGCGGGCGCGCTGCCCCGGTCGGGCAGTTGGCTCCGGTAGATGGTGGCGTCGCCGACGAGCGCGGTCGAGAGGGCGACGGCGATCATCGCCGGGGCGAGGAGGGAGAGGTTGCCCGTCATCTCGCCGACCATCAGCATCATGGCGAGCGGGGCGTGGGCGATGCCGCCGAAGAGGGCGATCATGCCGACGATGACGAACGGGGCCGGGCTCGCCGGCAGGGCGGGCAGCACCCCGTGGCCGACGCGCCAGAAGGCGGCGCCGACGAAGGCGCCGATCACCATCCCCGGCCCGAAGATCCCGCCCGAGCCGCCGGAGCCGATCGAGAGGGAGGTGGCCAGAATCTTGGCGAAGGGGAGCGCCAGCACGAGCCAGAGCGGGAGCGCCAGCAGCTCCGGGCTCATGGCGACCTGCACCCAGCCGTAGCCGGTGTGAATCGCCCCGGCGACGACCAACCCGAGCAGGCCGACGAGGAGGCCGCCCAGCGCCGGCCTGACCCAGCGCGGGAGGGGCACGCGCCGGAAGAGCGCCTCGATGCCGTAGAACGACTTCGCGTAGAGGAGCCCGACCAGCCCGCAGACGATGCCGAGCAGCGCGTAAGAGACGAGCGTGACGGGATTTTCGAAGCCGAGCCCCGGCTGCGCGCCGAAGATCGGCTCCCACCCCTCGAAGAGACCGAAGACGCTGTAGCCGACGATGGAGGCGATCAGCGCCGGGATGAGCGCCTCGACCTCGAGATCGTGCAGGTAGAGGATCTCGGCCGCCATCACGGCCCCGCCCAGTGGGGCGCGAAAGATAGCCCCGATGCCGGCGCCCATCCCGGCGGCGACGGCGATGCGGCGGTCCTGCGCGCTCAGCCCGAGCCACGTCGCCAGCACCGAGCCAAAGGTGGCCGAGATCTGCGCGGCCGGCCCCTCGCGCCCGCCGGAGCCGCCGCTGCCGATAGTGATCGCCGAGGCGACCAGCTTCACCGGGGCGACGCGCGCCCGCAGGCGGCCGGCGTTGAAGTGGATGGCGGCGATGGCGGCATCGGTGCCGTGCCCCTCCGCCTCCGGCGCGAGCGAGAAGACGATGATGCCGGAGAGGAGGCCGCCGAGACCGGTTGCCACCGGCAGCAGCCAGGGACGGCCGATCGCCTCCACCGGGGCCGCGCCCTCGCCGAACGGGCCAGGGGGAATGTAGCCGGCGATCGCGCCGAGGAAGAGATCGGTAGCCAGCCCGATGGCGCGGATGAAGATGACCGCGCCGAACCCCGCGATGAGGCCGATGGCCGTGCCCAGCACGAGCCATTTGGCGAGATAGCGGGTCCCCTCGAACCCCTTGCCTTCCGGAATGACCGTCTTCAGCAACTCGGCAAGCCGCTGCCGGCGGGCGGACCAGTTCGTCGTCGTCTCCTCGCATGACGTGGACGGGAGCCACGGCGCCTCGGTGGCGGTCGCGCGTGCCCATCATCAGGAGTGTACCCAGCCCTCCCCTCCGTACCGGCGACGGGACACGGGCTCACGCCACGCCGCGTGAATCTGCCGTGGCGCGTGGCGCGCGCTGGCCCCGCCGCACCGGCGCCCGCCTCCAGTCGATCGGCTGCACGATGTCGAGCGCGCGGCAGACGAACCGGAAGGGCGCCGGCCTCCACGGCACCCTGGCGGCAGGCGTTCCTGCCGCCAACGCCTGCCGGATCCGGGTCTCCTCGGCGAGCTGACTCAGCAGCAGCTCGCGCTCCTTCTCCATGGCCATGATGGTGACTTCCTTATCGATCATCGCGGTGCGTCTCACCTCGTGACCGCGTGTGGCGGCCTGGTCATCAGTCTTCCCTTCTACAACCGCGAGGGGACGCGGATGTGATGCGCCACGCCCTGCCCGTGATCGAACGCTCGCCCTGCATGCAGCGCGGCGCGTGGCGCTCACGGAGAGTGAGACGTTGGGAACCGCCGGTCTATTCCACGAGGCGACGCCACCGCCCGTGATGAGGGCGGCGAAGCGAGCGCCGCCAGACTGGCAGCGGCTTCACGACGGATAGGTCGCCGGCAGTCCTACCCGCCGGCGACCTGCCGCAGCACCCGGAGAAAATTCTCGCCGTAGATCTTGCGGAGATCCGCCTCGCGGTAGCCGCGGCGGAGGAGCTCGGCGGTGAGGCCGGGGAGGTCGGCCCAGCCATGCATGCCGTTGACGGTCAGCGGGCCAAGCCCGCCCGGCGGTCCCCAAGCCGGGATGTCGCCGTGCGCGCCCATCGCCTCGATCTCGTCGAAGAAGTCGCCGCCGACCGCGACATGGTCGATCCCGACGAGGTCGACGATGTGGTCGACGTGGTCGACCCAGCGCGCGATCGTCGCCTCGCTCCCGGCGATGTAGCCAGCGACCGCCACCACGCCAACGACGCCGCCCGTGGTCGCGATGGCGCGAATCATCTCGTCGGTCAGGTTGCGCGGGTGGTCGTGGATGGCGCAGGCGTTGGAGTGGCTGGCAATCACCGGGCCGGTCGAGGCGTCGAGCATGTCCCAGGTCGTCTGGTCGGAGGCGTGGGAGACGTCGGGGATGATCCCCAGCCGGCTCATCTCCCGCATCGCCTGCTGGCCGAGGCGGGTCAGCCCGCCGCGTGAGTCGTTCTCCCACGCGCCATCGCCGAACGCGGTCCGTCGCATCCAGGCGAAGGAGAGCATGCGCATACCGAGCCGGTGGAAGAGGCGCAGCCCCGCCAGGTCGTTTCCGAACGGCTCGGCCCCCTCGCAGGCGAGGAGCGCGGCGATCTTCCCTTCGCCGGTGACGCGCGCGATGTCGGCGGCCGAGCGCGCCAGGGCGATCTCGTCAGCGCAGAGCGCGATCTCCTCGTTCAGCGCGTCGACGAGCTGCACCGCGCGGCGCAGCGCGCCCTCGGGCAGGTAGGCGGAATCGATGTAGATGGCGCAGACGACGGCCGTGACGCCTCCGGCCCGCAGCCGGGGCAGCCCCTCGTCGCGCAGCGACCCCTCGATGCCATCGTGCCGCCGCTTCAGCAGCGCCAGCGGCAGGTCGCTGTGGAGATCGGTCACCCCGATCCGCCGGGTCAACTCCGCGTCGGCCGCGGTGAATGTCGTCGTCATGCGCCGGTTCCCCCTCCTGCCCACGCTCTCGCCCACGGTGAGAGAGCATCGCACAGTCCATGGCCCCGTTGCCGGCATCATTCCGCGAGGGACGGGCGAGGTGTGCTACACCACCCCGGCCAACGGCGCGGCGGGAGCAGGACGGCCGCGCTCGGGCTTTCGCGCTCGATCGCGCGCCTGAACGCGGGCGCATTCCGGGAGGTTGCGGGCATGCACGGCATCGAGACGGCGGCGATCGAGGTCGCTCGCTCGCTCTTCGACCGTTTCGGCTGGCTGGGGGTCGTCCTCGCCATGGCGATCGAGAGCGCCTGCATCCCGTTCCCAAGCGAGGTGATCATGCCGCTGGCCGGCTGGCTGCTGGTCGCCGAGCATGGCCTCGGCTGGCCGGGGGTGCTGCAGGCCGGGTTCTTCGGCGCGGTCGGGAACCTGCTCGGCTCGATCCTGGCCTACGGCATTGGCGCCTACGGCGGGCGGCCGCTGCTGGAGCGCTACGGCCCCTGGGTCCTGATCACGCGCAAGGATCTGGAGCGGGGCGACCGCTGGTTCGCGCGCTGGGGCGAGGCGACCGTCTTTCTGGCGCGGCTGGCGCCGGTGGTGCGCACCTTCGTCTCGCTCCCGGCCGGGGTGGCGCGCATGCCGTTCGGCCGCTTCGCCCTCTACACCTTCGCCGGCTCCTTCCTCTGGAGCCTGGCGCTGGCGGCGGTCGGCTACCAGTGGGGCCCGCGCTGGGAGGAGTTCCGCGAGCGCGCCCGCTTCCTCGACTACCCGATCGCGCTGCTGGTCGTCGTGCTGGTCGTCGCCTA
>JADYYO010000049.1 GCA_020853615.1 Thermomicrobiales bacterium
CAGGCGCTCGCGATCTACAGCCTGATCGCCCTCTTCATCTTCGGGCTCGCCGTGCGCGGCATGATGACCGGCCACTGAGCGTCGACCCGGGCGGCGCCCTGCACGCGGCATCCTCAGAATCTCTCGTTGACGACGTGTCACCGACACCGCACATTCAAAGGGTGCGCGCCGCAATATTCCACCAACGGTACCGGTTTCCCCGCTCAGGACAGTTGGCCGTTGACCCTCTTAAGGGCCGAGCGTACACTCTGACCGTACTCGTTACGATTTCGCTGATAAGCCGGTTTTGCCGCACGGACGAAAGGAGAACCCGTGGACTCAGGGCTACCGGACTATCAGGCCGCGATCGATGATGCCCTGCAGCTCGTTTATAGCCAGCACCACCGCATGATCGGCCAGCTACACCCGGACTCCTTCAGGGAGCTAACGCTCGAAGATTTGCGCGGTGGCCCGCTCGGCCGCGATCTGCAGCGCCTCGCCGACCTCGCGCGCGGCGAGGTGCGCGAGCAGAAGGATCTCGTGCTTTCGGCGATCGACTCGGTGCTGCAGGTCCTCTTCTGGCCGGCCGCCGCCGAGGATTACACGGTTCCCCGCTCGTTCTGGGACACTGAGCTCGGGCGCATGCTCGCCCTGGCGAAGTATCGCGCGTATGACCCTACCGAGTTGGTCAGCATCGGCAACGCCGCGCAACAACTCGGCGTGACGCGCCCAACGATTTATCGCTGGATGGACGACCGCACCCTCAATTACGTGCGTGATGACATGAGCGGCCGCACGTTCGTTGTCCGGCGTGACATCGACAACCTGAAACGCGTAGCCGCCGGCCTCTCTGCCGAGGGTTGATTTCCATCACCCGTCGTCAGTGCCTGGCTCTCCCCATGATCCGGCCGGAAGATATTCCCCGCCCCGAAGATAGACGCGCGGGATGCGGCGCCTGAACCCGACGAGGGTTTCGTAGGCGTTCGTGCCCATCATGCCGGCCAGGTCGTGGATGCTCGGCGCGCCCGATGCCGGGTCGTCGGCTGCAAGCACCACCCGATGACCCGGGCGCACGGTGAGCCCTTCCGGAACCTCGGCCACGATCTGATCCATCGAGACCCGGCCGAGAAGCGGCGCCTTGCGGCCTTCGATGCCAACCCAGGACGTCCCCGCCAGCGCCCGCCGGTAGCCATCGCCATAACCGATGGGGATCAGCATCGCGGACGTCGGGCGCTCGGCAATAAAGGCGCGGTTGTAGCCGACGCTATCGCCGGCCGCGATCGGGATCACGCGCATCACGCGGCTCTCCAGTCGGAACGCCTGCCGCATCCCCGGCGGCAACGACATCTCCTCCGACGGCGGTACGCCATAGAGCGAAATCCCCGCGCGGGCGATCTCGCAATCGCCGCTCCAGCCGCCGAGGATTCCCGCGCTGTTAGCGACGTGGCGGGCCTCCGGCGGCGCGCCGGCGCTCCGCATCGCCTCGATCGCCTGCGCGAACCGCTCCAGTTGGGTCGCCGTGAACGGCTCCTGCGGCTGGTCGGCCGAGGCAAAGTGCGTGAAGGCGCTGGCGAATCGGAGGAGCGGATCGCGCGCGATGGCGAGCGCGAGGTCGACCGCTTCGTCAGGGAGTACGCCGTAGCGGCGAAGCCCAGTGTCGACCTTGAGGTGCACCGGAATCGGGCCAGACATGCCGGGAGCGCGCGCGGCATCCTGCACCGCCCGCAGCAGGCGCTCGTCGGCGACGCTGACTTCGAGACCGAGCCGGCAGGCTCGTTGCGCCTCTATGGGATCGATCGAGCCGAGAATCATGGTCGGCGCGTCGATCCCCGCGTCCCGTAGCTCACTCCCTTCGTCGACCGTCGCCACCCCGAGCAGCGATGCGCCGGCATCGAGCGCCGCCCGCGCGATCCACGGCGCGCCATGTCCGTAGCCATTCCCCTTGACGACGGCCATGACCCGGGTCTGTTCGGGCAGCAGCCCCTTGAGCGCGCGGAGATTACCGGCGATCGCGTCGAGGTCGACGATCGCCCGGGTCGCGCGCAGCGGCTCTTCCTCTGTCGGCGTGCCGGCCATGGCGATGTCTCGCTCGGCTCAGGTACCGGCCGGCCCGGCCGCGCCCGACTCGAGCCGAGCGATGATCTCCACGATTCCGGTTCGGGTCGCTAGCCCGACGATGTGGCGCGACTCGTCGATGACCGGGATCGGGTTGATTCGCTTCTGCAGCATCAGTGTCGCCAGTTCCGTCAGCGTCGCGATATCCCGAATGCTGATGACCGGCGACGACATCAGCTCACCGGCAGTCGTCGCGACCACCCGGCGCAGCTCCTCTTCGAACGGCGTGCCAGCATCGGCGACGATGATCGCGTCGAGGATGCTGATGACCGACGGCGCGTCGACTGTTGCCTCGCGCTGGATCAGATCGGCTTCGGTCACGATGCCGATCAACTCGTCGTTGCGCAGGACTGGCACCCCGGGCACCCGATGCTCGACCATCATCCGCGCCAGCTCCGCGATGGTCGTATCGGGCGCGGCGACCGGCACTTCGCGCCGCATGACGTCTCGGACCGTGATCTCCCCGCGCTCCGTCATGACCGCGCCCCCTCCAGCGCGCCAAGCTCCTCGGCGATCGCGCGCGGGAGATCGCCAGCGACCACACCGAGCGTGCCATATCGTTCGCTCAGGCGCCGGGCCGCGCGAGCGCCGCTGTAGACCGCGAGCGAGGCCGCGTCGCGCGGCGAGAGCCCCTGCGCGAGGAAGGCGCCGATCGCCCCGCTAAGGACATCGCCACTCCCGGCTGTCGCTAGCGCCGGCGGCGTCTCGACGGCAGAGAGCGCCCCGTCGGGACTGGCGACAAGCGTCGGCGCGCCCTTCAGGACGACCGTCTGACCCCACCGTGCGGCCGCCTCGCTGGCGACCTTGGCCGCGTCGGCGGTGATCTCGCCCGCCTCGGCATCGACCAGCGATGCCATTTCGCCGGGATGCGGCGTCAGGACAAGCTGCTCGGGCGCGACACGCTCCCACCACTGCTCCTGCCCTGCCAGCCACCGGAGTGCGTCGGCATCGACCACAGCGGGCTTGCCCGAGCGGAATACCAAGCTCTGAACGGCCTCCGCTCCGCCCTTTCGCGGCGCACCGAATCCGATGCCACCCCGGGGCTTGCCGCCCCCGAAGAGCGCCGCAAGGAGCGCATGCGCGGCCTCATCGCTCCCCAACCCCGGGCCGATGACCATCGCCGTCGAGCGCTCGAGCCGCTCCGCGATCGCCTCGGCCGCTCGCGTGGCGACCGACGCGCTCTCCCCCTCGGGCAGGATGACGACGGTAATCTCCGGAACGAGCCCGACAATGATGGACGTCACGGAGCGGGGCAGCGCGGCGGAGACGATCCCCGCCCCGGATCGACCGGCGGCGGCGCAACAGAGGGCAGCCGCCCCCGCGTAGCCAGGCGAACCGGCGACGACGACGAGACCGCCGACGCCCCACTTGTGCGCGCCCGCCTCCCGTCGAGGCAGGACGCTTGCGGCCCATGCTTCCGTGATCTGCCGCGGCTCCGGTGAGCCGCCAATCTGGCGCGCCAAGGACTCCCTCTCATTTCATCTCGCCGCGGTCTGCAGCGCTTGCATCGCGCAACCCGACGACGAAGGCCATCGCGTCAGTGCGCGAATGGGTCAGCGACACGTCGAATGCGACGAGGCCGAGCAGCGCGGCGCGCTCGGCCGCGCCGCCATGGAGCACTAGGATCGGTTTCCCGCGCCGGTTGGAGAGGATCTCCATCTCGCGCCAGTGCATCCCGCGAATGCCGGTGCCCAATGCCTTCGAGGTCGCCTCCTTCGCCGCGAAGCGCGCCGCGAGCTCCGCAACCCGGGTGGCGTAGCGCTCGCGCTCCCGTTCCGTGTAGACACGACGCAGAAACCGGTCGCCGAAGTCGGCAAGCGCCCGTTCGATGCGCGCGATCTCGATGATGTCGACCCCGGTCACGATCTGCCCCGATCGCTCCGGATCGAGCTCGGGCTCATATCGGCGCATCGTCCTCTCCCGGGCGTCAGGACCGGATTGTACCGTCTGTCCTCTGCCCCTCCGATCCGTCTCGACGCCGCCGTAGCCGATCAACCCTCTCGCGCGTCCCCGACCGGGCGGTAGCGATCCTCGAACTCGGCCTGCGCGGCCGCGAAGCGGTTCTCCTCAATCGCGGTCCGAATCGTCTCGGCCTCGCGGGCGAGGAAGCGAAGGTTGTGAATCGAGGCGAGCCGCAGGCCGAGAATCTCGCGCGCCCGGAAGAGGTGATGCAGATAAGCAGCGGTGAAGCTCGTGCAGGCGACGCAGTCGCAGCTCGGGTCGAGCGGCGCATGTTGCCCTGCAAAGCGCCGTTGCTTGATGTTTACGCGCCCCTCGGGCGTGAAGAGCGCGCCATTCCGCGCCAGCCGCGTCGGCAGGACGCAGTCGAAGAGATCGACGCCGCGGGCGACGCCCATCCAGAGATCCTCCGGCGAGCCGACGCCCATCAGGTAGCGCGGCTTGTCGAAGGGGAGGATGGGATTGACGACCTCCAGCATCTCGGCCATCACCGGTTTCGGCTCGCCGACGCTCAGGCCGCCAATGGCGCACCCGGCCACGTCCGCCTCGGCCACGCGCCGCGCGCTCTCGCGCCGCATCTCCGCGCTCATGCCGCCCTGGCAGATGCCGAAGAGCGCTCCCCTCTCACGGCCGCCGAGCTCGGCGAAGGCGGTGATGCAGCGGTCGAGCCAGCGGTGCGTCCGCTCCGTCGCCTCGCGCACCGTCGCCTCGTCCGCCGGCAGCCCGACCAGATGATCGAGGGCCATGGCGATATCCGAGCCCCAGCCAACCTGCAACCGCATCGCCTCCTCGGGGGTCATCTCCCAGGCGCTGCCGTCGATGTGCGAGCGGAACGTCGCGCCCGATTCACGAACGCGCACGTTGCTGGCGAGGCTGAAGATCTGGAATCCCCCGCAGTCGGTAAGGATCGGCCCGTCCCACCCCATGAACGCGTGCAGACCGCCCGCGGCGACAAGCGTCTCCAGACCCGGGCGCAGCATCAGGTGGTAGGTGTTGGCCAGAATGATCCGGGCGCCGGTCTCCCTGACCTCCTGCGGCAGGAGGGTTTTGACCGTCGCCTGCGTCCCGACCGGCATGAACGCCGGCGTCTCCACCACCCCGCGCCTACTCGTGAGGCGTCCCCGCCGCGCGCCGGATTGGGCATCGGTGTGGACGACCTCAAACCGAAGCGGATACGAGCGTCCACCCCCGGTCAGCGACGGCTCGGCAGTTGAGAAGGCCCGAGGCATAACCGCATCGAAGGTAGGTTGCAGTCGTTGCTCTAGCAAGGCGGATCGGGAACCGGGCGCGACGTCAGGATGCGACAACGCGTCGACCGTACCCGGCCGCCCGCCGCTTCCGGACGCGGACGAGGGCATCCTCGACCGCCGCGGCGCCATTCTGCTTGCCATTCTTCGCCGTGATCAACTCGACGTCGAAGAATGAGACATCGGCTAGCGGATCAGCCTTCGTTGCCAGCGGCACGGTCCCCGCCAACGCGGACGCCCCGGACGCACTGGCGCCGGTCGTCTTGAGCGCGGGATTCTTGCTCCGCGAGCCACTCGCGCCCGATGCGGCCCCGGCGCTCTTGCCATTTGTGGCGCTCTCGGCGCTGGCGCCCGCGCCAACCGCCTTCTTGCCCGCCGTGGCGGGCCGGGCCGACTTCTTCAGCTCGCCGCGGGTGCTCTTGCCGACCCCTTCGACCTCGTCCTGGATCGACTGCAACTCGCGGGTGAACGACTTCTTGACCTCGTCAACCTCGGCAAAGGTCTTCTCGAACTCGCCGGTCAGGTCCGAGCTCATCTTGCGGAATTCGCGAACCCATCGGCCAACCTGGCCGGCCAGCTCCGGCAGGCGGCTCGGGCCGAAGATGATCATGGCCACCACCAGGACGACGAACATCTCCTGGTATCCGATTCCAAACATTCAGGGGGCGCCCTCGCGTAGAAGACCAGAAATCAGGGGCGGCAGTTGGCTCCCGCCGTGGCAAAATCTGGCCGGGAGTATAGCATCCGCGTCGGATCGCAACGTTTTCGGAGAGGCGCATTCCTTGTGAAAATCATCGCCGGATTGGGGAACCCGGGCCGCGAATACGCTAACACCCGTCACAACCTCGGCTTCATGGTCGTCGACGAAATCGCTCGTCGCCTGCCCCCGGTCGAACGGCGCAACCGGTTCCGGGCCGAGGTCCTCGAAATCTTCGCCTCGGGCGAGAAGATCATCCTCGTCAAACCGCAGACTTACATGAACCTCAGCGGCGCCTCGGTGCGGGAGGCGATGCGCTGGTACCGCGTCCCACTGGAGGAGACGCTCGTCATCGCCGACGATATCGATCTCCCCTTCGGCGCCATCCGCATGCGCGCCAGCGGCGGCTCGGGCGGCCACAACGGTCTCAAGTCGATCATCGCCGAGATCGGCGGCGATGCCTTTCCGCGGTTGCGCATGGGCATTGGCCGCGGCCGCGGGGAAGCCGTCCGGCAGGTCCTTGGCCGCTTCAACCCGGAGGAAGAGCGGCTCCTGCCGGAATTCGTGGGCGCCGCGGCCGACTGCGCGCTAGCCTGGTGCAGCGAAGGGATCGTGACAGCAATGAATCGCTGCAACCGTCGCCCTGAACCCGCGGGGGAGGCGGAGCCGGGGCGAGGCGCGACATCGACCGGCCCGGCCGAGTCTCGCCGCCCGCACGTACAATCCGGAGAATGATGAGCGGGAGCAGGACGATGCGGGAGCCAGGAGCGTGACGGCGGCAACCGAAGCGGCGGCGATTTCGCGGGTGCTGATCGTCGGCGCGGGCACGATGGGGAGCGGCATCGCGCAGGTCATCGCCGAGGCGGGGATCACCGCGATCCTCTGCGACGTCGACCCCGGGAGCCTCGAGCGGGGCATCGACGCCGCGTCCGCCGCGTGGGATCGCGCCGTGGCGAAGGGCCGGCGCGGCGACGAGGAGATCGCGCGGTTCCGGGCGCACCTGGAGCCCGGCACACTCGCCGACGTTGCCGAGGCCGATCTGGTGATCGAAGCGATCGTCGAAAAGCTGGCGGCGAAATCCGCGCTCTTCGCCGAACTCTCGGCGGCCGCCCGGCCAGCGACGATCTTCGCCTCCAATACGTCGTCGATTTCGATCACCGCGCTCGCCACCGCCTCGGGCCGCCCGGACCGCTTCCTCGGCCTCCACTTCTTCAACCCCGCGCCGGTGCTGCCGCTGGTCGAGGTCGTGCGCGGCCTCGAGACATCGGACGAGACGGTCGAGGACGCCGTCGCGTTCGTCGCTACCCTCGGCAAGACGCCTGTTGTCGTCCGCGACGCCCCTGGGTTCGTCGGCAACCGGATCCTCCTGCCGATGATCAACGAGGCGATCTTCGCGCTACAGGAGGGAGTGGCGAGCCGGGAGGCGATCGACGAGGTGATGAAGCTCGGCATGGCGCACCCCATCGGGCCGCTCGCCTTGGCCGACCTGATCGGCCTCGATGTCTGCCTCGATATCCTGGAGACGCTGCAGCGCGATTTCGGCGACGACAAGTACCGGCCGGCCGGCCTCCTCCGGACGATGGTCGCGGCGCGCAAGCTGGGACGGAAGAGCGGCGAGGGCTTCTTTGTCTACTAAATGCGCCCCGCGATCGCGAAGGAGGGGTGCCTGTGGCTAGCCCGGCCTCGGACGCGTCGTCGCGCGCCCGCATTCGCGTCCTCATCGCCAAGCCGGGGCTCGACGGTCACGACCGGGGCGCAAAGGTGCTTGTGCGCGCCCTGCGCGACGCCGGCTTCGAAGTGGTCTACACGGGGCTCTTCCAGACGCCCGAGATGATCGCCTCGGCCGCGCTGCAGGAGGACGTGCAGGTCATCGGCCTCAGCATCCTCTCCGGCGCGCACATGTCGCTCTTCCCCCGGATCATGGACGAGATCCACGCGCGCGGGCTCGATGACGTCCTGGTGGTCGCCGGCGGCACCATACCGAAATCCGACATCGCGGAGATCAAGGCGCTCGGCGTCACCGAGGTCTTCGGCCCCGGCACCCCCCTAAGCGCGATCGTCGATTTCATTCGGCGTCACGCGCACCCGCCCGCTGCGGCATGGTGAACGTCGAGGAGATGATCGCGCGGCTGCGCGGCGCGGACCCGCGAGCGCTGCCGCGCCTGGCGACGCTGGTCGAGAACGAAGACCCGCGCGGCCTCGCCCTCCTCGAGCGGCTCTACCCGATGACCGGACAGGCGCACGTCGTTGGCATCACCGGTCCTCCCGGCGCTGGCAAGAGCTCGCTGGTCGCGGCGCTGCTCGAGTCCATCCGGGCCTCCGGCCGGCGCGTGGCGGTGCTCGCGATCGACCCTTCGAGCACGCTGACCGGCGGCGCGGTCCTGGGCGACCGCATCCGCATGATGGCCACGCATCGCGACGAGGGCGTCTTCGTGCGTAGCATGGCGAGTCGTGGCCGGCAGGGGGGGTTGGCCTGGGCCACGGCGAATCTCGTCCATCTGCTCGACGCGGCCGCCTTCCCCATCATCCTCGTCGAGACCGTCGGCGCCGGGCAGGATGGGACGGACATCGCCTCGCTCGCCGACACAGTGGTCGTCGTGGAGGCGCCCGGGCTCGGCGACGGGGTGCAGGCGATCAAGTCGGGCCTTCTCGAGGTCGGCGACATCATCGTCGTCAACAAGGCGGACAACCCGGAGGCCAACGTCACCCTGCGCACCTTGCGCTCAACCTTCGCGATGCAGCATCAGACCGGAGCACGCCGGACGCCGATTCTGCCGACCGTCGCCACGACTGGCTCCGGGGTAGCCGAACTCCTCGCGGCAATCGATGCGCACGCGGCCTGGCTCGGGGAGAGCGGAGAGCTCGCCGCGCGCCGGGAGCGGCGTGCCCGAGTCGAAGTCCTGACCGGGCTCCGTGCAGCCGTCGAGCACCGTCTCAATGCCCCCGCGGCCCACGCGCCCGACCTCGCGGCATTGATCTCCCGAGTCGCCCGCCGCGAGGTGTCGCCGCGGGAGGCGATCGCGGCCGCGCTGGAGGCTCCGCTCGACTCAGCCCCTGCCACGCAGGGCGCCCGCGCGATTGGCGATGAGCGCGGCGGTTGAGCCGGCGCCGATCCCGTTGTCGATGTTGACGACGACGAGGCCCGGCGCGCACGACTGCAGCATCGTCGTCATGGCGCCCACGCCTCCCGCGCCGAATCCATAGCCGACGGACGTTGGCAAACCGATCACGGGCACATCGACCAGCCCGGCGACGACCGACGGCAGCGCCCCGTCCATCCCCGCCGCCACGATGATGACGTCGACGCCAGCGGAGGCGAACCGCTCCAGCGGCTCGACCAGCCTGTGCAGGCCCGCGACGCCGACATCCCACGCCTCGAGAACATCCGCGCCCATTTCGGCGGCCATCAGCGTCGCCTCGGCAGCAATCGGGATGTCGGAGGTTCCCGCGCTCAGGACCCCGACAACGCCTCCACTCGAGGGCCGCTCCCGGCCGGGAATCGCCACGACCAGGGATCGTGCTCTCGTGTGCTCCTCGACCAGCAGGTCCGGCTCGAGCAGGAGGCGGATCGCCTCCGCTTCGCCGGCAGGCACCCGGCTCGCCAGCGCGCGCCCGTTCGCCTCCGCCAGCCGCCGCAGCGCTGCCGCGACGTCGACGGCGTGCTTGCGCTCGGCGTGAACGACTTCCGGGATGCCGGCCCGCCGCTGGCGCCCGGGATCGCTGCGCACGGTCGCCGCATCGCTCACCCGGCGATTGGAGTCACGGCCCGCGGCGTCGAGCGCGGCGCGAAGATCGTCGAATGGCGAGCGTCGCGGATCGGTCACGCGGCTCCGCTTTCCGCAAGGACCCGGTCGATCGCCTCCGCGGCATGGATAGAGGTCTGCCCGGGTTGCATCAGCGCGAGGAACTCGACATTCCCGGCCGGCCCCAGCAAGGGCGAGCGTTCGAGACCGCGCACACCGAGGCCGAGCTCGCTCGCGGTGGCAAAGATCCCCGTGAGCACGCGTCGGTGCGTCTCGATATCGCGCACCACCCCGCCGCGGCCCACCTCCCCTCGGCCAGCTTCGAACTGCGGTTTCACCAGGGCCACGATCCGACCATTATCCCGGAGCACCCGCCTCGCCGCCGGGAGAACCAGCCGCAGGCCGATGAACGAGACATCGATCGTGACCAGATCGACCGGCTCAGGGAGCGACTCGAGATGCCTCGCGTTGACGCGGTCGAGGACGACGACGCGATCGTCGGTGCGCAGTTTTTCGGCCAGTTGTCCATACCCGACATCGATCGCGTAGACTCGCGCCGCACCGCGCTGCAGCAAGGCATCGGTGAATCCCCCAGTGCTCGCGCCGAAATCCGCCGCCGCGAGCCCTTCGACCTCGATGGAGAAGGCATCGAGCGCGTGGTCGAGCTTGTCTCCGCCTCGGCTGACGAATCGCGGCGGCGCCTTCAGCGCGATGACGTCTCCGTCATGAACGGCCGCCCCGGCCTTGAGGACGGGCGCCCCGTTGACCAGGACATCGCCGGCCAGAATGAGCGCCCGCGCCCGGGACCGGCTCTCGGCGATCCCGCGATCGACGAGCGCGTCGTCGAGGCGCAGTCGCGCCGGCGCCATCCCTTTCGCCATGACGCTACGCGCCGATCCGCGAGCGGAACGGCGCGATCTGCACGTGGCAGATAGCCACCGCCAGCGCGTCGGCCGCGTCGTCGGGCGTCGGGAGCGACTCGAGGCCGAGCATGATGCGGACCATCTCCTGAATCTGGTGCTTGTCCGCCTTCCCGTAGCCGACAACGGCCTGCTTGATCTCGGATGGGGCGTACTCGGCGATCGGAATCGCCCGCTGCGCGGCCGCGAGCAGCACGATCCCGCGCGCCTGCCCCACGGTCATCGCCGTCGTGACGTTGCGCGCGAAGAAGAGCCGCTCGACCGCAACCGCGTCCGGCTGGAAACGATCGATCAGTTCGCCGACCGCCAGATAGATCGTCAGTAGCCGGTCGCCCATCTGCGCGTCGGCATCGGTGACGACGACGCCGTAGTCGATCGCCGTCGGATCGGGCTCGCTGGCGATGACCCCATAGCCGAGGCGGGCCGTGCCGGGATCGAATCCGAGCGCGATCACGACGGCGGCCTTCTTCGCAGACTCCTACATGGCGGAGGCGAGCACGTCGTCGTTGATATCGACGTTGGTGAAGACCTCCTGCACATCATCCAGATCTTCCAGCTTCTCCACGAGCCTGATGACCTTTACGGCCGCTTCCGGCTCGGGCGCAACGAGCGTCTTCGGGCGCATTGTCAATTGCGCGGCATCGATTTCGTGGCCGGCGGCGCTGATCGTCTCGCGGACGCGGTGCAGATCGGCCGGCTCCGTGTAGACCACCACCACCCCGTCCTCGACCTCGACATCGGCGGCGCCGGCGTCGATGGCGACGAGCGACAGCTCATCCGGATCGGCACCATCGCTTGGAATCTCGATGACGCCCATCTGGTCGAACATCCAGCCGACGCTGCCGCTCTCGCCGAGACTGCCACCGGCCCGGGTGAGGACCGCGCGCACCTCGCCGACCGTGCGATTGCGGTTGTCCGTCTGCGCCTGGATCATCAGCGCCGCGCCGCCCGGACCGTACCCCTCGTAGAAGATCTCCTCGTACTGGTCGCCCATGCCGGCGCCGGCCGCGCGCTGGATGGCGCGCTCGATGTTGTCCTTCGGCATATTGGCCGCCTTCGCCTTGTCGACCGCGAGCCGCAAGCGGGTGTTCGCGTCCGGATCGGGGAGACCCTGCCGGGCGGCAATCGAGATTTCGCGCGCCAACTTGGTGAAAAGCTGGCCGCGCTTGGCATCAGCGGCGCCCTTCTGCCGCTTGATAGTCGACCATTTTGAGTGTCCTGACATCGTACTGCTCCTGGTGCTGGGGGCCAATGATCATCGCAACAGACGAGTATAGCCGCTGGCCGGTGGTCGATTCGGAGATCGTTCGTCGCCCAAGCCTCTTGAAATATGGGCAAAGCTCCGCTAGACTATGGCAAGCAAGCGTCCATTCGCCAGAGTCGCCCGCGCAATCGTCGCGGAGTGAGCGGACAATGCCAGCCCGCACTGGTCGACATCCACCTGTACCCGTGTAGCGCCGGGCCCTCCGCGCTCTTCGCGGCGGGCTTTCGTTTGCCGTCCGCGCCATGCCCGCCCTCCCCTGTCGCGTCATACCGGGGCCGCGCGTCGTCTGGAAGTGGTGACAGAGGCGATGGTCACAAACCTGATCGATAAGGGCAGAGACCAGGGCTACCTTCTCTCGGACGAGGTGGTTGCCGCTTTCCCGAACGCGGAAGACCACCTGGACGTTCTCGAGGACTTCTACTCCTCCCTCGTCGCCGAGGGAATCGAAGTCCTCGATCAGGCGCCGCCGAAACCCACCCCGCGGCCGCGCGACGCCGCCTCCATCAAGCAGGCCGAGCGTACGGGGAACGAGGATGACATCGCCTCGGGCGTCGGGGACTCCGTTCGCCTCTACCTGCAGGAGATTGGCGAGACGGATCTCCTGACGATGCAGGAGGAGGTCTGGCTCGCCAAGCGCATGGAGCGAGGCAAGCTCGCCGAGGAGCAGCTCCTGCAGCCAGATCTCACCGCGGAAGAACGCGCCGCGCTCGATGCCGACAAACTCGACGGTGAACTCGCCCGCGCCCATCTGATTCGCGCCAACCTTCGTCTCGTCGTCTCGGTCGCCAAGAAATATGTCGGCCGCGGTCTCTCCTTCCTCGACCTGATCCAGGAAGGGAACATCGGGCTGATGAAGGCGACCGACAAATTCGATTACAAGCGCGGCTACAAATTCTCGACCTATGCGACCTGGTGGATCCGCCAGGCGATCACCCGCGCCATCTCCGACCAGAGCCGCACCATCCGCCTCCCCGTCCACGTCGGGGAGACGATCAACCGCGTCAAGAAGACCGGCCACCGCCTGCAGCAGATCCTCGAGCGCGAGCCGACCCAGGAGGAGATCGCGCGGGCGATGGATGTCACCGACGAGAAGGTGCGCCAGGTCCTCGATGTCTCGCGGCACCCGATCTCGCTCGAGGCCCCGGTCGGGCAGGACGGCGACGCCTTTCTCGGCGACTTCATCGAAGACGACTCGATGCCGCATCCGCTGGAGCTCGCCTCGCAGGAGCTGCTGAAATCGCAGATCTGCGATGCGCTGGCCAAGCTGACCGAGCGCGAGCGCAAGATCATCG
Organism: Thermomicrobiales bacterium; assembly: GCA_020853615.1. Classification (GTDB taxonomy): domain Bacteria; phylum Chloroflexota; class Chloroflexia; order Thermomicrobiales; family UBA6265; genus JACCXM01. Next base: position 13,217 of record JADYYO010000049.1, read on the forward strand.
TGCTCCGCTTCGGCCTCGAGGATGGCCGCTTCCGGACGCTGGAAGAAGTCGGGCGCGAGTTCGGCATCACCCGCGAGCGGATTCGGCAGATCGAGGCCAAGGCGCTGCGCAAGCTGCGCCACCCGAGCTACAGCCGGAAGCTGCGCGGCTACCTCGAATAGCTCGCGCACCTCGAGCGCCCGTCGGCCGTCCGGATGCATCCGGACGGCCGCTGCCGTTCCTACTCTGCAACCCGCGAGAAGATCAGCGAGACATTGTGCCCGCCGAAGCCCATCGAGTTGCTCATGGCGTGGTCGAAGCTGACGGCGCGAGCCACATTCGGCACGTAGTCGAGGTCGCAATCGGGGTCGGGCGTCGTCTGGTTGATCGTCGGCGGCACGATCCCATGCTGCATCGCCAGGATCACGATTGCCGCCTCGAGCGCCCCCGCCGCGCCGAGGAGGTGCCCGGTCATCGACTTGGTCGAGCTGATCGGCACGGTATGGGCTGCCTCGCCGAAGGCCGTCTTGATCGCCTGGGTCTCGAGCTTTTCGTTGACCTGGGTGGACGTGCCGTGCGCGTTGATGTAGCCGATCTCCGCCGGCTGCAACCCGGCCGATGCGAGCGCCAGCCGCATCGCTCTCGCCGCCCCGGCGCCGCCTGGCGCCGGCTGCACCATATGATTGGCATCGTCCGTCGTCGCGTACCCGCTCAATTCCGCCAGGACGCGCGCGCCGCGGCGCGCGGCGTGCTCGGCCGTCTCGAGAATCAGCGTCGCCCCGCCCTCCCCGAGGACGAATCCGTCGCGCGCCGCGTCGAACGGCCGGCTGGCGCCGGCCGGGTCGTCGTTGCGGGTCGAGAGCGCGCCCATGGCATTGAAGCCGGCGACGACCATCCGCGCCATCGGCGCTTCGCTCCCCCCGGCGATCATGACATCGGCGTCGCCCCGGCGCAGGATCGCCGCGGCCTCGCCGATGGCGTGCCCCGAGCTGGCGCACGCCGAAACGGGCGCGTAGTTCGGGCCGCGGGCGCCGGTGACGATCGCCACCGTCCCCGAGGCCATGTTCCCCAGAAACATCGGCATGAAGAATGGGCTGAGGCGGCCGGGGCCTTCAGTCAGCACCGTCTCCATCCCCGCGTCGAGCGTCTCCGCGCCGCCCATGCCCGAGCCCATCAGTACGCCGACGCGCTCGGCGTTCCGCTCGTCAATCGTCAGCCCGGCCTGCTCAAGCGCCTCGAGCGCCGAGGCGACCGCGTAGTGAGTGTAGCGATCCGTGCGCCGCGCGTCCTTGCGGCCGAGCCGCGCCACGGGGTCGAACGCCTTCACCTCGGCGGCGAAGCGGGTCTGAAATCCCTCGGGATCGAAGCGCGTGATCGGCGCCACACCCGACTGTCCGGCGACGATCCCGGACCAGGTGCTCGGCGCATCGTGGCCTAGGGGAGAGACGACGCCGATCCCTGTCACCACCACGCGGGGTTCGGGGCCGGCGAGCGAGCGATTGTTTGTTGTCATGCGCACCTCATCTGCATCGCCCCATCGTACGATACCGACTCCATCGCGTGAATTGGTCCCGTCGCGAGCGTCCGCCGCGCCGGTCCTCCCCTTGTCGCGCCGGGGCCTGAGTGGTACTACTCTCCGTCCGGCCGATCCTGCGGTGTTCGTGCTGCTTACGCAGTCTTGAGCCAACAGAAAACGAGTCGGGAGCCGCGCGCCGGGGCAAACATGCGTCGGCGTCGGGGCGCCCACCTGCGAAAGCAGGTTCAAGGCTCCGTTGCACACGGCACAGGCGGGTGAGGCCACCCTGCACCGCTCCCCGCACACACGGAAGAGGGCATGCCTCGGGCTGGCAGCCGATGATTCATCTGATTCTCGGGCCGGACCGCCTCCTGGCGCGCGATTCGGCGCGCGCGCTGGCGTCCGAACTCGATCCCACTGGAACAAACACCACCTGGCTCGACGGCCGCGAGACCACGCCCGAGCGAGTGATCTCGGCGGCCGGCACAATCTCATTCTTCGGCGCGGCTCCAGTCGTCGTCGTTGCCGACCTCCTGGCGCGCTATGGCAAGCAGGCGGAGGATGATGACTCGGGCTCCGGCGGCACACCGCGGAAGCGGGAGACGTCACCGCTTGCCACAATCGCGGCAGCGGTTCCCGAGGCGCACCACCTCATCCTCCTGGAGCCGAGCCTGACCTCGACGCCCGCGGCCCTCAAATTGGCGAAGCCGCCGGCGCGGGTCATCGCCAACGAGCCGCCGCGCGGGCCGGCGCTCGTCGGCTGGATTGTCGATACGGCCTCGCGCGTCGGGTCGACCATCGACCGGCGGACGGCGCAGCGCCTCGCCGAAACGCTCTTTCCGCAGACGTGGGACCGCAAGCCGTCGAACCCCCGCTACGATCGGCCGCCCGACATGGCGCTGCTGACGCTCGAGATCGAGAAGCTAGCGCTGGCCGCGCACCCTGGCCCCATCACGCCAGAGACGCTCGCGGTGTTGACTTCCGGCAGCCCCGATCAGCGGGTCTTCCGCTTCCTCGACGCGGCGCTCGCCGGCGATCTGCGCACCGCGTATCTCGAACTGGAGCGGCTCGAGGCCGCCGGCGAAGAGCCGGCCATGCTCCTCGCCCAACTGCTCGGGCAGATCGAGCTCTCGAACGTGATCGCCACCGCGAGCGGCCGGGATGCGAACGCGGTTGCCAGGGATCTCGGCGCGATCGCCCCGTCGCGGGTCTCGGCCGTCATGAACTCGACGCGCCGGCTCCCGCGGGGGCGCCTGGCCCCGGCCACGACCGGTGCGGCGATCGACCGGGCGCTGAAGACCGGCCGCACCCGGCGCCCGATCGACGCGCTGCACGACGCCTTGCTCGCCCTGGCGCGAGATGCGTGAGCACGCCAAACCGACCGCCCAATGCGGGCGGCCGGTGCATGCTGCCGATCGCGGACGAGCGGCGCTACGCGGACGCGGAGAGCAGGGCCTGGTACTTGGCGATCAGGCGGGACTTGCGCCGCGCGGCGTTGTTCTTGTGGATGACGCCCTTGCCCGCCACGCGATCGAGGACGCTCACGGCCTCGCGCATTGCCGCCTCGGCGGCGGCCGCATCACCGGCGGCGATGGCGACCTCGGCCTTCTTGACGAACGTGCGGGCTTCCGTGCGCAGCGGCTTGTTCCGCTCGCGACGGCGCTCCGCAACGCGGATTCGCTTTTCGGATGACTTCGAGTTGGCCAAGTCTCAGGTTCCTCCGCGGATTTATGGCACGATCAGGCAGGCGCACAAGCGCCGAAAGAGGTATCGTACCAGAATACGGGCCGCAGCTCAATCGACCGTCGGGCAATCGCGCATTGACTGAGGTACAGGCCACCGCCGGAGACGGCCTCGGCACCAACCAGACCTGGCCGACCTGGCCGGCGCCCGGCGCTCCCGTAGCCGAGCGCGACTGGGGGCGCCGGCGACGCAAGGCGTCGCTCGCGCGTTCGGCGGGGATCGTCGCCGGCGCGTTCATTCTCAGCCGGCTGCTCGGCCTCGTGCGTGAGGTGGTGCTCGCGCGCCAGTTCGGCACCTCGGAAGATCTGAGCGCCTACATCTCCGCCTTTCGCATCCCCGACCTCCTCTTCCTGGTGATTATGGCCGGCGCCTTCGGTTCGGCGTTTATCCCCGTCTTCTCCGGCTTCCTCGGGAATGGCGAGGATGCCGCCGCCTGGAAGCTGGCGTCGGTGATTCTCAATCTCTCGACGGTGTCAGTCATCGTCGTCTCGGCGCTCGCCTGGGTCGCGGCGCCGCAACTCGTCCAATTCGTTGTCGCGCCGGATGCCAGCCCACACATGCAGGAGCTGACGACCGCCTGCATGCGCCTACTCCTCCTCTCGCCGATCTTCCTCGGCCTCGGCATCGCGGCGAAGGGGATTCTCGAAGGGCAGGATCTCTTCACGCTGCCGGCGATGGCACCGATCATCTACAACGCGGCGACGATCCTCGGCGCGATCTTCCTCGGCCCGCGGATCGGGGTCTACGGCGTGGCGATCGGGGTGGTGGCGGGCGCCATCGGCTTCCTCCTCGTGCAGGTTCCCGGCATCGTCCGCAGCGGGATGCGCTACTCCCCCTCGTTTGATCCTCGCGTACCGGGCGTCGACGAGGTCGGCCGCCTGCTCGCCCCCCGCCTGATCGGGCAAGCGGCGTTCCAGATCAACTTCATCGCGGTGACGAATCTCGCGTGGCGCACCGGCGACCAGAGCGTCTCGGCGATCAACTACGCCTGGCAGCTCCTGATGCTGCCGCACGGCGTCCTCGCCCTCTCGATCTCAACCGTCATCCTGCCGACCCTCTCCCGCCTCTGGCAGCAGGGGGACGTCGGTGCATTTCGCACGACGCTCGGCAGCGCCCTGCGCCCGCTCATCTTCCTGTCGCTCCCGGCCGCGGTCATCCTCTTCGCCTTCCGCACCTCGATCGTGCAGACGCTCTTTCAGACCGGCGCCTTTTCGGCCGAATCGACCGCCCTCGTCGCCGCGCCACTCGCCTTCCTCGCCGCCGGGCTGGTCAGCTACGCGCTAGTGGAGGCGCTGACCCGCGCCTTCTACGCCATGCACGACACGCGCACCCCGGTCATCGCCGGGGTGGCGATCATCGCGCTCAACCTGGCGCTCGGCGTGGCGCTCATCGGCCGTTTCGGCTACGTCGCGCTCGCCTTCGCCCTGAGCGCCAGCACGACGGTCGAGGCCGTCATTCTCGCCGCGATCCTGCACCGGCGCCTCGGGGGTATCGACAAGGGCACGCGCATCTGGTTCGGGCGCCTCCTCGTCGCCACCGCCATCACCGCGACGGTGTCGGCCCTGCTCGCGCCGTCGCTGGCCGAAGCGACAACGCCAGGCAACGCTCCGCGACTGCTCCAGCTCGTCCTCTTCGTCGCGACGCTCGGCCTCGTCGGCCTGGTCTACCTCGCCGTCACCTGGATCCTCCGCGTCCCGGAGCTCTCCACCATGCTCGCCCAGGTGGCGCGGCGTTTCCCCCCGCTCTCGCGCCTGGCCGCCGCGCTGGAACCCCGCTCCTGAACCGGCATCACCTCGCGCGTTCCAGCCGATTGCCCGGATGGGCGTCAGCTATACTCCCCGACTGGCATTGACGACAGGACTATTGCGAGCGCATGAGCGAAGACACTCCGTCCAACATCTCGAAGATCCGCAACTTTTCGATCATCGCGCATATCGACCACGGCAAATCGACCCTCGCCGATCGGCTGCTCGAACAGACCGAGACCGTCTCCGCGCGCGACATGAAGGCCCAGCTCCTCGACACGATGGATCTCGAGCGGGAGAAGGGCATCACCATCAAGGCGCGCGCCGTCCGCATGCGCTACAAGGCGCGTGACGGCGAGACGTACGAGTTGAACCTGATCGACACCCCCGGTCACGTCGACTTCTCGTACGAGGTCAGCCGCAGCCTCGCCGCGTGCGAGGGCGCCCTGCTGGTCGTCGATGCCGCGCAGGGGATCGAAGCGCAGACGATGGCGAACGTCTACCTCGCGCTGGAGCAGGATCTGTCGCTCGTCGCCGTGATCAACAAGATCGACCTCCCGAGCGCCGAGCCGGAGCGCGTCGCCGCCGAGGTCGGGCAGTTCATCGGCCTCCTCGATGACGAAATCGTCCGGGCCTCGGCAAAGACGGGGGCCGGCATCACCGACATTCTGGAGGCGGTCGTCAACCACATGCCGCCGCCCCGGGGCGACCGTGAGGCGCCGGCGCGCGCCCTGATCTTCGATTCGCACTACGACGCCTTCAAGGGCGTGATCGCCTACGTGAAGGTCGTCGACGGCGTCATCCGCTCCGGCGATCGCATCCGGCTCATGGCGAACGGCAAGGAAGCGGAGCTGCTCGAGGTCGGCTACTTCGACCCGGCCATGCACGCCGTCGCCGCGCTCGAAACGGGCGAGGTCGGCTACATTGCGACTGGCCTGAAGGTCGTGCAGGACGTGCAGGTCGGCGATACCGTCACGTTGGCGAGCCGGCACGCGACGACGCCGCTCCCCGGCTACCGCCCCGCCAAGTCGATGGTCTTCGCCGGTCTCTACCCGGTCGACAGCGACGACTACCCCGTGCTGCGCGACGCGCTCGAGCGACTGCGGCTCAACGACGCGGCCCTGACCTGGGAGCCAGAGTCATCCGAGGCGCTCGGCTTCGGCTTTCGCTGCGGCTTCCTCGGCCTGCTCCACATGGAGATCATCCAGGAGCGGCTCGAGCGGGAGTACGGCATCCAACTCCTGGCAACCGCCCCGAGTGTCGAGTACGAGGTCGAGCTACACGGCGGCACCCAGCTACGCATCGACAACCCATCCGACATGCCGTCTCCGGGCGAGATCGAGGAGATCCGCGAGCCATGGCTCGACATCTCGATCATCGTCCCCTCGCGCTACATCGGCGCGATCATGGAGCTCGTCACCGGCCGGCGCGGAGAATACAAGGAGCTGATCTACCTCGACCCGGAGCGGGTGCAGATGCGCTTCGAGATGCCGCTGGGCGAGCTGATCGTCGACTTCTACGACCAGCTCAAGAGCCGGACGCAGGGCTACGCGTCGCTCGACTACACCTTCAAGGAGATGCGCCCATCCGACCTCGTCAAGCTCGACGTGCTGGTGAACGGCCAGCCGGTCGACGCCCTCTCGCTGATCACGCACCGCGACGACGCCTACGAGCGGGGCCGCGAGCTGGTCCAGACCCTGCGCGGCCTGATCCCGCGCCAGATGTTCGACGTGCCGGTCCAAGCCTCGATCGGCAGCCGCATCATCGCCCGCGAGACGATTCGCGCCATGCGCAAGAACGTCCTCTCCAAGTGCTACGGCGGCGACGTCTCGCGCAAGCGGAAGCTGCTGGAGAAGCAGAAAGAGGGCAAGGCGCGCATGAAGCTCATCGGCAATGTCGAGATCCCACAGGAGGCGTTCCTCGCGGTGCTCAGCCTCGGCGCCGACAAGGCGGCGAGCAAGCCATGAACGATGCCGAACCCCGCATCGTGATCGTCGGCGTCGGCCCCGGCGCCCGCGACCTGCGCACTATCGGCACGCAGAAGGCGCTCGACGCGGCCGATCGGATCATCCTGCGCACCCGAATCCACCCGGGGCTCGATGATCTCCGCGGCGACCCCCGTGTCTCGGATTGCGACGATCTCTACCAGTCGGCGACGGCATTCGCCTCGCTCTATGACGCCGTTGCCGAGCGAGTGCTGGCGGGCGCGCGGGAGGGCGGCACGACCATCTTCGCGGTGCCTGGCCACCCGCGCTTCGCCGAGCGAACTGTCGCCCTGATCGAACGGCGCGCCGGCGCGCTGGGTATCCCGGTCGAGGTGCTCGACGCCGTCAGCTTCGTCGACACGGCAGTCAATGCCGCGGGCATCGACCCGGTGGCGGACGGCTTGCAGATCGTCGATGCCGAGGAGCTGGCATCGGTCCTGGCGCGCGAGCCGTACGCCGCTGGCCTCATCGGCGTCAATCCGGCGCGCCCGCTCCTCGTCGCGCAGCTTTACAATCCGGAGATCGCCGCGGCCGTCAAGCTCGCCCTCTCCCGGCTCTACCCTGACGAGCAGCCGGTCACGCTCCTACGAGGCGCCGGCGCCGAAGAGGGCAGCGACGCGCGACCACATCCCCTGCGTGAGCTCGACCGGCAGGCAGTCGACCATCTCACAACGCTCTGGGCGCCCCCGCTCGCGCCGTTGGAGGCGACGCGCTCGGCCGAGACGTTGCCCCGCATCGTCGCCCGCCTGCGAGCTCCCGGCGGATGCCCGTGGGACCGTGAGCAGACGCACGCCTCGCTGCGCGGCGCCCTCCTCGAGGAGGCCTACGAGACGGTCGACGCCATCGACCAGGGCGACGACGCCGGCCTGGCGGAGGAGCTCGGCGACCTCCTGCTGCTGGTCATGATGCACGCCCAGATCGCGGAGGAGGCGGGCGTCTTCCAGATCGAGGATGTCTACGAGGGGATCAACCGGAAGCTGGTGCGCCGCCACCCGCACGTCTTCGGCGACGTCACGGCGACGACGCCCGATGCCGTCGTGACGACCTGGGAGGGCGTCAAGGCGGCCGAGCGGGCCGAAAAGGGAGAGCCTGCCCCCGAGCGGAGTCGCTACGAGCGCTTGCCGCGCGCGATGCCGGCGCTGCGCAAAGCTGTCGAGCTCGTTGCGCCCCGGGAGACTCTGGGACCGGCGATGGATCCGGACGCCGGAGCGCCGCTGCTAGCGGCGGTGCTCGACCTGATCGGGCAAGGCTTCGATCCCGAATCGGTCCTCGAGGCCGCGCTGCGGCGGCACGCGGAGACAATAGTTCAACGCGAATCGGCGCGACCAACGACTGGCAAGAGCGAACACGAGGAAGGGCGGGCGTGACTGTTCCCCATGACGTCGAACCGGCAACGACCGGCAGGCTGACCTGCGGCTCCCTGCGCATCGACGATGTTGGCAAGGAGGTGGTCCTCCGCGGCTGGGTCAACCGGCGGCGCGACCTCGGCGGCCTGATCTTCATCGATTTGCGCGACCGCTACGGCATGACGCAGGTCGTCTTCAATCCCGAGATCGCCGCGAAGGCGCACGAGATCGCCAGCGACGTCAGAAGCGAATACGTCCTGCAGATCAGCGGCGTCGTCCGGGAGCGGCCGGAAGGGACGCGCAATCCGAAGCTCGCCACCGGCGACATCGAGGTCGAGGCGCACGAGATCGAGATCCTCAACACGGCGAAGACGCCGCCATTCGAGATCTCGCAGGCGACCGACGTCGACGAGTCGGTGCGCCTCCGCTACCGCTATCTCGACCTGCGCCGCGCCCGCATGCAACGGAACATCATTCTTCGCCACGCGCTCGTGCGCGCGATGCGCGAGTATCTGTCGGAGCGGGGCTTCATCGAGGTCGAGACGCCGACCCTGATCAAGAGCACCCCCGAGGGCGCACGCGACTTCCTGGTGCCGAGCAGCGGGCACCCCGGCAACTTCTACGCGCTGCCGCAGTCGCCCCAGCAGATGAAGCAGTTGCTGATGGTGGCGGGGATCGATCGCTACTTCCAGATCGCGCGCTGCTTCCGCGACGAGCCGCAGCGCGCCGACCGGCAACCGGAGTTCACCCAGCTCGATATCGAGATGTCATTCGTCGACCAGGACGACGTGATGCGCCTCATCGAGGAGCTGTATATCGAGCTCACGCGCGAATTCTCGGACAAGCGCATCCAGGAGATCCCCTTTCCGCGCCTCACCTACGTGGAGGCGATGGAGCGCTTCGGCAACGACCGCCCCGATCTTCGCTTCGGGCTCGAACTGCAGGATGTCTCTGCCGCATTCAGGGAGACAGGGTTCCGCGCCTTCGCGCAGACGCTCGAGTCCGGCGGGCAGATCAAGGCGATCGTGATCCCCAGCTGCGCCGGCTACACCCGCAAGCAGATCGACGAGCTGACCGAGATCGCGACCCGCGCCGGCGCGCGCGGTTTGGCCACTTTCGCCGTGACCGCGGAGGGGATCCGCTCTTCCGTCGCCAAGTTCCTCGGCGAGTCCGAGATCGCGGCGATCACCTCCGGCATCGGCGCCGGGGAGGGCGATCTCGTCCTCGCTGTCGCCGACCAGCCGGCCGTCGTGGCGAAGGCGCTCTCCGCGCTGCGCGACGAGTTCGGGCAGCGCCTCGGTCTCGCCGACCCGAACGTGATGGCCTTCTGCTGGGTCTACGAGTTCCCGCTGCTGGAGTGGAACGAGGAAGAGGCGCGCTGGGAGGCGACCCACAACCCCTTCTCCGGCTATCTGGCCGAGGATGCGCACCTGCTGGAGAGCGAGCCGGGCGCGGTGCGCGCTAGGCAGTACGACCTCGTCGGCAACGGCAACGAGCTCGGCGGCGGCAGCGTCCGCAACCACCGCCGAGAGGACCAGCAGCGTCTCTTCAGCCTGATGGGCTACTCGCCGGAAGACACGGCGATCCGCTTCGGCGCCCTCCTCGACGCGCTCGATTATGGCGCCCCGCCCCACGGCGGCATCGCGATGGGCGTCGACCGCTTCGCCATGCTCCTCGCCAATGAGGAGAACATCCGCGAGGTCATCGCGTTCCCCAAGAACCAGCGCGGCCTCGACCTCATGTTCCAGGCGCCGGACGCCGTCGGGCTCGATCAGCTCGGCGATCTGGCGCTGACGCTCGACGAGAGCCGGCGCGTGCGGCTGTGGGAGTCCGCCGAGGAGCCGGAAGACGAATCCTGACGGAAAGGGTTACGAGGAAGGCGCCTCGTAGCCGGCCTCCGCGAGAAGCTCGCGAGCGACGCCAGCTTCGTCCCAGGGACGCTTTTCGCGCCCCCAGATGATGCTCCCTTCGTGCCCCTTCCCGGCGAGGAGAACGCAGTCGCCGGGCCGCGCCAGGTCGAAGGCGAGCCGCAGTGCCTCGCGCCGCTCCGGCACCTGAAAGAGGTCTTCGCCGCGCGTCGCGCCCGCCTCTTCGGCGCCAGCCGCAATCTGCGCGATGATGGCGTCGGCATCTTCGTTGCGCGGGTCCTCGCTCGTCACGACCGTAATGTCGGCGAGCCGGGCGGAGACCGCGCCCTGCAGCGATCGCTTCTCCCGATCCCGCTCACCGGCGCTGCCGAAGACGGCGATGAGGCGGCCCGTGGGATGGAGCCCCCGCAGGAGGGTGAGCACCTTTCGCAGTGAATCGGGCGTATGGGCGTAGTCGACGACGACCGCAAACGGCTGCCCCGCGTCGACCCGCGCCATCCTGCCCGGGATCGGCGGGGCCATGGAGAGGGCCTCGGCGATGGTTGGGAGGTCGATTCCCGCCGCGAGGGCGACGCCCGCGGCGCAGAGCGCATTCGAGACGTTGAACGCGCCAATCAGCGGCAACTCAACCGCTGCCGCCCCATGCTCCCCCGATGCGATGCGGAACCGTGTGCCCGATGCGCTCGCCTGCACACCGACGGCCTGCAGATCGGCCCGGGCGTCCTGGGTGCTGTACCGCATGATCTCGGCTCCGGCCGCGAACGGCTCGATCGCCACCGCGCCGGGGTCGTCGGCATTGACGACGACCACCCCCGATTCCGCCCCGACCCGCTCGCAAAGGATCGCCTTGGCTCGTCGGTAGCCCTCGACCGTCCCATGGAAATCGAGGTGCTCGTGAGTGATGTTGGTGACCGCGCCGATGCGGAAGCGGACGGCATCGAGCCGGTGCATGGCCAGGCCGTGCGAGGTCGCTTCGAGAATGGCCCAGGAGACGCCATCGTCGGCCATCTGCCGCAGGTAGCGCTGGACGTCGCTCGATTCCGGCGTCGTCTGTCGCGAGGCGTGGCGATCTTCGCGCTCGCCGATGCGGATCGTCACCGTGCCGATCATCCCCGTCTTTTCACCGGCAGATCGCAGGATGTGGTCGACCAGGTAGGAGGTCGTCGTCTTGCCATCGGTCCCGGTAATGCCGATCACGCCGAGTTTGCGCGAAGGGTGTCCGAAAAACACGGCAGAGAGGGGCGCGAGCGCGGCCCGGCTGTCTGGCACGACGATCTGCGCCACCGGGAGGGGAGTCGGCTCCTCGACCAGCAGCGCCGCCGCGCCCCGGCGAACCGCGCCTTCGACAAAATCGTGGCCGTCGAAATCCGCGCCGCGCAGGGCGGCGAAGAGGTCGCCCGGACCAACCTGGCGGGAGTCATAGGTGATCCCGGAGACGAGCGTGGCCGGGCTGCCAAGGAGCGAGGCGCCGGGAACCGCCTTGGCGAGCGCAGCGAGGCGGACAGGCGAGACACTCACGCCGCTCCCCCGCCCAGGGAGTAAACACGGCGCGCCAGAGAGGCAAGCAGCGGATGGTAGAGCCGCTCCAGTGGCGCCGGGTAGCGGAGGATCTCTCCGCCGAAGCGGGTCTTGAACTCGTACAGGCCGCGCCAGTCGCTGCCGCTCGTGCCGGCGATCCTCCCGCCATCCTCGACTCTGGTCGATTCCGGATCTTCGGCGGGGATCCCCCAGAGATCGTAGGCGGCGCACCCGCGCTCTCGCGCCCAGCGCATCGCCTCGTACTGCAGGAGAAAGCCGGCGCCGTGCGCGCGATCCTTCGTCGACGAGGCGCCATACATGTAGATCGCCTCATCGCCAAATGCGACCGCCGCGACGGCCGCAACCGGCCTCCCCTCGATTTCGGCGAAGAGGAGAAGACCACGGTCCGCGAAGAGCCGCAGAAACTCGCCGTAGTAGTCGCGCGAGTGAATGCCGAATTCGTTGCGCGACGCCGTATCCTGCATCAGGGCATAGAAGCCGTCGATCGAGGCGTCGTCGATGGCCGCCTCGCGGGTCAACACGCCCCGGCGCTGCGCCAGCCGAACGTTGTAGCGCGTCTTCTGGTGCATCTGCTTCAGCAGCTCATCGTCGCTGCCGAGCCGCACCTTGACCGTCCGTGCCGGCTGAATCGCCGCCGGACCCGGCGTCAGGCGCAGTCGCCGCGCAATGTCGTCATCGATTTCGGCGTCGTGCTCGACGATCACCGTCAGCGCCCGGCGACGGCGGGCAACGCGGTCGATCTCCCTCCAGAGCGCGACCGCCGCTTCCGGGTCGTTCTCGGGGAGTGCCGGGCCGCGCGGGATGTAGCCGATGCTGACGCCGGCTCGCGTGCGAAAGAGGATCTGGGCGAGCGCCGCGCCGCCCCTGGTCGCAACGGCGACGCGCTCGGGCTCCCAGCCGAAGCGCGATTTCAATGCGCCCCAATGCCACGACTGCAGAAGATGGCCGCCGGTTGCGCGGAGCGCGTCATCCCACGCCTCGGCATCGGCGGCCAGTCGGTCATCGGTGGCCTGCTCGCGGGCGCTCCTGATCACGCCGTCGTATCGAAGGGATCGAGCATGGTCTTCGCCTCGTCGAGCGAGGCCTCGATCAGCTCGAGATCGGCGTCGCCGGCGTCTTCGGCCAGCCGTTCGAGCGCCCGAATCGCGCCGCGGCCCCCAATCTGCCCAATCGCCGTGATTGCCGCGTGGCGGACCTCCGCGTCGTCGTCGAGGGCGGCATCCATCAGGGCCGGCAGGGCGTCTGCCGCTCCGAGCGCCCCGGCAGCGCGCGCCGCCTCGAACCGCATCTCGGCGTCGTCGGTCTCCAGTTCGGCCATGATCGTGGGCAACCAGTGGGATTGCAGACTGCGGCCCATCGCATAGATCGCGCTGCACTGCAGGCCGTGATCGCCTGAATCGAACGCGTCGTTGATCGCGGTCGAAATCTCCGGCTCGCCGCCGTAGGGGCCCAGCGCCTCGATCGCGCGCCGGTACACCGCATGGGCCGTATTCGGGTTCTGCACCACCCCGAGCAGGAGGACCCGCAAGGCATCGCCTGCCTCTCGATCGAGGCCGCCAGACGCCGCCATTTGCGAAAAACGCTCCAGCGCACTCGCGGCCTGCGCCCGCACATCGGGTGATGGATCCTCGACGAGGATCCGCCGCAAGCGATCGAGCAGGTCGGCCGACTCGTCCTCCCACAGACCGGCGACGGCGAGCTGCCGGACGACCGGAGACGCATCCTCGAGGGCGATGCGCAGGGCGCGGCGGAAGTTGACGTCGACGCGCTCTTCCGAGAGCTCGTCGCAGCGACGCACGAGATCGGCGCGCGTCTCTTCCGGGATTGACGCCCAGGCCGCGGCAAGGGCCGCCGCCTCATCCCGGCTCAGGTCCGAGAGGCGCGAAACACGCGTGTGCGAGAGGTCGCCGTCGCGGAATGCCGCGATTGCGTCGACGAGCGACCGCGACGGCTCCTGAGGCTGGCGAGCGGGAGTCACGTCTGTCCTCGCTACGGCGTCGAGCCCGGAACGTAGGTGTACGAATCGTCCGCATCCGGATCGCGGGAGAATGCCCCGGTGTCGTCGTAGTCGAGGATCGAGCGGAGCAGTGTCGGCGACATCGGTCGCTCAACGTTCACGCCGGCGAGCAGCGTTTCGAAATCGGCCGAGAAATTGCCCTCGCGCGCATCGCCGATCCGCTCGAAGACTGCCGCGACCACGGCCTCCGGGCGCCGGCGCGCCTTGTCGTCGAGCGGCTTCTCGTTCGCGAAGCCGCCGAAGCGGTCTTCTGTCAGGAGCTGCGACTCCTCGACCCCACAGGCGTAGGTCGTGGGGCGGAAGACGTAGCGCTGCGCGCGGCGCTCGTCCAACTCGAGAAGCTGCCCGCTCCGCGCCGCCTCCGGCAAATACTCGACCCGATAGTGGCCATCATTGTCGGTGCGCTCGATCGAGATGATCGCGCCGGGGACCAGGTTCTCGGTGTAGAAATCGTCGAGGCCGAGAATAAACCCGCCCCGGTTCGGCGTCGGGAAGCGCAGCTCGACCAGGTAGGTCGTGAACGACTGCGGGCACTCGAATGTCAACACTGCCGACTTCTGATTCGGCGTCACTGGCGCCGGCAGCAGCTCCTGCATCTGGGCGTCGTACGGCAGCAACCCGTGAATGAACTCATAGAAGGTCAGCGTATGATCGATCGATGACCGCGAGCGATGGGCTGGCTTCGCGGAGGTCTCATCGATGAGGAAGCGATAATCGGCGCCGATCTCGTTCAGCTTCCGGCGGGTGGTGCCGATCTGCGGCAGCCCGCTCGTGCTCCAGAAGCGCTGATTGGCCGTACCGACGAACTCGAACTCCCGGTGCTCGTTGGCAAGTCGGTAGTTGAGCGCGAAGCGCATCAGGTCGAAGTCGGGCGACCCCATGCGCACCCCGAGCACGTCCTGCACGAGGTCGTCGTCGGTGAGCGGCTGCTCCTTCTCCTGCATGTAGTCGCGGAGGCGGCGCAAATCGCCGCGGCTGAAGCGCGGGACGCGGTCCTCCATCAGCCACTGCTCGCCGAAGTTCGCCACCCGCGGGTCGGCGCCGAGGCGCTCGCGGATCGCCTGAGCAAGGTTGAGGTTATCGACCTCCGACACATCAGTCGGCGTGATCGCCTGTGTGACGATCGTTCGTGTAACCGCCGGCACGGCCTCTTCGACCAGCTCCGGCTCTGGCTCCGGCGCGACCTCGACTGCCGCTTCAGGGACCTCCAGCGCCTCCGGCTCGATGGCCACCTCCGCCAGCAAGTCGACCTCCGCCGGCTGCTGGCGCGGCCGCGGCCGGGTGGCAGGACGCTCCGGCTTTGGCATTGGCGTCAGGAATCGACTGGCAAACGAGTGTTTGTTTCCCGGCCGCACCGAGACCGGAGCGCGCCCCTCACGAGTCGTGCTGACCAACTGGTCTCCATCAACCGGCGTGACGCTGAAAATGTCCGGGTTCGCCGCAATCGCCGATTCCAGCTCGCCACGAACGTCCTTCTCGCCCTGGCTCTCGAAGAACGATGCCAACGACGACATCGACAGCGTGATGGGCGCGCTCAACGACATGAACATCCCGCGCGCCAGCATCAGCGTGAGCACGCGCGACGCGAGCTCCTGCTGGCGTTGCGATCCGGATACCTTCGGGGCCATCGAAACCTGCTGCTCTACCACTTCGCGCTCTTCCCCCGGGCAGTGTGATACCGCGAGTCATGCGGACTCTCGATCATCAAAACGACTGCTTCTTGCTCGTGCGCTCGCGCTTGCCGCGGCCCCGAGATCGCCGGCTCACGATGACGCTTCTGGTGCCCCTTCCAGCTCATGCGTCGGTGCCAACTGCCGCCGGAGCACATCGATCAACTGCTGTGTGGTGACCGGCTGCGGTGCATTGCGCAGAAAATTCATCAGATACGCGATATCTTCGTCATTGAGATGAACCTGTCCCGGTTCGCCGGTGGCCTCTGGCGGGGTCATCCATCCTCCGATTTGCCAATACGTGACGCTGGATCTACGCGTCAAGCACGATAACCCGTAAATGATAGCGTCATCCACCGATATGACGCCAATCGGTCGGCATCCCGTACGCTGGCCGGTGAGCGGGGTGCCCCGTCGCCCGGGAAGATCGGGTATACTCTACCTCGGTGCAACACGCGCCCGTAGCTCAGCGGATAGAGCGCTTGCCTCCGGAGCAAGAGGCCAGAGGTTCGAGTCCTCTCGGGCGTACCCCGTAGTCGTAGAGTCCGACATGGTGAGAGGCGGCAGTGTCATGCATGACACTGCCGCCTCGATTTTGCCGTGATATACTGTACGTACACGTTGTACGTTGACGCTTGACGGACATCCAGGCGTCGATTGGCAACACGAGCCGCGACCATGCCCCACCGCCCTCCCTGCAAGCGGGTGCCGCGCTACCCCGACGTTTTCTGCTCCGGCCGCGCCGGCGCACCTACTGCTTGCCGCCGTGGAGTTCAGGAGGGTTACGGGTGGTCTTTCGAAAAGACAGTAAGGTCGATGCGTTCCAGCGCCAGATCAGCGCCCTTCGCCAGCAACTCGGTGGCGATCCGGGCGATTATCCGTACGAGCCGGTCGAGCGCCCGCGCTCGCCGACATCGGACGATCCCTATCTGAAGGACCTCCCCGACCTCGATCTCATCCGCTCTGCGCCAGTAACGCCGCGCGAACTGGAGGTCGTGCCAGAGCCGGCGCATCGGCCTGCATCGCCCGCTGTTCCCGCGGCCGATGCGCTTACCAGCGTCATCGCCCACACGACGACCTGGAAGGGAAATCTCGAATCGAGCGGGTCACTCCACGTCCACGGCCACGTCGAGGGCTCGCTGACCGCGCGGGACGATGTTTACATCGCCGAGGAGGCGGAGATCGACGCGGCAATCACCGCCACGAACGTGACGATCGCCGGCCAGGTGCGCGGGTCGATCCGGTGTATGAGCCGCTTCGAGGTGCTGCCGCGTGGCCGCTTCTCCGGGGATGTGCAGGCGCCGGTGATCGTGGTGCACGACGGCGCCGTTCTCGCCGCCGATGTCTCCATGGCCCAGCCGGGTGACTCGCGCGCTCCGCTCCATACTCCCGCCGAACGCCTGGCCCGCGGTGGCGACTGAATCGATCTTCGCAATCGCCCCGCGACGACGGTATCAGGCGGCGGCCGCAACCCAACGCGGCACGACGCGCGAGGAGACTCACATGCGCGATCTCTCGGCGAGCGAATTCGATTGGGACGGTGAAGCGGCGGCGTCCTTCGAGGCCGCGAGCCTCATCGACCGGCACTCGGCATTCGACGGCAACTTTCAGTCCCAGAAGGATCTGCGGATCGAAGGCGACGTGAAAGGGACCATCTCCTGCGATGGCACGCTCTTCGTCGCCGAAGGGGCAACCGTCGCGGCGACTGTCGAGGCCGAGCATATCAGCGTCGCCGGCGATTTGACCGGCGAGGTTCGGTGCCGCGGCCGGCTGCAGATCATGCCGAGCGGACGCGTTCGCGCCAGCGTCTCGACGGCAACACTCGTCATTCAGGAGGGAGCCATTTACGAGGGGCAACTCGAAATGGCCGGCATCGAGCGCATGACACCCCGCCCGCTTCGCGCTCGGCAGGGGGGGCCGGCGCCAGCGGTCGACGTGGCCGCGACGGAACGCGCATCCGGCACCAGCATGACGTTCATTCGTCGCCTCGGAAGTCCCGAAGCGCCATGGGAAGGGCCGGGAAACGGCGCCGAGGGGGGCGACGACGCTCCAGGCGATCCGGCGGGATAACCGCAAAGGGCATGGACGCCAGCCGCGAGGTGTACAATCCTCCCCAGTCTTGCCGGTCATGACAACGAGGAGCGCCGGCAAGTGAGGCCCTGCCGAACAGGGAGGGTCCGGTGACCGCACGAGTTTGCGGAACGTGCCGATTTTATGAGCCGTCAGGAGTCTGGCGCCAGGGTTGGTGCCGCAACCCAAAGCTCTATGGACCGCAGGAAAGCCATCCGGTTCAGGTCGATGTTCTTGATTGCGAGAATCCGGCATCCCAGAGCTTCTGGCAACCCGTCGCGGAGGTTAGCGACCAGGGCGGCAGCCGGCCCCTACCGCGGAGCACGCATTCCGAGGCCACCGGCGGCCGGCTCGGCCAGGGCGCATTGACCTCTGGAGGTGAATCGATGTCCGCGGGGCCAGGCGGAACGGGATCGAGTGAGGAGCGGACAGTGAGCTACCAGCCCGAGGAGCGCTACTGGACCGACTATCTCCGCATTGCCCTGCCCGTGGTGGGCCTGTTGCTCCTGATCGGGCTCCTCTGGTACTGGGCCTCCGCCATCATCGGTGATCGGGGCAGCCAGCCGCCGCCGACGCCCGAGTTGGCGGTGATCACGACCCCGCCCGTCGAGGCGTCGACTCCGGCGCCGCCGACCGCGACGGCCGTGGTCATCGTGCCGACGCAAGGCCCGCCTCCGGAGCCGACGGCAACCCCCGTGCCGCCCGTGGCCGTGGCAACCCAGCCGCCCGCGCCAACGACCGCGCCCGCTGCCGTCGCGACCACCGAGCCCGAGAACCCCTGCTCCTCCCTTCCGGTCTATGCGGTAGGCGACCTCGTACAGACGACCGACCAGGTGAACTTGCGGGAGGGCCCGACGACTGACAGCGCCTCCGTCAAGGTTCTTCCAGTCGGTGATCAACTCCAGATCACGGGCGAGTTCTCCGAAGCCGGGCAGTGTGATTGGTGGCCCGTGACGGAAACGGAGTCCGGGCTCTCCGGGTGGGTCATCGAGCAGTACCTG
This sequence comes from Thermomicrobiales bacterium, assembly GCA_020853615.1. Lineage (GTDB taxonomy): Bacteria > Chloroflexota > Chloroflexia > Thermomicrobiales > UBA6265 > JACCXM01. The sequence goes on from JADYYO010000049.1 coordinate 31,696, forward strand.
AGGCCAGTTTCAGGATAGCCAATCACGCCAGAACGCGCGTATACGCTATACTTTCCGGTGGCGCAGCCTCGCGGCTGCGCCGCACTGTGTCACGCGTCTGGACTGATGCGGGTGTGCCGGCGCGCGCCGGTCCCGCGTCGGATTGAAGGGCGCGGAAGGTTCAACAACGACCAGGAGGTCACATGCAAGCGGTTACGAGCGTGCACGGGCAATCGCCCCGGGCCACACTGAAGGCGCTCCTCGAAGCTGGCGTCCACTTCGGACATCAGGCGAAGCGCTGGAATCCGAAGATGAAGCCGTACATCTTCGCCGAGCGCAACGGTATTCACATCATCGATCTCCAGCAGACGGTGCCGCTTCTGGCCGATGCGCACGCGTTCGTCGAAGACGTCACCTCGCGCGGCGGCAAGATCCTCTTCGTCGGCACCAAGAAGCAGGCGCAGGAGGTCGTCGAGCGGGAGGCGAAGCGCTCCGGCCAGTTCTATGTTAATCGGCGCTGGCTCGGCGGCACCCTGACCAACTTCGTGACGATCCGCAATCGCCTTCGCTACATGAAGCAGTTGCAGGCGGAGCAGGCGCGCGGCGCCTTCGATCTTCTGCCGAAGCAGGAGGCATCCGCCAAGCTGGCCGAGCTCGAGCGTCTCGAGCGGACGCTCGGCGGCATGCGCGACATGACCCAGCTTCCGGCCGCGCTCTTCGTCATCGATCCGAAGCGGGAAAAGCTCGCCGTGCACGAGGCGCGCCGCCTCGGCATCCCGGTCATCGCGGTCACCGACACGAACTCCGACCCCGACGATGCCGACTTCCTCATCCCGGCCAACGACGACGCCATTCGGGCGGTCCGCCTGCTGACGGCAGGGATCGCCGATGCGGCGATCGAGGGGCAGACCCGGCACGACATCGAGATGGCCGACCGGGAGATGGGCGGAAGCTCTCGCGCCGATGACCTCTTGAACGTCTTCGCTGCCGATATGGCGCAGGAAGCGCCTATGACCGAGACCGCACAGGCCGAGGCATAGCCTCACACGCAAGTTGCGAGCAGTCCGGCGTACGGGGCAAAACCGATCAGTACCGGGAATCACGCTCGGATGGGCGACGATACAGTTCGTCGCCCATCCGAGCGAGTTCGACGAACAGGAGCAATGGATGGCCATTACGGCAGATCAGGTCAAGCAACTGCGGGAAAAGAGTGGCGCCGGAATCATGGAGTGCAAGCGCGCGCTCGAACAGACCGGCGGCGACCTGGCGAAGGCGTCGGATCTGTTGAAGCAGCAGGGCTTGGCCAAGGCGGACAAAAAGTCCGGGCGGTCAGCCTCTCAAGGGCTGATCGAGCCCTACATCCACGGCGGCGGCCGAATCGGTTCGCTCGTCGAGGTCAATTGCGAAACCGATTTCGTCGCGCGAACCCCGGACTTCCGGGAGCTGGCGCACGATCTCGCGATGCAGGTCGCGGCGACGTCGCCCCGCTACGTGAGTGTGGATGAGGTCCCGGACGAGGCATGGGACGGCCTCGAGCGGGAATATGGTTCTCGCCAGCAGGCCGCCGCGGCGGTCGTCCTGCTCGAGCAGCCATTCATCAAGGATGCCAAGCTCGCGGTCCGGGACCTGATCCGTGACCAGATCGCCAAGCTCGGGGAGAATATCGTTGTCAGCCGCTTCGCCAGGTTCGAGGTCGGCGCGAGAGACTCTGCCGAGGGCGAGGAGTAGCGCGAGCCGCGCACATTCCGCGATCGCATGCATCCGCCGCGCGGACGTTAGGGAGGGTTCGTCGTGAGCAAACGGTTCCAGCGGGTCCTCCTGAAACTCAGCGGCGAGGCACTGGTTGGCGAGTCGCTCTACGGTATCGATCCGACAGTGGTCGAGCGGCTCGCCAGCCAGATCAAACGCGTCGCGGAACAGGAAATTCAGCTCGCTATCGTCATTGGCGGCGGCAACATCTGGCGGGGTCTCGCCGCAAGCAGCCAGGGGATGGACCGGGCGACCGCCGACTACATGGGGATGGTCGCCACGGTCCTCAACGCACTCGCGCTGCAGGATGCCCTTGAAAAACTGGACGTGCAGACGCGCGTGATGACCGCGATCGAAATGCACGAGGTCGCGGAACCCTACATCCGACGCCGCGCAATCCGGCATATGGAGAAGGGCCGCGTCGTCATCCTGGCCGCCGGCACCGGGAACCCCTATTTCACCACCGACACCGCCGCCGCGCTTCGCTCGCTCGAACTCGACGCCGATGTGCTGCTGATGGCCAAGAATCGCGTCGACGGCGTCTATTCAGCCGACCCCAGGCACGATGCGTCCGCCCGCCGCTATCGGCAGATCAGCCACCAGGAAGCGATCGAGCGCAACCTGAAGGTCATGGACATCCCGGCCCTTGCCCTGCTGCGGGACAATGCCCTCCCCATCGTCGTCTTCGACGTCAGCCAGGAGTCGGCGATCGAAGATGCGGCTCTGGGTGAGCCGATCGGCACTCTCGTAGCGTCGGGCGCCGCTGAGCTCTTCTAGCGCAGCGCGTCCGCGCTCAGACCCGTTTCGCGATCGCATCGTACAATCAGCAAACAATGTGCCGGGGCCTGGATCGACAGCCTGCTCCCCCTGTGATACGTCTGAATCCGTGTCGAGGAGACTGCCAGATGATCAAGGACGTCGTTGACGACGCCGAGGTCCGCATGGGGAAAGCCATCGATGCGCTCCAGCGAGACCTGAACACCATTCGCACTGGGCGCGCCTCGCCCTCGCTCGTCGAGCGGCTGACCGTCGACTACTACGGGAGTTCGACGCCCCTCAACCAGCTCGCCGGGATCTCCGTTCCCGAGCCTCGACTGCTGGTCATCCAGCCATGGGACCGTGGCTCGATGGCGGCGATCGAGAAGGCGATCCTCAAGTCGGAGCTCGGTCTCAATCCGTCAAATGACGGTCAGATCATCCGGATCGCGATCCCGCCGTTGACCGAAGAGCGGCGCAAGCAGATGGTCAAGATGGTGCATGGCCAGGTCGAAGAGGGAAAGGTCGCCCTACGCAACATCCGCCGCGACGCAATGGCCAGCGTGAAGGAGCTCCTCGGAGAAAAACTGATCGGGGAAGACGATGAGCGTCGTGCCGAGCAGCAGGTGGACGACTTGACCAAGCGCTACGTCGCCGAGGCAGACAAGCTGGGGAAGGCCAAAGAGATGGAGGTCCTCGAGGTTTGAGCGACCTCGTGAACGTTAACCAGCGTTGCCACCATCGCGTCGAAATCACGTCGCGTGACTGATGCCATGAACGAACGATCCTCACCAGCGCCGGCATTCGCCGCACGAGGGGCCGCCGACATTACGCGGATACCCCGGCATGTGGCGATCATCATGGATGGCAACGGCCGCTGGGCCGCGCAGCGTGGGCTGCCTCGACTCTCGGGCCATGACCGCGGCACGAGCAACATTCGGCGCATCACGACGGCCGCGGCGGAGCTCGGCATCGAATACCTGACCCTTTGGGCCTTCTCGACCGACAATTGGCGCCGACCACAGGACGAGATCGATGGGATCCTGCGCATCCTCGCCGAGGTCATCGAGCGCGAGCTGGACGAGCTCGATCGGCAAGGCGCGAGACTGCGGCACATTGGCAGCCTTGAGGGGCTCGCTCCTGACCTGCAGACAGCGGTCAGGTCGGCCATCGAACGCACAAAGACGAACGACCGCCTGACGCTGACGCTGGCATTCAATTACAGCGGGCGCCAGGAACTGCTGGCCGCCATCAAGAGCCTTGTCGAGAGCGGGGTATCCGCCGATGCGATCGACGAGGCGACGATTCAGAAGCACCTCTTCACGCACGATCTCCCCGACCCCGATCTCATCATTCGCACCTCCGGAGAGTGCCGGATCAGCAATTTTCTGCTCTGGCAATCCGCCTATTCCGAGCTTTTTTTCACCCCCACGCTCTGGCCCGATTTCGGTGCCGAGGGGCTTCTGGAGGCCGTGCGGGAATTCGGCCGGCGCGAGCGACGCTTCGGTGGCGTTCCAGAGAACAGCTCGGGCGGCCCGCTCGGTGGCGGCTAGCGCGCGTGCGCTCTCGGATTGTCGGATCGGTTCTGGTGGTCGCGGCGGGCCTGATTCCCGCGCTGATTGGCGGCCCGATCTTCGCCCTCTTCATGGTTGCGCTCGGAGTCGCTGCCTATCGTGAGTATCTCTCCCTCGCCGCGGGAGTCGGCTCCGACTCGACCTCGTCGGCCTTTACCATTGGCGCCGTTGTTCTCGCCGCCATGGGACTGGCGCCGCTCGTTTCGTCGGACGCCACGTTGGTGATCGGTCTCGTTTTTGCCGCCACAGTGCTTCCCCTCGTCGCCCATTTTTCGTCGGCCCGGGAAGAGGGCGGGATGGTCCGCTGGAGCCTCGTCAGCGCCGGCATGATCTACATCGGCATCCCGGTCTACGCGGCGGTCGCGCTACGCTCGCTTCCATCGAACGCGATGCCGCACGATCTCGCCAGAATCGCCCAGGTGCTATCGCTCGGCTGGGAGCCGGCGCCTCGAGGGCTCGCCTGGGCATTGACGGTCATCCTCGCGACCTGGGTCGGTGATTCGGCGGCGTATCTAACGGGCAGGGCGTTTGGGCGAACGAAGCTTGCTCCGTCGCTCAGCCCGGGCAAGACCATCGAGGGCGCGATTGGCGGGTTGGCCGGATCCGTCATGGTCAGTATTGGGACGTTTCTCGGCTTTGGTATTGGACCCTGGTGGGCGGGCGCGCTCGCGGGGCTGATCATCGGGGCCATGGGACAAGTCGGCGATCTGGCGGAATCGTTCCTCAAGAGGCAGGCCGGTGTGAAGGACAGTGGGGCGGTCATCCCTGGGCACGGCGGAATCCTCGATCGTATTGACGCGCTCCTCTTCGCCTTTCCGGCTGGCCTCATCGTCGCATCCGGATTCGCAAGGCTGCAAGGCTGATGATGGACGGGGAGAACGCCAATCGCATCGGTGTCGCAATTCTGGGATCGACCGGCTCCGTCGGGCGACAGGTGCTCGACGTCATCGACGCGTTGCCGGATCGCTTCCGCGTCGTGGCCCTCGCCGCTCGTGGCCGCTCGCCGCTCTTTCAGCAGCAGGTGTCGCGCTATCGCCCCGAGGTCGCCGCGGTTGCCGATCAGGAGGGACCTGACCTCATTGGGGCTGGCGCGCTTGTCACCTCGACCGAGGGCCTCGTTGCAGCCGCGACGCATCCGGAAGTCGATATCGTCGTCGTCGCGACCTCGGGCCATGACGCAATCTCTCCGACAATTCGTGCGATCGAGTTGGGGAAAACCATCGCGTTGGCGAACAAGGAGACCCTCGTTTGCGCGGGAGAAATCATCATGCCGCTGGCGGCGGCGAGCAAAACTGTGATTCGCCCGGTCGATAGTGAACACAGTGCCATCTGGCAAGCCATTGGCACGAGCTCTCCCGACGAGATCAGCCGCCTGCTCCTCACTGCCTCGGGTGGTCCGTTTCGGACAATGTCAATGGCCGAGATGGCCGGCGTGACGGCCCGGCAAGCCCTCGCCCATCCGACATGGTCGATGGGCGGGAAGATCACTGTCGACTCGGCGACGTTGATGAACAAGGGCCTCGAGGTTATCGAAGCGCATTGGCTCTTCGGGATGCCCTACGACAAGATCGATGTCGTCGTCCATCCAGACAGCGTTGTCCATTCCATCGTCGAGTTTGTGGATGGCAGCCAGATTGCGCAACTCGGGCTCCCGGACATGCGGGTGCCGATCCAATACGCTCTCACCTATCCCGAGCGGCTCCCCCGACAGGGAAAGCGCCTCGACCTCGCGACGATTGGCGCCCTGCGTTTCGAGCAACCAGACGAGGATCGCTTCCCCGCCCTGCGTCTCGCCCGGCAGGCGGGACTCGCCGGCGGCACCTACCCTACCGTCCTCAGCGCCGCCGATGACGAGGCGGTGGCCGCTTTCCTCGAGGACGTCATCGCGTTCACCGATGTTGCGGGGATCGTTTCAGACGTCCTCGATCGCCACACTCCGTCAGGTCCGCTCACCCTCGACGCGATCTGCGCTGCGGATCAATGGGCGAGGGGCACCGCGCGCGACATCATCGACTCCCTTCCCCGATCATAGTGCGCTCGCGGTTTCTATCTCGCGCGCGAGGGTCGCAACGGATACCTCCCGCGCTCCCGCATCGCGGAGAACCTTTGCACATGCTGCAAGCGTCGAACCTGTCGTAATCACATCATCGATCAGAACGAAATCCTGCCCCGCGATCGCTGCGTCGCGCCGGAGCGCGAAGGCGTCCTCCACATTCACCACGCGGGCCGCAGCACCTAACCGCGCTTGTGGATCTGTCATCCGCTGGCGAACGAGAAGGTCGCGGACATCGATATCGACGAGTCTTCCCACGTGCTCGGCGAGGAGACGTGACTGGTTGAAACCACGCTGCCGATAGCGCCGAGGGTGCAACGGGACCGGCACCAGACCGTGAGACGGCACAAGGTCCAGCACTACCTGGGCAAGCAGAGGCCCGAAATGCTCCGCCCGCGCCCACTCACCCTCGTACTTGAACCGAATAATGGCCTCGCGCAGCCAGCCCGCATACGGGCCGACCGAGCGGACTCTCGAGAGATCAGACGGCGTTGAGTCACATTGGCAACGCCTCAGCGCAGCAGGAACGCCGCAACCAGCACAGAGAGGAGGCGTGAACCCCGGTAAGTCGGCATCGCACGCCATGCACAGCCAGGTTCCGCGGCGTCGGCAGCCCGCACAGTGGCGCGGGTAGACGAGCTCAGTCGCAAAGTTCAAGACGTTCGACAATGACTTCATCGTCGTCCCGCCATACCGATCTGCGACCCAGGATTATTCTAACGGCACGTTGTCTGCGGCTCTGGCAGAACAGCACAAAAAAACACCGGCCCCTTTCGGTACCGGTGTTTTCTGGTAGCGGGGGGGGGATTCGAACCCCCGACCTTTGGGTTATGAGCCCAACGAGCTGCCGCTGCTCCACCCCGCGCCGGGCAGCAGAGGGGAGG
>JADYYO010000050.1 GCA_020853615.1 Thermomicrobiales bacterium
CGAGTACCCGGGGCGCGTCTTCACGCGCGGCGAGTTGCTGGACCGGGTCTGGGGCGACCGGGCCTACGACGAGCACATCGTCGAGGTCTATGTCGCGAATCTGCGTCGCAAGCTCGATGACGACCCGGCTCAGCCGCGCTACATCCAGACGGTGCGGGGAGTTGGCTATCGCCTGGCGCGCGAGGCCAGAGGCGGATGACCGTGTCGCTCCGTGGCTTGCGCGCCAGGCTCTTTCTGGCCCATCTCCTGGTCGTGGCCATCGGCGCGGCGACCCTGGCGGCGGTCTCCCAAGCCACGGCGCCAAGCATCCTGGATTTCCACATGACCATGATGGGCAACCACCATCCGATGGGGCCGGCCGCGGGGGGGACGCTCGACGTGGCGCTCCGGGACGCCTTCCAGGGGTCACTCAACCAGGCGTTGCTGGTGGGAGGCGTCGCCGCCCTGGCCGCAGCGCTCATCACCAGCGTCGTCGTGACCCGGCAGATCGCGGCCCCGGTGCAGCGCCTGGCCGAGGCCGCACGACAGATTGCCGCCGGGCACTATGGCGAGCGAGTCCCGGCCAGCGAAACGACCGAACTCGGTCTCCTGACCAATGCCTTCAACGAGATGGCGGGGGCCCTGGAAGAGAGCGAGGTGCGCCGGCGGCAACTCATTGGCGATGTCGCCCACGAGCTGCGCACGCCGGTCAGCACGCTGGAGGGGTACCTGGACGGCCTGGTCGATGGGGTCGTGGAGCCAGACGACGAGACATGGATGCTGTTACGCGAGGAAGCGGGACGCGTGCGGCGGCTCGTAGAGGACCTCCACACGCTGTGGCGCACCGAGGCAACGCCGCTGGCTCTCGACATCGTGAGCGTCTCCCCGTTGGCGCTGATCGAGTCGAGCATCGTCCGGCTCGGCCCCGACTTCGCGGCCAAGGGGTTGACCCTGGCGACTGATGTCGCGGAGGGGCTCCCGATGGTGAGGGCCGATCCGGATCGAGCGCTGCAGGTCCTGACCAATGTCCTCGGCAATGCCCTGCGCTATACGCCGGCCCCGGGCAAGGTCACGATCGCGGTCAGGCGCGAAGGCGCGGCCGCGCGCTTCAGCGTGCGCGATACCGGCGTCGGCCTGGCGCCCGAGCACCTCCCCCGCGTCTTCGAGCGGTTCTACCGGGTGGACAAGTCGCGCAGCCGCGCGCTCGGAGGCTCGGGGGTGGGCCTGGCGATCGCTCGCGCTCTGGTCGAGGTGATGGGCGGCCGTATCTGGGCCGAGTCGCCGGGACCGGGACAGGGCGCGACGTTCTCCTTTACGCTGCCCATCGCCTGACCTCCGGCAGCGCCTGGCCGTCGTTGGCCCCTTCGGGAGCCGGGCGATCTTGAGCAAATCCTGAGCCTTTGCCACGCGTCCGCTTGAGCCTCGTCCCCTATGCTCGAGGTAGCTGGATGGTGGCCGCGCAGAACGCGGTTCGGCCGAGGAAGCGAGGAAAGGACGATGGCGCCGAACTGAACGGAACACCGGAAACGGCGTGTGACCGAGGAGTATTTCGAAAGGAAGCAGCGATGAACGGGAAGCAGATCATCAACGTGGCGAGCGCGACCCTGCTCGCCGGCGGTCTCTTCGCGGGCAGCATGGGCTGGACGGCCGCCCAGGATCGACCAGGCGTGAGCAGCACGGACCATCAACACGGGAGGGGCACGCCTGCGACAGCCTCGCGGTCCGAGGCAACGGACGATGCGATGACCGGCATGATGCGCGACATCATGGCAGAGATGATGCCGGGCATGATGGGTCCGATGATGGACGACATGATGTCCCACATGATGGGCGGTGGCATGCAGAGCGGCAGCATGATGGGCGGCATGATGCATGACGGGGAGTCTGGCAGAGGGGATCATCGGGCAATGCCCGGCATGGCCGACGATCAGCACGCCCAGATGCAGGCCGCGGTGGCCGAGACGCTGGGCTTGACACCCGATGCGCTCGAGGCCGAGCTCGCTGACGGGAAGAGCGTACGGGAGATCGCCGAGGCGCAGGGCGTCGATCTCGCCGATCTCCATGAGGGGATGATGGACGAGTTCGCCAAGGATGGCCGCTGACCTCCGCGCCGACGTTGGGCGATGGTGACGCAATGCCCTTCGGTCACCACGAGCCCGGCGCCGGGACGGAAATGAGGACCCCGGCAGTTGCTGCCGGGGTCCTCGCGACGAGAACCGTCGTCGAGGCTGGTTTTCACGTGAGGGACGGCGCCACGCGGCGAACGGTGACATGCGTCGTGGCGAACCCGTCGAGGAGCGGCTCCGGGTGCAACGTCACGCGGAGCAGCCGTTTCAGCGCCACGCCTCAGCCGGCAACGCGCAGCGGGTCTCGCGGTTACCGGCGCCCGCCGCGCCAGATGGCGAGCAGCAGCCACAGGCCGAGCGCCGCGGCCGCGATCAGGCCAAGGGCAAAGAACCGGCCGAGCCAGCGCTCCTGACCGCCGGGGTGGTAGACCGTCATCAGGACGGCGCTGCCAACCACGAAGGCGGCCAGGAGGAGACTCATCGCCAAGCGATTGACCATCGCCTCCAGGCGGCGCAGGGGTTCGTCCAATCCATCGGAGCGCAGGGTGACGGCCACCTCACCGCGGTCGAGCTGGCGGACGAGGCGCCGCAAGGCGCCGGGCAGGTCGAGCCCGACGCGCGCGAGGTCGGCCAGGCCGTGGCGCAGCTCGGGTTCCCAGGCGGCCGGACGCAGGCGGCGTCGCATGACGCGGCGAGCGAAGGGGGCCGCGACGGCGGCGGCCTGGAATTCGGGATCCAAACGGCGCCCAATGCCTTCGTTCATGACCAACGTTTTCATCAGGAGGACCAGCTCCGCCGGCACCCGCAGGTGGTGGTGGCGTGCGGTGGCGAAGATGTCCGCCGACACCTCGGCAAAACGCAGATCGCCAAGGGGGCGACCGACATAGCGGTCGAGGAGATGGGCGACGTCACGGACGAGCGCATCGGGGCGCGCGCCGGCTCCAGCGACGCCGAGCGCCGCGAAGGCGTCGACCGCGCGCTCGGCGTCGCGGTCGACGACGGCGGTCATCAGGTCGAGCAGGTCCAGCTTCTGTTGGCTGCCGATGCGACCGACCATGCCGAAGTCGAACGCACCGATGGCGCCATCCGGCTGCACGAGGAAGTTCCCCGGGTGCGGATCGGCGTGATAGAACCCGTGCTCGAAGACCTCGGAGAGCATCAGGTTCGCGCTGCGCAGCGCGAGATCGTGGCGATCGATTCCAAGGCGGTCGAGGCTTTCGAGGTCGTCGATCGTCACGCCCGTCAGCCGCTGCATCGTCAGCACGCGGCGGGTCGTCCGTGACCAGTAGACCGTCGGGATGACGACGTCCCGGTTGCCAGCGAACTGGCGCCGAAAGGCATCGGCGTTGCGACCCTCCTGCTCGTAGTCCAGCTCTCCGCGCAGAGTCCAGGCAACCTCTTCGGCGATCGCGACGAGGTCATAGTCCCGACCGAGTGGAGACTGCCGCTGCGCCAACCGCGCCGCGTCCAACAGGAGGCGCAAATCGACCTCGACCTGCTCGTCAACCCCCGGCTTCTGCACTTTGACCACGACATCTTCGCCGCTCATGAGGCGGGCGGTATGGACCTGGCCGATGGAGGCGGTTGCCAGGGGATCGTCGGCGAACCGGGCGAAGATGGCGGCTATCGGCTGATCGAACTCGCGCTCGATCACCTGCCGGATCGTCGCGGCGGGCACCGGCGGCACGCGGTCGCGCAGCTTGGCCAACTCGGCGGCATAGGCGGGGGGGAGCAGGTCGGCGCGGGTGGAAAGGATCTGCCCGAGCTTGATGGCGGTCGTGCCCAGCTCTTCGAGGGCGAGCCGCAGGTGATCAGGGCGGGTGTAGGGCGCATCGCGGACGGCATGACCAAGCCGCCCGTGGTGCAACGGAAGGAGGTCTGCCAGGCCAAACCGAACGAGGAGATACCCGGCGCCGTGCCGGCCGAGGACCGCGGCTATCTGCCGCAGGCGGCGATGGCGCGGCACTCGGGCTGACATCTCGCCTGGCGCTGGCGCGATCTCCCTAGCTCCCGCTGCCCGGGAACCCTGGCGGAGGGACTGCTCCCGTTCCGGACGGCAATCGGGCATCGATCAGGCGGCGATGGATGAGAGCTTGCGCCGATCCGCCTCACGTGGCAGGAGAGCCGCGCGCGGAACCCGGAGACAGCCGCGCATCCCGGGCACGTAGCCATAGAGCAACGAACCACACTCGTGCCAGTGGATGCCGCGGCCAGCGGCGCCGTGGGGCGAGAGCTCCCGGGGAAGGGTCGTTGGTTCGGCTGGACCATCGACCCAAAATTGAGCCAGCCAGGCATCGAACGTGGGGAGCAGGTCGCTTTCGCCTCGCCAGTACGCGGAGACCGCCTGGACGTAGGCGAGACTGAGGTCATGCGCGGTGATCATGACGTACTCCTCATTCCCTGCCCTCCGGTTTGCGGTTGCGGAGGCAGCGTTCCCTGTGCTCCAACCGGAACCCGGCGCCCGGATATCACGCCGTCGGGGCGCTGCCGATCGGAATCGTCTGGGTCTGCACCGGGACGCGCCGGCTGCGCTCCTGGGCAACCTTCGGCATGGTCAAGGTCAGGATGCCGTCGGCGAACAGTGCCGTGGTGCGATCGGCCTCGACTTCAACGGGGAGAGGGATCGCTTCGGCGAAGTGGCCGGGGCCGATCTCGCGCCGGTACCAGATCACGCGCTCGGCCTCATCCTCGTCCAATGCGTAGCCGTAGTGACCCTGGAGCTTCACCGCGTCCTTCTCGATGGCGACGTTGATGTCGCCGGGGTGGGCGCCAGGGATCAGCACCTTGACGACAAGGTCGGCGCCGGTGTCATAGAGGTCCATCGCGGGACGGATGCCGTAGCGGCGCGAAAACGCGCGCGCGTGCCCGAGGCCGTCCTCGACGATGCGGTCGATCTCATCGAATAGTCGGTCGATATCGCGTCGGGGCTGAATCCGGTTCATCATGGCTTGTGCCTCCGTCATCTTCCTCTGTCGCGCGGCTCGTCGGTCCTCAGGTTCCATGGTAGGGAGAGGAGCTAAGGCGAGCGTGAGCGATGGCTGAGATGACGCTGAGAGGATCCGGGCCAGGCCGCGGCGGGCGCGTGTGCCGCGGACGCGCCGCGCGCTTATGAGGAGGGACGCACCGCGGCCGCGAGCCGAGCGGGGCGCGCGAGAGCGAACCCAGCGACGACGGTGCCGAGGAAGAGTGCGAGAGCAATGGTCCGCTGGACGGGGGGGCGCACTCGCGCCGGCGGGGTTTGCTGGGTTGACTGGGGCATCCCGGCCATCGCGCCGACGGTCAACTCCGCACTCGCTTCCTGGTTAGAGCCCGCGGCGCGGATCAGGTAGAGGCCGGGCACGACATCCGCGGGAATGCGAATCGTTTGGGTGAAGTCCCCCTCACCGTTCGCCGCCACGTCCCCGAAATGGGCATCGCCATTGGGGCCGGTGAGGTGCAGCGCCAGGGGCACGTTAGCGGCGAAGCCCTCGCCGGAAACGGTCAGTTCGCCGCCAGCGGCGAGGGTGTTCGGGGAGAGGGTCAACTCCAATGCTCCACCGTGGGCCGGCGCCGTCAGGGGCGCCAATGCCAGGAGGAACGCCACCAGCAGTGCGCGCTGCCGCCACGACGTCACGGGCCGTGCGCTGGCATGTTGGTTATGGGACACGCGTGGTTGTGCCGTCATCGTTGAATTCCTCTCGCATCGTATCGGCTGAGGCGCCGGGCCCTGCCGATCAGCAGGAGAGCGCGCCGATGGTGGTGATGAACAGGATCGTCCAGAGCATGCGACGAACGCGGCAACGTTGAGCTGACGTAGTCATCGCTCAGGCCGTCCAGAGATGCCGGCTGACTTCTTCGAGGTGCGCCTGGCTCGGGGTCAGCCAGACGTAGAGGGAGAAGGCGGCCATCGCCAG
>JADYYO010000051.1 GCA_020853615.1 Thermomicrobiales bacterium
CCGGTTGCTGTGTCGCGTCACGGGCGCGCTCCAAAGAGGCCCTGCGGCCGCACGAGGATGACGGCGATCAGGACGACGAAGACGACGGCGAGCTTGTAGCCCGGCGAGATGATGCCGACGCCGACGGCGACCTCGCCGATGATGCCGACGAGCAGCCCGCCTATGAAGGCGCCGTGCGGGCTGCCGATGCCGCCCAGAATCGCCGAGGCGAAGATCGGCAGGAGGAGGACGAAGCCGAGCTCCGGCGAGAGCTGCGATTGCAGCGCGAGCAGCGAGCCGGCGACCGCCGTCAGCCCGCCGCCGATGATCCAGGTCCAGCGCCGGGTGGCGGCCACGTCGATGCCGCTGGCGCGCGCCAGGTTGGCGTTGTCGGCCGTGGCGCGCATCGAGGTGCCGAGCCGGGTGCGGTAGAGGAGGACGTAGGCGACCACCGTCAGGACGAGCGCCGCCAGCACGATGAAGATCTGGTCGGCGACGATCGGCGGCAGCCCCGGCAGCTCGACCGTCTTGCGGATGCCGGAGGTGTAGCGACGGCTGTCGGCGCCCCAGATCAGGAGCATGGCGCCGCGCATGGTGATGGCGACGCCGAGCGAGGCGACGGCGAGGATCGCCGTGCCCGCGCCGCGCCGGTGCAGCCGCTGGTAGACGACGCGGTCGATCGCCAGCAGGAGCGGCACCGCCAGCAGGGTGCCGATGACGATGGCGATGACCAGCCCGTAGCCGAACGAGAAGCGCCAGATCGGCTCCGTCGCGCCGGGAAGCGCGGCGACCGCGAGGGGGAAGTGGGCGTCGCCCGAGCGCGTGCCGGCCACGGCCCCGGTCAGGGCGAAGAAGCCGAGATACGCCGCGACCATCATGGCGTCGCCGTGCGCGAAGTGGGGCACGCGCGCGATGCCGTAGATCAGCGTTAGCCCGACCGCGGAGAGGGCATAGAGGCTGCCGACGATCACACCGACGACGAACTGCTGCGTCTGCGCGATTGCCGCCCAGACGACGAACAGCCCGATCAGGAGCCACGGCCCCCAGACCCCGAGCGACTGTTGCCAGTGGCTGCCCCGGGGGCGCGCGACCGCGATGCCGCCCTTGCCGAGATTGTCTGTTGCGGCTCGTGCCATCGCCTGTGTCCTATTCCCCGAGGTAGAGCCGGCGGACGTCGTCGCTCGCCAGCAGGTCGCGGGCCGGTCCCTCCAGCCGATTCTCCCCGTTCGCGAGCACGTAGCCGCGATGGCTGATCGCCAGCGCCTGCCGGGCGCTCTGCTCGACCATCAGGACGGCCGTGCCGCGGCGGTTGATCTCGACGACGTTGGCGAAGACGGTCTCGACCATCTTGGGCGAAAGACTTGCCGACGGCTCGTCAAGGAGGAGGACTTTCGGCTCCAGCATCAATGCCCGCGCCAGCGCCAGTGTCTGCCGCTGGCCGCCGGAGAGCCGTCCGGCCCGCTCGCGCGGCCGCTCGGCGAGGACGGGAAAGAGCTCGAGCACCCAGTCGATGCGCTCGTTCACGCCGCCGTCGCGGGTGATGCCGCCCATCGCCAGGTTTTCGCGGATCGTCAGGCTGGGGAAGACGTTGTCGGTCTGCGGGACGAACCCGATTCCCTGCCGCACGAGTCGTTCCGGCGACAGGCCGGTAACCTCCTTACCGGCGAGGAGCACCCGGCCCTGCCACGGCGGCAGGAAGCCGAAGAGCGCCTTGAGCAGCGTCGACTTGCCGGCGCCGTTGGGGCCGATGATCGTCACGATCTCGTCCTGATCGACATGGATCGAGACGTCGTGAATGATGGGGACCTCGTCGTAGCCGCTGGTGACTCCCTCCGCGGCGAGCGCCGGGACGGCCTGTGTCGTCATCCGACCTGGCCTCCCAGGTAGGCATCGAGGACCGCCTGGTCGCGGCGCACCTCGTCGAACGGCCCCTCGAAGAGCCGCTGTCCCTGCGCCATCACCACGACCGGGTCACACAGGCGAGCGACGAGATCCATGTCGTGCTCGACGATGAGATAGGTCACGCCATGCTCGTGGCACTGCTCCTCGATATAGCCGGCGAGCTGCCGCATCAGGGTTCGGTTGACGCCGGCGGCCGGCTCGTCGAGGAGAACGAGGCGCGGGCGCACCATCAGCGTGCGGGCGAACTCCAGCAGCTTCTTCTGTCCGCCCGAGAGGTTCGCCGCGTAGGCGTCCCGCAGGTGGAGCAGATTGACATAGGCGAGGACCTCGATCGCCTGGTCGACGATCTCGTTCTCCTGCTGTCCGACCCGGCCCGGGCGCCACCAGGCGTTCCAGAGCCGTTCGCCGATCTGCTCCTGTCCGGCCAGAACGAGGTTCTCCAGCACAGTCATCGATGGGATCGGGCGGGGGACCTGAAAGGTGCGGGCGAGCCCTCGCGCCAGCAGATGGTGCGGCCGCAACCCTGAGATCGGCTGGCCATCGAGGTGGATCGCGCCGGAGGTGGCGGGGAGTGCGCCGCCGATGATGTTGAGGAGGGTCGACTTGCCGGCCCCGTTCGGGCCGATCAACCCGGTGATCGTGCCCCGGCCGACCATGAACGAACAGGCGTCGACGGCGTGGTGGCCGCCGAAGGCCTTGGTGACCTCACGCACCTCCAGGATCGCGTCGCGCGGGGTCGATTGGGTTGCTGCCGGGTGTACCTGGGTGAGGGTTGTCATGGTGGCGTTCAGGTCTAATCCGTTGCGCCCGCTGGCGCATCGAGCGACGGCTTTCCGAGCGGGCAAGGAGCCGAACCACCCGGGGGTGGATCGGCTCCTCGCTCATTGGGACAATCGCGTCAGGCGACCGGGGTGGCAGCCGGCGTGGCCGCGCCTCCGCCCAGCTCGCTCTCGCGCGTCTCCTGTGGCTGGATCTCTCCGGCCGAGACCCGCCAGATCAGGATGGACCCCTTGGTGACATCCCCGTTCTGGTCGAAGTCGACGGTGCCGGAAGCCCCCTGATAATCGACGTCCTGGCTGTCCTGGATCAGCTTGACGGCCTCTTCCCAACCGGCGCTGCCCGGGTGCACGATGGTGCCCGGGGGGTTGGCGACATCGCGCAGGGCGTCGCGGATCGCGGTCGAATTGTCCGAATGGGCCTTCTCGGAAGCGAGGGCGATCACGTAGACCGCGTCATAGACCTCGCGCAGGTAGGGGATGGAGGGCATTGCGCCGTAGGCCTCCTGCCAGGCCTGGTCGAAGGTCTTGCTCGCGTCGGTCTCGGTCGTGCCAGCGGAGGTGCCGTAGTCCCCCTCGAAGACGTCCCAGCCCAGCTCCTCGAACATCTCCGGGGCGCGGAGGCCGTCGCTGAAGATGATGTGCGGCACCTTGCCGGATTCGGCCAGCTCGCGCAGGAAGACGCTCCCGCTCTGCGGATAGGCGATGGCGATCATGACGTCGGGGTTGTCTTTGGTGCAGCTCGCCAGCTCGGAGGCGTAGCTCGCCTGCTCCTGCTCGTGCGCCACCTGGGCGGTCACCTTGCCGCCAAGCTCGGTAAAGCGCTTGGCGAAGGCGTCGTTCAGACCCTGGCCATAGGCGTTATTGACGTAGAAGACGCAGGCCGTCTGGTAGCCCTGCTCGTGAGCCAGGTCGGCCATGACCACGCCCTGCGCGGCGTCGGAGATCGTCGTGCGGAAGAAGAAGTCGTTGTCCTTGGCGACGGTCAGCGCCGGCGACGTGGCCGACGGGGAGATGACGAGCACCCCGGCGGGGCCAGCGACCGACTCGACGACCGGGAGCGCTTCACCGCTGCCGGCGGGGCCGACGATGGCCGAAACGCCCTCGAGCTCGATCAGGCGGCGCGCCTCTTCGACCGCCTGCTGCGGCGAGGTGGCCGAGTCGCCCTGCACCAACTGCATCGGCTGGCCGTTGACGCCGCCACCGGCATTGATCTCATTGGCGGCGAGCTCGGCGGCCTTCTGGAACTCGGGCCCGAACTCGGAGAGGTCCCCGGTGAAGGGGAAGAGGGTGCCGATCTTCAGCGGCCCGGGCTCGCCCTGGGCGCTCGCCTGCCCGCCGCCAATCGCGGCGACGAGGGGGATGACCAGCAACAGGGTGGCGAGCATCCGCCAGCCCCAACGATCAGATCTCCCGATTGTCA
The DNA here is from genome assembly GCA_020853615.1 of Thermomicrobiales bacterium. Lineage (GTDB taxonomy): Bacteria > Chloroflexota > Chloroflexia > Thermomicrobiales > UBA6265 > JACCXM01. Next base: position 4,081 of record JADYYO010000051.1, read on the forward strand.
TGATTGACCTCCCCGATCACGACTTGGAACGCTGGCCGCTCGACGGCCCTGCCACGATCACGCTTCGCCTGGTTGGCACCTGCCCACGTGCATCCCTCAGCTCGCATCACCTCCCGTGACGGCCATGTGCCGGGCGCGGGTTGGCCCGGCCCGGCGAATGGCAACTCGCCGACGCGCGCGAATGGACCGCTCCCGGCCGATTCGCGATCAGAACCGCAGTGCAGACGGCGATTCTGGAAATGAGTGTCAACAGTATCGCTGGCATGATGCGGTTTTGACGAGTTATGCAGCGCGCAGCCGGTACGAGTGGCGCGCCCGCGTCGTGTCATGCTGAGGAGCGAAGCATCTCGGCTCATGGGAGGCATGGTTCCTGAGAGTCGAGATGCTTCGCTCCGCTCAGGATGACACGGTTTCGGCACGCCGCTTGAGAGACGATCCTGAATGCTAGTTGGCCCCGAACCTCCGGCCGCTCAGGGCGCCTGTCGCTCGTCGCGCAGCGCGAATCGCAGCAGCGGCAGCGTGCGCCCCCGCATCACGGTCGATTCGGACTCGCCAATCCGCTCGGCGCCCATCGCCCGGTAGAACCCCTCGGCGTTCGGGTCGCTCTGGATGACGAGGTCGCTGAAGCCCATGTCCCGCGCCAGAGAGACGGCATGCTGCCAGAGGCAACGCCCGACACCAGTGCCGATGGCGACGGCATCGACGAAGAGGGCATCGAGCTCGACCACGTCGTCGTCGAGCGCGACGAGCCGGTAGTAGCCGTCGGGCCCGCGCTCCCCCGCGTGCAGGTAGACGGGGAAGCCGGAGATCTCCGCCTCGGTCAGCGCCAGGTCGGCGCGGCAGGCATCGAGGAAGCTCGCCTCGTACCCCCAGTGCGCCTTGGAGCGAAACGACAGCTCGCTCAGCACCGCCGCCTCATCCGGCCTCGCGCGCCGGATCACGGCTGTTGGCTGTTGGCTGTTGGCTTCTGGCCTCTGGCTCTTGGCTTCTGGCTTCTGGTCATTGGCTTCTTCCGACTCACGACTCACGACTCACGACTTCCGACTCTTCGTCTCGACTCCTCGACTCCTACTGACATACCCACTCCCGCCGGCGGCCGACCGACCACATCCAAGCGGCAGCATTGGCGCTGGCGCGCGGGTCGAAGATGTCGTACTCGGCGTAGGGTGTGCTCAGCCAGGTGCCCGGCTTGAACTGAAAGAGCCCGTACGATCCACCATGTTGGTTGACGGCCGAGGGGACGAGATTCGACTCGCAGCGCGCCACGCGCAGCATGTCCTCGCGTGGTTGGCCGTAGCGATCGGCGGCATCGTAGATGATCCGCCGCAGCTCGGGCCGGCTCCAGGAGGAGGGGTTGCGATCGCGCTTGACGGCGACCGGGCGGGGCGCGGCGAGGTGCCGGCCCAGTGCCCAGCCGCTCCGGTCTTCCCACTGCAGCTCGATCCAGCCGTCCTGCTGGTTGCCGGTCGGCTCGACCCTGGCGCCGCGCGGCATCGTCGTGACGACCGGCGATTCCTGATCGGGGCGCTCCCGCAGGTTGAGGGCCGTGGAGGTGATGGTCGAGTGGGCCGAGGGGGAGGCGGCGCCATGGTTCCGTCGCCGCTCCTGCTTCCTCGCCTGCTTGCGCGCTTGTTTGCGCTCGTCGCGGCTGCCTCGGTCGCGCTTGCCGGCGCGCTGCGCCACGGCCACGGTGCGACGCCCATCCGGGGCCTCGCCGGCCGCCGCGTCGTTGCGCGGGGCGGTCGCCACGTCGCCGGTCGGCAGATACCCCTCCAGGCGCCCGTGACGGACGCGATACCACCCGTCCCGCGGCTTGCCGTGGAGCGTGACGGCCGTGCCCTCCGGGAGGCGTAGTAGCGGCCGACCGCGCTGGCTGGGGCCCGCGCGCAGCCGGGTCTCCACGATCGTGGTCGCCGCGGACGCGGGGTCTCGTGCCAGTGCTGGCATCGTCGTCATACCCAGCTCGACGAGGAGCAGGAGTAGTGCGATGCCAGCGCAGGCGATCCGGTACCCCGCTCGAAGTGACGACGTCCGGGCTCCCCCCATGCCCGCAGGATACCATCGCCGCGGGGGAATTCTTCAGTGGCGGCGAGCAATTTGCGCTTCGGATGCCTCCAGACGGTCGGGGATCAGGCGACCAGCGCGCCAGTCAGCCAGAGCACGACCAGGATCACGACGAGGATGGCGAGGGGGGAGAGGCTGACGTAGCCGTAACGGCTATAGCCCCAGCCCCCACCGATCAGGGCGAGGATGATCAGGACGATGAGCAGCGTGAGCAGCATGGCAATTCTCCTCTCGGGGAGAGCCATCGTGGGCGAGATGCAGCGGCTGATCGGGTCGTCGATGCGAGGTCGGCGTCGCGATGGTCCTCTCGTGCTCGCCGGCGTCGTGCCGGCAGGTCAGTGACGCGGTGCCGGAGCCGGCGCTCCGTGCCACTTGCCATATTGCATTCGGCGTGCCAGCAAACCATCTGAAGCGACAGAGCAAAAGGCCCCGCTCCCTGGCCGGAGCGGGGCCTTTTCCAGTTACTCGCCTTCCGACTTCCGGCTTCCGACTTCCGACTTCGTCGTTACTGACACGACCAACTGCCCCGGCCAACCTCGGACCAGGTCCAGGCCGCGGCGTTGGCGTTCGCCCAGGGATCGAAGATGTCGTACTCGCCGTAGGGAGTCTGCGCGAAGGTGCTCGGCACGAACTGGAAGAGCCCGTAGTAGGAGCCGCCGCCGCCAACCGCGCTCGGGTTGAGGCCCGATTCGCAGCGCGCTACCCGCAGCATGGCGTCGCGCGACTGGCCGTAGTTGTCGGCCGCCTCATAGATGATGTCGATGATCTGCTCTTCGCTGTAGCTGGAGCCGCCGGGGCCGTAGGCGCCGCCGGTGATCGGCTCGGCGTTGGCCGAGGTCTCAGCCGGGGCCGAGCCATCGGAGTAGACCGGGTCGGCGCTGACGGTCTCGACGCCCCCGTTGCCGTTCGCGCTGGTGCGGTTCGACGTGTTCTTGCCGCCGTTGCCGTTGCCGCCGTTCCCCTTGCCGCCCGTGTCGATGAGGCCGGTGGCGGTCCAGCCGCCGACGCCATCGAAGGTGACCGGGTAATAGCCATCGACCGGATCGCCGTCGACGCTGAGGCTGGAACCGGCCGGCGCGACGGTGAGAATGCCGTACTGTCCCCCGGGGCCGGCCAGGATAACGGCATCGCCCAGGGCGACGCCATCGGCGGCGAGCGCCGTGTGTCCGGAAGGCAGGAGCGCTGATCCCATTCCGGAGATCACCACGGCGAGCGCAAGCAGCGCGATCGTGAAGCGGCGGGAGCCACACGAATGCAGGGTGGACATGACGTGACCTTCCCTCGTCCCCGCTACTCGATGCTGGAAGAGGCCAAAGAGCGTAGCAGATGTCCGCGCTCGATGCCGACTCCAGATGCGACCAGCGACGAATGGTCTTCCGGGACGAACGCCCATCCGCGCTCGCCCGTGCAGGCGACAGTCCGCATCGCCTTCCCGCACGCCGGAGGGTCCCTCGCCGCTCCGGCGCTGGCGCGGTGGAACCGGCCGCGTCAGCCGGTTGCCGCGCTCATACGCGGGGTTGCCTGGAAGTCCCAGTCCCAGGCTCGACACAATGAACGAATCTCGTCCGATATCGGATTCATCGGTTGGTCATTCGCGCTACACACGATCTCCGCAATCGACATCTTGCAATTCTTGATCTAGTACTGCACAATGCGGTCGCACAACAGAAGACGGCGGCACACTCATCCAGAGGGGTAGAGGGATCGGCCCATTGAAGCCCCAGCAACCACCCGGCGTTTCCGGGCAGGTGCTAAGTCCGACAGCGCGGCGCTGGAAGATGAGGATTGCTCGGGCTCGCGGCGCTCGCGCGTCGCGTGGCGTCGATCCCCATCCCGGCCGGATGGGGTTTTTTGTGCCCGGACGAGTGCGGGAGGCGCGGATGGCGGAGGCAATTTCCATTCGGGGCGTGGGGCGGGACTTCGCGGGTCGGGCGGGCCGGGTCGCGGTGTTGCGCGGTGTTGACCTTGAGGCGCCGGATGGCGAATTTCTCGCCGTGCTGGGGGCCAGCGGCTGCGGGAAGAGCACCTTGCTGCGGCTGGTCGCCGGGCTCGATGAACCCTCCACTGGCGAGGTGCGCATCGGCGGCGAGCGGGTGACCGACTGCGATCCGCGCTGCGCCGTCGTCTTTCAGGAGCCGCGGCTGTTGCCATGGAAGACGGTCGAGCAGAACGTGGCGCTGGGGGCGCGGGGCGTGCCGGGGACCACATCCCCGGTCGAGATGCTGGCGCGCGTTGGACTGGCGGGGACCGAGCGGGCGTGGCCGCATCAGCTCTCGGGCGGGATGGCGCAACGCGCGGCACTGGCGCGCGCCCTGCTGCGCGCGCCGTCCGTTCTGCTCCTCGACGAGCCGTTCGCCGCGCTCGATGCCTTCACGCGCCTGCAGATGGGCGACCTCCTGCGCGAGACCTGCCGGGATCGCTCGCGGACGGTGCTGCTGGTGACGCACGACGTCGACGAGGCGCTGCGGCTGGCCGACCGCGTCGTCCTCCTTGCCGGCCGCCCCGCCTCGGTGGCGGCCGACTACCGCATCGACGGCCACGAGCCGGCCCGGTTGCGCGCGGAGATCCTCGCCCGGTTCGGCCTGCGGGTGGCGGCGTAGGCGGGAGAACCGAGGGGTTTGACGGCCGCCGGCGCTGGCCGGCGGAGTTCACGATGATGGAGGGAAATCGAGATGACGATGTCACGGCGCGCGGCGATTCGGGGGGTGACGTCGCTGGGACTGCTGACGGCGACGGGCTGGGCCAACCGCCCGGCCGGCGCCGTCGCGCAGGAGAAGCCGGCCACGGTGCGGGTCGATTACGCCTACTACAGCCCGAGCAGCCTCGTGCTGCGCCGGCACGGTTGGCTGGAGGAGGCATTGCAGCCGGGGGAGATCGGCGTCGAGTGGGTGCTGAGCGCGGGGAGCAACAAGGCGAACGAGTACCTCCGCTCCGAGGCAGTCGATTTCGGCTCGACGGCGGGGGCGGCCGCGCTCCTGGCGCGCGCGAACGGCTCGCCGATCAAGACGGTCTACATCTACTCCAAGCCGGAGTGGACCGCGCTGGTCATCCCGGCCAATTCGCCGCTGACGGCAGTGACCGAGCTGAAGGGAAAGAAGATCGCGGCGACCAAGGGGACCGATCCCTACTTCTTCCTCCTGCGCTCGCTCGACGCGGCCGGCCTCTCCGGCGCCGACGTCGAGGTCATCAATCTGCAGCATGCCGATGGTCGGGTGGCGCTAGAGCGGGGCGACGTCGACGCCTGGTCGGGGCTCGATCCCCACATGGCCGCCAGCGAACTGGAGGCGGGCTCGAAGCTCCTCTACCGCAACATCGATTTCAACACCTACGGCTTTCTCAACGCACGCGAGGCGTTCGTCGCCCAGTATCCGAAGCTGACCGCCACCGTGATCGCCCAGTACGAGCGGGCGCGAGCCTGGATTCTGGCGAATCCGGACGAGGCGGCGACGATCCTGGCCGAAGAGTCGAAGCTTTCTCAGGAGGTCGCGGAGCGGGAGCTCTTCGAGCGGACCGTGCTCGACA
>JADYYO010000052.1 GCA_020853615.1 Thermomicrobiales bacterium
CCTCCCCTCTCCCAGCGCACTGGGAGAGGGGTCGGGGGTGAGGGTTACAGCGCCGTGCGGACGTGGTGTCATCCTGAGCACAGCGAAGGATCTCGACTCCCGGCAACCCCGTCTCCCCTGGGCCGAGATGCTTCGTGCCTCAGCATGACACGTCTTGCGCACGCCGCTGTAAACGAGGGCAACCGGCGGTGATTATCCGGATTTCGTATGATTCTCTTGCTCCTTGTTCGCCGCGCCAGAGGCTGAAAGCCTCTGGCTACCTGACGAAAAGCCCCATAAATGGGGCTAGCACCTCGTTCCCTGTGGTCTTCAGCCCGCTTTAGCGGGCTTCCATTCGGTAGCCAGAGGCTTTCAGCCTCTGGCGCCCCGGACGCCGCGTTCGCGAGATTCCGATCACCCCCGCCGGCGCCGCTGTCGCCAGCGTCGGCCCGGCTCCGGAGGTGGCTCGTGCCGGCCGGGAGGCACCGCCGCCTCGTCAACCAGCGGCTGCAAAACGGCGATCTGCGCCGCTAGCCGCTCCGCGACCCGCTCCGCGAGCGCGCGGTCGAGCCGGGGGAGCGGGCGCGATTCGAAGAGGTGGCCCCACGACGGCGTCCAGCGCTCGAGCTCGATGTCCGCCCCGAGCTGGTGCTTGATCTCGACGATATGGGCGTCGAAGAAGGCCAGGTAAGCGGCCGTGCTGGCCGGACCATCCTCGAAATGGAGGCCGATCTCGATCCGGCCCCGCCCGCCATCGGTCCAGACCTCGAAGTGGATGCGCTCGTTGCCGAAGTCGATCTTGAGCAGCATCGTATTCGCCCGATGGCGAAATCCCGCCAGTTCAGGGGAGAGCCGCTGGCGGACGCCGGAGACGACCGCCGCGAAGAACTCGCGTCGACCAAGCCCCGGCGCGGGCCGCTCGCCCGTCTCATGCGCGCCGCCTGCCACCGCCGCAAGCGGCGTCCCCGCGCCTCGGATGGTGTCGTTGGTCCCGATCATCGCGGCAAGTGTAGCGGGGCACGGGAATGCGATCGGGCACGGACCCGGGGCCGCGACGAGCGCGGTACAATACTTGCAGTAGTGATCCTGTCCGTGTCGTCCTTCCGGACGGCATATGACTGGCCCCGTCTCGTTGGAGCTCGTAATGCCGCGCACCCCTTCTGTACCCAGGACGCTCGGCGGGAAACTGGCGGATCTGCTGGACCGAATCGCCGAGGGCCTTGCCCAGCCATTCCGGCCGGCGCCGGTGCCCGTGCCGGTTCCCATCCGCCGTCCGGCAGGTGAGCGCCGCGCGATAGCGGGCCGCCGCCGCTAACACTCCGCGCTCTCCGCGCGGGCGCTGTGCTCGCGCGACTCCGCGCTGTTCCGTGTAAAATGAAGGGTGCCACGCACGCCACCGCGCGTGCCGTGGCACTGTGTGTGTCCGGTTGCATGCGGCCGCGATCGCTGCCGGCTCTCCGCCCGCGCGGGGTGGCCACCGCGTTCGCGCGACGAATCCGGGAACGGCATCCGGATCGAACCGCCGATAGCGCGAGGTGGATATGGAAGGCCAGACGGGAGGCGCGTTGAGCGTCGGCGTGCCACGGGAAACCGCTCCCGGCGAGCGGCGTGTCGCGCTGATCCCCGATACGGTCAAGAAGCTGACGTCGAGCGGCGTCCAGGTCAAGGTCGAGCGCGGCGCGGGCGAGGCATCCGGCCACGCCGACGAGGCGTATCAGGCAGCCGGGGCGACGATCGTCCCCGATGCCCAGCAGGCGTTCGATGCGGCGGTCGTCATCAAGGTGCAGAAGCCTGATGCCAGCGAGCTCGCGCTCCTGCCTCGCGGCTCCACGCTCATCGCCCTGCTGCAGCCGATGACGAACCTCGACCTGGTGCAGCAACTCGCCGACAAGAACATCACCGCCTTCAGCATGGACGCGATCCCGCGCACGACGCGGGCGCAGTCGATGGATGTCCTCTCGTCGCAGGCGACGGTCGCCGGCTACAAGGCGGTCCTCATGGCCGCCGATACCCTGCCGAAGTTCTTCCCCATGCTGACGACAGCGGCGGGCTCGATCACCCCGGCCAAGGTCCTCGTCGTCGGCGCGGGCGTGGCTGGGCTGCAGGCGATCGCCACCGCCCGGCGCCTCGGCGCGGTCGTCGAGGCGTACGACACGCGGCCGGTGGTGAAGGAGCAGGTCGAAAGCCTCGGCGCCAAGTTCGTCGACATCCCGGTCGATACCAGCGACACGCAGACGGCCGGCGGCTACGCGAAGGAGGTCTCGGCCGAAACCCTGCGCAAGCAGCAGGAGGTCCTGGCCGATCACGCGGCGAAGTCCGATGTTGTGATCACCACCGCCGCCGTGCCCGGTCGCGCCGCCCCCCGGCTGATCTCGAAGGAGACGGTCGAGCGGATGCGCCCCGGCTCGGTCATCGTCGACCTCGCGGCGGAGACCGGGGGGAATGTCGAGGTGACGCGCGCCGGCGAGACGGTGCTGCACGACGGCGTGGCCGTGATGGGGCAGCTCAACCTGCCGAGCACGATGCCGGTCCACGCCAGCCAGATGTACGCGAAGAATATCCAGAACCTGCTCGCCCTGCTGATCAAGGATGGCGCGTTCGCCCCCGACTACGAGGACGAGATCGTGAAGGGGACCGTCATCACCCGCGGTGGCGAGGTCGTCCACGAGATGACGAAGCAGCGCCTGGCGGAAGCGGGCGGGAAAGCCGGCGCGAGCAACGGCGGAACGTCGAGCGCGAGCGCCGGGACGACGCCGCAATCGACGGCGGCGCCTGCGCCGCGGGGCTAACGTACGAGTGATTGACGTCGGCCCGGCTCCCACGGGGGCGCCGGGTCCATTCCGGGGTTGGAGGACAAAGGGAAGACGATGCTTGCCCTGGTAACCGGTTTCCTGCAAGCGACGAGCGGGGTCGAATCGGCGCTGAGCGATAACGCGACCGTGATCCTGCTCTCGATCTATGTGCTGCTCCTGGCGGTCTTCCTCGGGTTCGAGTTGATCGGCAAGGTGCCGGCGACGTTGCACACGCCATTGATGTCGGGAACGAACGCGATCCACGGCATCGTCGTGCTCGGCGCGATGCTGATTCTCGGCAGCATCCATGGCAATTCGACCGGCGACACCATTCTGAAGGTCATCGCCTTCATCGCGGTCGTTCTCGGCTCGGCGAACGTCTTTGGTGGATTCGTGGTGACGGACCGCATGCTCGAGATGTTCAAGCGGAAGCCCGCTGCCGGCAAGGCGGGAGGCAAATAATGGAGTCCTTTTTCGAGAGCCGGGTCGTCTGGATCAACCTCGCCTATCTCGTCTCCGCCGTCTGCTTCATCATCGGCCTAAAACTCCTCGGCTCGCCGGCCACGGCGCGCAAGGGCAACCAGATCGCCGCCGCGGGCATGGCCGTCGCGGTGATTGCGACCCTCTTCATGCCGGGGATGGCGAACATCGTCCTCATCCTGGTCGGCCTCGCCATCGGCGCGGTGCTGGCGAGCATCCCGTCGCGCCGGGTGAAGATGACGGCCATGCCGCAGATGGTCGCCATCTTCAACGGCATGGGCGGCGCGACGGCCGCGCTCATCTCGCTGGTCGAGTTCGAGCACAAGGTCGGCATCGCGCGCGGCGAGATCATCTCGATCGTGCTCGGGCTGATCATCGGCTCGATCTCCTTCTCCGGCAGTATGGTCGCCTTCGGCAAGCTGCAGGAGCTGATCTCCGGCCGTCCGATCTACTACCCATCGCAGCGCCAGATCAACGTGGTGATCGGCATCGCGGTCCTGGTCCTGGCGCTGGTGATCATTCTGCTCGGGCAGACGGCGCTCACCCTCCCGCTCCTCGTGATCCTCTTCCTGGGCGCGCTGGTGCTCGGCGTCCTCACTGTCCTCCCGATCGGCGGCGCGGACATGCCGGTCGTCATCGCCGTTCTCAACTCGATGACCGGCGTGGCGGCGGCCCTGACCGGTTTTGTTCTCAACAACCAGGCGCTGATCATCGCCGGGATCCTCGTCGGCGCGTCGGGCGCCTTCCTCACTCTCCTCATGGCGCGGGCCATGAACCGCTCGGTCAGCAACGTCCTCTTCGGCGCGTGGGGCGCTCACGCCGCCGGTGGTGGCGCGGGCGGCGCGGCTGATGCAGCCGAGGCGCTGCCGATGCGCGAAGTAACGGCGGAGGATGCCGCCGTCCCGCTGGCCTACGCCGAAAAGGTCGTCATCGTACCGGGCTATGGCCTCGCGGTAGCGCAGGCGCAGCACGCAGTGCGCGAGCTGGCGGAGTCGCTCCAGGATCGCGGCGTCGACGTCCGCTACGCGATTCACCCGGTCGCCGGGCGCATGCCGGGGCATATGAACGTCCTCCTCGCCGAGGCGAACGTGCCGTATGACGAGCTGTACGAGATGGAGCAGATCAACGACGACTTCGCCAACACCGACGTGGCGATCGTCGTCGGCGCGAACGACGTCACCAACCCGGCGGCGCGCGATGATCCGAACAGCCCGATCTACGGCATGCCGATCCTGAACGTCGACCAGGCGAAGCAGATCTACGTTCTGAAGCGGGGCCGGGGAGCCGGCTTCGCCGGGATCGAGAACATGCTCTTCCACAATCCGAAGACGGCGATGCTCTTCGGCGACGCCAAGGACTCGCTGAGCAAGCTCACGACGGCAGTCCGCGAAGCGTAGCGGGGGTAATGGGGAATTGATGTCGGATGGCAGATGTCGGATGTCGGACGGTGTCGTCCCGAAGCCGGAAACGATCACGCCCGGGCATCTGCCATCTGCCACCCCTCACCCATCACCCAACGAGGATTCCATGTCGACCGAGGCGAACAAGGCGCTGATTCGGGAGTTCTTCGAACTGGTTTGGAACCAAGGGGACGAGGCGGCGATCGACCGCTTCATCGCCGAGGACGCCGGCGGGAACGATCCCGACTTCGGCAGCGGCCGCGAGGGGTTCCGGCGACAGTGGCGCCAGTGGCGAGCGGGCTTCCCCGACCTCCGCTTTGAGGTCGAGGAGATGATCGCCGAGGGGGACACCGTCGTCGCCCGCTGGACGCTCACCGGCACCCACCCCGGACCGTTCCTCGGCCTCGCCCCGACCGGCCGCGCGATCCGCATCGGCGGCATGAGCATGGACCATCTTCGGGACGGCCAGCTCGTCTCCGGCTTCGACGGCTGGGACAACCTCGGCCTGCGCCAGCAGCTCGGGCTGATCCCCGAAGAGCCGCCGTTGTAGGACGCCCTTTCGCCGGCGCTGAGACGCACGAGGCGTAGGGGCGACGCCTGCGTCGCCCCTACGCCTCGTGGCAGGCTGGCGCGAAACTCCGGTGCGGAGTGATAGCGCCTATCCGGTTGCGGCCCGCCCGAGCGCCGCGATTCCCTCGAGGTCGTCGAGATCGTCGATCCACTGCAGCATCACGCCCTGCACCCCCGCCTCCTCCAGCGCGCGGAGCTGAGCCGGGATCTCCGCGGCGGTGCCGACGATGCGGCCCCGCGCGCGCAGCTCGTCGGCGTCCTCGCCGGCCAGCCGCGCCGCGACCTGCGCCTGGTCGCGCCCGAAGATGACGCGCGTCATCATCGTGCGGCGGACCTCCTCGGGGCGGCGGCCCTCCTTCCGCAGCAGGTCGTCCAGCAGTTCGCTCCGCTTGCGATACTCGTCTGGCGGAAGCATGACGGCATTCCACTCGTCGGCATAGCGCGCCGCCAGCGGCAGCGTCCGCTTCGGTCCACTGCCGCCGATAACGATCGGGAGCTTCCCCAGGGTGACGGGATTCGGCATCAGCTCGGCATCACGGAGTGAGTAGAACCGCCCGTCGAACGAGACCGGCCCTTCCTGGCGCACGAGCCGCGTCACGACTTCCAACGCCTCCTGGAAGCGCTGGAAGCGGTCGTCGAGGTCGAGGAGGTCGAAGCCCCACTCCGTATGCTCGCGCTCCATCCAGCCCGCGCCCACGCCCAGGCGTAACCGGCCGGGCGCCAGCGCGTGGACGGCGCCGGCCATCCAGGCCATCACGCGTGGATCACGGAAGGAGACCGGGGAGACCATCGGGCCGAAGGCGATGCGCGACGTGTTCGCCGCGAGCCAGGTGAGCGAGGTCCAGGTCTCCAGCGCATTGAGATGCGGTCCCTCCGGGTTGGTGAAGTGGTCCGAGCGATAGAGCCCGGCGAATCCCGCATCCTCGACCACCCGCGCGATCTGCTGCCAGTGCGCCCAATTGACCCCGTTCTGTCCCTCGAGCATCAACGCGACATCGATCATCCCGCTCCCCTTCCCCTTCGGCACGGCACACGACGCGCATTGCTGTCAGGCGCGCCAGAGCGTGCGCTCACGAACGGCTCTTCGTCCGATTGTACCGGCGCCGTGCATGCACAACCTGCTGCAAAGGGGTCAGTACGTCAGAAGACTTGTCAACGGGTAGCTCGCCAGCCGATCGCGCCCCCCGAGGCCGCTCAACTCGATGAGGACGGCGATCCCCGCCACCGCGCCGCCGAGCCGCTCGACCAGCTCCGCCGTCGCGGCGGCCGTCCCTCCGGTCGCCAGGACATCATCGACGATCACCACCCGCTGCCCCGGCGTCAGGGCGTCGGCGTGGATCTCGACCGTGTTCGTGCCGTACTCCAGGGCATATTCGGCGCGCTCGGTCTGGCGAGGCAGGCGCCCCTCCTTGCGCACGAGGATCAGCCCGACGCCGAGCGCGTAGGCGACCGGCGCGCCGAGAATGAAGCCGCGGCTCTCGATGCCGACCACGGCGTCGACGTCCGGGTAGGCCCGAGCGAGCGCGTCAACGGCGGCATGGAGGGCGGGCCCGTCCCCCAGCAGCGGGGTGATGTCGCGGAAGATGATCCCGGGTTGCGGAAAGTCGGGGACATCACGCACGAGGTCCCGCATCGCCTGCTCGCTCATGGTCTCCACTCGCATTCCTTTCAGCTGGCGGCTGTGTATGCGCCACAAGCGCCATTGGGCAACCGCCCCGCGGGCACTCTATCGCGATCAGAGAGTCGGTGATAGACTGCTAGTACGTGGCGCGCGCTGCGGCGGCGCCGGACAAGGCGCCGGACATGTGCGCGGCCGACACCGCGAGCAGGCGCGGGGCCGTGCCAGTGTGGGGGGGGATCGCATGGATCAGAGAGCCCGAATGCCGGGCGGCCCGCTTGGCGAAGGCGGCATCGCGTTCGAGTTGGCCAAGAAGTGGTGGGTGCTCGCCCTGCGAGGCGTGCTCCTGATCATCATGGGGCTGCTCGCGTTCGTCAACCCGCTGATCTGGGTAACGTTCGTCGGCGTCTACATGCTCATCGATGGCGTGTCGATGCTCTTCTCCGGGTTCGGCCCACAGCCGATGGGACAGAGCCGCTGGCCGCTGATTATCATCGGCATCCTCGGCATTATCGCCGGCCTGATTGTCCTGATTAACCCGGTGCTCGGCGGCATCACCCTCACGGTCGTGATCGCGGCATGGGCGGTCGTGACCGGCATTCTCGAGATCATTGCCGCGATTCGCCTGCGCGAAGAGATCGACAACGAGTGGTGGCTGATCCTCACGGGGATCCTCGCCATCATCTTCGGCGTTCTCGTCTTCACCGGCGGTATCAACGGCATCATCGCCGGCGCCCTGGCGATTTCGTGGGTCTTCGGCATCTTCGCGATCCTGGCGGGAATCTTCTCGCTCGCGCTCGCCTTCCGCGTCCGCGATTTCGGCACCCGCATCGGCGCCGTTCGCTAGCCGCGACCGCGACAACCGGATAGACCACGAAACGGGGGCACGCGACTGGTCGTGCCCCTGCTTCGCGGCCCGGGCGGGGCGATGCCTCCCGGCCCCCGTGCTACCGTATCGACGCGGGCCACTATCCCGGTTCCGCGTGAAGACGCGTTGCCACACAAGGAGTGCTCCGTGCCCGACAAGGCCCTGATGGCATTCATCACCACCTACGACGAGGTCGAAAACGCCCGCGACGACTACCAGGACGTCAAGCGCGCCCACGCCGAGGGCGTCATTGGCGACTACGACGCGGCAATCGTCTGGCGGAATGACAAGGGGAAGATCGAGATCGACTCGGTCAGTGACGAGGCGAGCCGCAAGTGGCTCTGGGCCGGGCTCGGCGCCGGGGCGCTTATCGGGCTCATCTTCCCCCCCTCCATCCTCGCCACCTCGGCCATCGGCGCCTTGAGCGGCGCGGTGATCGGCCGCTTCCGGGACGGCATCCAGCCGCGCGACCTGGAGCAGATCGGCGACGCGCTGACCGGCGACAACGCGGCGCTGGTGGTCATCTCGCAGGATGGCGTCGCCCAGGCGCTGGAGAAGATCGGCGCCCGGCTCGACGCGTCGAACAAGCAGATCGAGGTGACGCTCAGCAACGACGCGTCTGTCGCCGCCGAGCAGTTGAAGGAGGCGGTCGCCGAGGCCGCGCGGCAGTTGGAGCAACTGGCGCGGGAGGATAGCGAGCGGGCGCCCCGGTGACGCGGCGAAGCGGGAGCACACCCATGATCGGCAGGAGAGTCTCGCCGCCGGCGCGGCCCGTCGGCATCACGCTGCTCGCCCTGCTCGCCCTGCTCGCGGGCATCGCGCATGTCGTCGGCGCCCTGCAGGCGTTCGGCGCAATCCCCGCGATTGGCGGAGCGGGCGTCGGCTTCTTCGTCAGCGACCCGGGCGACGGCATCATCCAGATCGTCGCCGCCGTCATCAGCGCCGCCGTGGCGGGCGGTCTCTGGGTGATGCAGTCGTGGGCGCGGAAGGCGGTCGTCGTCATCGCGGCGCTGAACATCGTGGTCGCCCTCTTCACCCAGATCGACGGGGGCGAGACCTGGCTCAATGCCCTGCCGGCCGTCCTGATCAACGCCGCGATTCTGCTCTACGCCCGCTCGCCCAGGATCCGCGCCGCGCTGGACGCCTGATGTCGGCAATCGGCTCCTCCCTGCCACCGGGAGCGCACCCCCATGATTGAGGAGCTGGCATCCGCCGGAGCCGGTCGCGCCATGGTCGCCACGGCGCTCGCGGCGGGCGCCTCGACCGTCACCATCGGAGCCGAAGAGGCCACGCCGGCGGCCGGCAACATGCCCCACGCGGGCGCACCGAGCCACCCGCGCCGTGTCGTCCACGTCTCGCGCTCCATGCGCCGCCGCCGTCCCGCTCGCCTCGTTCGCGGAGCGCTCCCCCGGAAGGCCGTCGCTGACACGACCGTCGCGGCGCTCCCCGCGGAGCCGCCCACGACCACCGACGCCGAGCTTCGGGACTGGATCAAGGAGAACGCGACGCTCTTGTCGAACGCATCGCTGCTCATCAGCATCTCGGCGCTTGCGCTCAACGTCCTGCCGACCTCCGGCTTCCTCAACCCCTATATCAAGGCGCTGATCTTCGGCGCGGCGCTCCTCCTGCTGCTCGAGCTGCATCACCAGTGGCCGGACGAGCTCCAACTCCTGCAGATGCGGTCGGTGACGCTGCCGCGCCAGCACTCCTGGCGGATGAGCGCGTTCGCCATGCTGCTGCAGATCGCCACCGCCATGTTCGTCCTCTGGGTGGCCCTGAACAACCCGATCATCCTCCTGCCCCTAACGGCCATCGCCATCGTCGTCGCCTTTCGCACCTGGTACTTCCGACGCTTCCGCGGCACGCTGGCACGGATCGCCGGCATCCTGGCGCTCGTCGTGGTGCTGGTGCTCGGCGAGCTGGTCATGCTCGCGGTCTGGGCCAGGATCGCGAACGAAAAGATCACGATCGAGATCGGTTCGAACCAGGGCACCGTTTTCAAGGTGGGACCCTGACATGGCGACGGTTAGCCCCATCCGGTGCCGGCGCTATCCCTCCCTCGTCATCCCTGTGCTTCAATGGTGTGGAGCATATCGGTGACCGGGAGTGACAACGTGGATATCCCATCGGGCCGCTCCGTACTCCTCGTTCCCTTCGACGGATCGGAGCCCGCGGAAGCGATTTTCCCCTTCATCCCCCTGCTGGCGAGCGACTCCTGCGAGATCGTTCTCCATCAGGTCGTCCCGGAGGCGCACGCCGTGCGCGGGCCGCTCGGCGACGAGATCTTCTCCGCCTCGGAGCTGCAGCGTATCGCCGAGGCGCGGGCCGGCGCGGACCTGGCGCGGGCCGCCGAGATCGTGCGGGATCTGGCGCCGAACCGCCCCATCGAGCAGGTGGTGACGACCGGCGACCCGGCGGAGCAGATCATCGCGATGGCCGATCAGGTGCAGGCGCGAATGATTCTCCTGTCGGCGCAGGGCGAGAGCGCGACCGGCCGCCATGGCTTCAGCAGCGTCGCCGGACGCATCGTTAGCGCGTCGCCAGCGCCGGTCATGGTGGTGAGGCCGGGCCTCGGCGCGCCGAGCCCGGAGGGCATCGGGCGCATCCTCCTCCCCTTCGATGGCTCCGAGCGCGCGGCCCGCGCGCTGCCCCTCGCGGTCTATCTGGCGCGGCGCATCGGAGCCCCGGTCCATATCGTCACAGTCGTCGAGGACGAGGAGACGGCCCTTCCCAGCGGCCATGGCACGGCGATCGACCCGCGACGGCGGATGGAGGCGAGCGCGGATACCCTCAACCGGGCGCGGCGCCACCTCGAATCGACGGGGGCGACCCTCCTCCGGCAGGGGGTACCAGCATCGTGGAAGGTGCTCACTGGCCCGGCCGCCGCGGCCATCCTCGACGCCATCGATGCCCGCGACCTCCTTTTGATTACCTCGCATGGCAGAACCGGATCGCGCTGGGTGATGGGGAGCGTCGCGGAGAGGCTCGTCCGGGAGGCCCCGGCGCCGGTCGTGCTGCTGCGCACGCCGCCGGAGGAGCAGGAGCAGCCGGCATGAGCCGCATCGGCCATCTGCTCCTCCCTCTCGACGGCTCCGTGTGCGCGGAGGCGGCATTGGGCTGGCTCGATCTCCTCCCGGCCGATCGGGTGACCCTCTTGCGCGTCGCCGAGGCGGGTGAGGAGGCCGATGTCGAGGCCGAGCACTATCTGGCCGCGACCGCCGCGCGCCATGCGCCCACCCAAGCGCGGCTCGAAACGCTGGTGGTCACCGGCGATCCGGCAGAGGCGATCGTGGCGGCGGCGACTGACGCGGATCTCATCGTCATGTGCACCCGCGGCCGTGGGGGCGGCGGCCGGCTCCTCTTCGGCAGCGTCGCCGACCGCGTCGCGCGCCATGCCCCCGTGCCCGCGCTGCTGGTGCGCGGCGGTCATGCCCCGGTTGCGGCCGCCCCGCTCGACCGCGTCGTCGTTCCGCTCGATGGCTCCGCGCCGGCCGAGCTCGCCCTCCCTTGGGCGACGACGCTGGCCACGGCGCTCGGACGCCCAATCGAGCTGATCACCGTCATCGACGACGCCGACGCCGGGCAAGCGCGGGTCGAGACGCCAGAGGCCGCGTCGGCGTATCTGGAGCAAGTAGCCGAGCGGATGCGGCAGCAGGGGGTGGAGGCCGCGCCGGCAGTGCGGCGCGGAGCCCCGGAGCAGGAGCTGCTGAACGCGGTCGGGCCGGGCGATCTCCTCGTCCTGACCACCCACGGTCACGGTGCGGCGAAGCGCTGGCAAGTCGGGCACGTCGCGGAGCGGCTCCTGCGGCGGGCGACGGCGCCGGCCGTCGTCGTTCGCGCCGATCTCGCCTGAGCGCCGCGGGCACGCCGTCGCGATGCGGTCGTCATACCGCCGGCGCCAGTCCCCTCTACGTCGTCACCGGATGCCGCTCACCGCGCTGGCGCTGCTGGTGCTGCTCGCGTCGCCGCTGGCCACCCTTGCCTGGCAAGCAACGCCGCCAGCGGCGCCACCGGCCCGCCCCCGCTGCCCGGAAGCGCCCGTCAGCCCTGCTGCCCTGGCCGCGATCCTGCGCGAGCCGGCGGCAGACGACCCCGCCGCCGCGAATCTCGCCGGCGATGCCCTGCCGCCTGCCGC
>JADYYO010000053.1 GCA_020853615.1 Thermomicrobiales bacterium
ACGTAGCCGTCGACGACCGGGATGTCGTCGGCGAAGCCGCCGAAGGGCTGGAAGATGCCGGGGTACGACTCGTTGCCGCCCAGCCCGAGCCCGGCCGCTATGTTGAGAGAAAGCTGGTGGCCGCCGTGCGGGACGACCGTCCGCCACGACCAGCCCTGCGCGCGCAGCATCTCCAGCGTGCGCAGGTATTCGACGAGTCCGTAGGAGAGGGCGCAGTCGAACTGCAGCACGTCGCGGTCGGGGCGCATGCCGCCGTAGCGGATCAGGTTGCGCGCGTCCGGCATCGAGAAGAGATTCTCGCCGGTCGCCAGCGGGTGGGGATAGATCTCGCCGAGCCGCGCCTGCAGCGCGAAGTCGAGCGGGTCGCCCGCCTCCTCGTACCAGCGCAGGCCGTAGGGCGCCAACGCCTCGGCGTAGGCAATGGCCGTCTCCAGATCGAAGCGGCCGTTGGCGTCGACCGCGAGCCGGCTCCCCTCGCCGCCGATCACCGCCAGCACCGCCTCGATCCGTCGCAGGTCGTCAGCGAGCGACGCCCCGCCGATCTTCATCTTGACCGTGCGGTAGCCAAGCTCGAGGTAGCCGCGCATCTCCTCCTGCAGCGCCCGCAGGTCCTTCCCCGGCTGGTAGTAGCCGCCGGCCGCATAGACCCAGACCCGCTCGTCGACCTCCCCGCCTCGATAGCGGTCGGCCAGCAGCCGGAAGAGGGGCTTCTCCGCGATCTTGGCGACGACGTCCCAGACCGCCATGTCGAGCACGCCGACCGCGACCGAGCGCTCGCCATGCCCGCCCGGCTTCTCGCCGGTCATCAGCGTCGCCCAGATGCGGTGCGGGTCGAGGTTCTCCCCGTCGTCGCTCAGGAGCGAGTGCGGCTCGGCCGCGAGCAGGCGGGGGATGAAGCGGTCGCGCAGCAGGCCTCGCGGAGCGTAGCGCCCGTTCGAGTTGAAGCCATAGCCGACAACGCGGCGCCCATCCCGCTCGACGTCGGTGACGAGTGCCACAACCGAGACATCCATCGTGCTGAAGTCGATGTAGGCGTTCTTGATGGTTGAGGCGATCGGCACGGTCGTCTCGCGGATATCGACGATCCTCATGCGGAACCCTTTCCCCCTCCACGTCAGCCGAAGCGAAAGTGGGCCCGCGTCTTCCCCTCCCGGAGGATCGGCCTGGGTCAGCGCGAATGACGCCGCTTGGATCCGCTCCCGCGTCTGAGTCCCGTCACCCCTTGATGCCGCCTGCCGTCATGCCGACGATGATCTGGCGCTGCACGAAGGCGGTCAGAATCAGCACCGGCAGCGTGACGATCAGCGCCGCCGCCGCCAGCGCGCCCCACGCCAACTGCTCGAAGGTGAGCACGTTGAAGACCGCGACCGGCAGCGTCCGCGTCTCGCGGCCCGCCAGCACCACGGCGAAGATGAAGTCATTCCAGGAGAAGATGAAGGCGAGGATCGCGGCGACAACGATCCCCGGCCGCGAGAGGGGGAGCGCGACATCGCGGAACGCCGCCCAGATCCCGGCGCCGTCGACCAGCGCGGCCTCCTCCAGCTCCGGGTGCAGATCCTCGAAGAAGCCCATCATCACCCAGATCGTGATCGGCAGCCCGATCGTCAAATGGGTGATGATCAGCGCCCAGAGGGTGTTGTTCAGTCCCACGAAGCGGAAGAGCATGAACCAGGGGATGAGGTAGCTCAGCCCCGGCGTCATGCGGGAGATGAGGACGAAGGCGGCGAGGCCGTAGGCCCGCGCCTTGGCGATGCCGTAGCCGGCCGGCACCCCGACCAGCAGCGAGAGCGCCGTCGCGCCGAACGCTACGACGAAGCTGTTCCGGGCATAGAGCGCGAAGGGGCTATTGGCGAAGACGTAGCGGAAGTTGTCGAGCGTCGGGTGGTGCGGAATGAAGATCGGCGGATAGGCGGTGTTCTCGACGTCCGGCTTGAACGCCAGCGAGAGCATCCAGAAGAAGACGAAGACGACCGGCGAGAGGAGGATGATCATCCCCAGCCAGAAGCCGATCCGCCCCAGGAAGCCGCGGCGGCGGGTCCGCACCGGAGCCTGCGTGCGCGGCAGCGCGCCAGCAGCTACGCCCATTGCATCCGCTGTCTGACCCCGAGGAGGGTCAACGAGAAGGCGACGATGATGACGAAGAAGACGACCACCACCGCCGAGGCGTGCCCGATCCGGAAGAAGGAGAAGGCCTGCAGGTAGAGGTAGATGTTGATCGTCTCCGAGGCGGTGCCCGGGCCGCCCTGGGTGATGGTGAAGATCGTGTCGAACGCCTTCAGGGCGTCGATCGTGCGCAGCACGACGGCGACCATGATGAAAGGCAGCACCATCGGCAGGGTGATGTCGCGGAAGACCTGCCACGAGTTCGCGCCATCGATCGCCGCCGACTCGAGCGGCTCGGTCGGCAGCGCCGAGAGCCCGCCCAGGACGATCAGCATCACCAGCGGCGTCCACTGCCACGTCTCAACGAGGACGAGGGAGGGGATGACGGTCTGCGGCGAGTAGACCCAGAGCGATGGCGGCAGCCCGACCAGCGAGAGCAGGTAGTTCAGCACCCCGAGCTGGGGGTGGAACATCATCGTCCAGACCAGCGCGATGGCGACCGGCGTGGCGACCATCGGCAGGATGTAGATGCTCCGCAGCAGCCCGCGCAGCGGGAAGTCGCGGTGAAAGAGGACGGCGGCGATGGTGCCGATGACCGTCGGCAGCGCAACCGCCAGCGCCGCGTAGATGAGCGTGCGGCCGACCGCCGCCCGGAAGCGCGTGTCGCCAACGAGGTTGAGGTAGTTGTCGAGCCCGACGAAGACGCGCGGCGAGGCCACCTGCCAGTCATGCAGGCTCATGAAGAGCGTGAAGAGCCAGGGAAAGATGATGACCGCGGAGATGACCAGCACCGCGGGCAGGATGAAGCGAACGTACTTGTCGCGCCGCCGGTAGGAGGCGCGCGCCCGCCCTCCGCTCCCCACGGCGGCTTCCCGGGCATTCACCATGCGCCCATCCTGTGCGAGATTCCGGTGATCATCGCCGCCTTGTCATGCTGGCCCTCACCCCTGGCCCCGCGAGAAACCCTCACCCCCAACCCCTCTCCCTGTGCGCAGGGCGAGGGGAGCGTGTAGCGAGATTTCTTGACAGCGTCGGAGCGCCTAGTGGGAGGCATGCCGTTGCCAGACGCCTCGTTCCTTCTATCACGGAATTTCGACGTCAGCCCTCCCCTCGCCCTGCGCACAGGGAGAGGGGTTGGGGTGAGGGTTGCGCTCCTACGAACCGAGGCTCTTCTCCAGAATCGGCCGGAACTGCTCCGTTGCCGACTCCAACTCCTGCTTCGGATCGGCGCCGGAGATCATGTTCGTCAACGCGATGCCGAAGATGTCGCGGAACTCGGTCACCGGGATGATCTGCGGCAGGCTCGGCAGGCCGATCTTGCCGGAGGCGATCAGGGTGTCGACCCACTCCTGGGGCACGGTCAGGTTCTCCAGCGCCGCGGGGTCGCTGTAGACCGAGACCCGCCCCGACGCGCCCGCGCCAGCGGCGAGGTTGCGCGCCTGGTTCTGCTTGTTGGTCGCCCACTGGCAATAGAAGTAGGCCGGCCCCGGCTTGCTGCTCTGCGCCGAGACGCCCATGCCGTCGCCGAAGGTGCCGGAGTGCTGCGCCACCGGACCGGCAGGCTGCAGGCCGTAGCCGACCTTGCCGACCACCTTCGACTTGGACGGATCCTCGAGCGGGGTGGCGAAGCCGATCCCGTCGAACCACATCGCCGCGGTCCCCTGACCGAAGGTCGTCTGGCACTCGTTCCAGTTGAAGCCGTTGACGCCCGGCGGGGCATAGTTCGCCAGCAGACTCTGATAGAGCGTCGCGGCGGCCACGGCCGGCTCTTCGGTCGTGTGCAACTGCCCCTGGTCATCGACCGGCTTGGCATCCCAGCCCTGCATGAAGCTGGTCCAGACCGGGGTGTTCGCGTTCTTCAGCCCGCGGGCGACAAAGCCGTAGACGCCGTTGGCCGGGTCGTTCAGCGTCTTGGCCGCCTCGAGCATCTCGTCGAAGGTCTTGGGGAACGCGACGCCCTTCTGGTCGAAAAGCTCCTTGTTCCAGTAGAGGATCCAGTAGTCGATGTTGTAAGGGAGCGTGTCGATCCGCCCGTCCGGCTGGGTAGCGAAGGCGACCGCGGCTGCCGAGAAGTCAGCGAAGTCGTAGTCGGGCGAGGTCATCTCAGGGTCGTTCAGGAAATCGCGCAGGTCGAGCAGGAACTTGCCCTGCCCGAACAGCCCCTTCTGCACGTGCCACGACTCTTCGGTCACGTCGAAGCTCGGGTTGCCCGAGGTGAACTCGATCACCTGCTTCTGGCGCTGCTGCTGCTCCGGCACCACGTCGGCGTTGACCTTGATCCCGGTCAACTCCTCGAACTCGGGCTGGTACTTGGTCAGGATGTCGCTGCGCGGGCTGAGCGAGAGGAGGACATCGATCGTCTCGCCCTCGTACTTCTTCCAATTGAAGTTGCTCGGCGTGGCCTCGGGCGTGCTCTGCGCGAGCGCCGGCCACCGCGACGAGCCCGCGACCGCGGACGAAGCGGCGATCGCTGCCGCGCCTGCGCGAATTACGTCTCTGCGCGAATATCCGGGGCGTCGTCGAATGGACATCTGCTCGCTCCTTTGCGATATCCGAACCGGCCCGATCGCTGGGTTTGGGTAATCCTGCCCCGCATTCTCCCCGTGGCCGCGGATGGTGTCAAACGGGATCGCGGCTTTGCCGTCGCGGACCTCGCGAGCGCCGCGTTCGTCCTGCCGTCGTCCGCGCGCTCGTCCGCGCGCCGATATGCGAAGATCGGGGGGTCAGGATCAGCGGGCAACGCGGCGCGGGAGGGAGCGGTGGCAGCGGCAAAGCCGTTTCGATTTGGCATCCAGAGCCGGAGCGCCGATCCGCGCGGCGTCTGGCTGGAGATGGTGCGGCGGATCGAGGCGCTCGGCTACGACACAATCAGTTGGCCCGACCACTTCCTGCGCGGCTTCGAACCCGTGGCGGCGTTGGCCGCGGCGGCGATCGCCACGGAGCGCCTGCGCCTGAGCGGCTTCGTCTTCGATAACGACTTCCGCCACCCCGTCGTGCTGGCGATGTCGGCCGGCTCGATCGACATCCTCTCCAGCGGCCGCCTGGAGCTCGGCATCGGCGCCGGCTGGCTGAAGGAGGAGTACGACCTGTCAGGCATCCCCTTCGATCCGGCCGGCGTCCGCATCGCCCGGCTGGAGGAAGCCATCCGCCTCCTGAAACTCCTCCTGACGGGCGAGCCGACCCACTTCTCCGGCGAGTTCTACACCGTCGACGGGCTGAGCCTGCCGCCGGCGGCAGTGCAGCGCCCGCACCCACCGATCCTGATCGGCGGCGGCAGCCGGAAGATCCTCTCGCTCGCCGGCCGCGAGGCGAACATCGTCGGTATCACCAATCGCGCCCTCCCCGACGGTTCGAAGGACACCGAGGACACGACGGCCGAGGCGACGGCGCGAAAGATCGGCTGGGTGCGCGAGGCGGCCAGCGACCGTTTCCCCGAGATCGAGCTGAACATCATCTGCCCGACGGTCGAGATCACCGACGATCGCCGGTCGGCCGCCGAGCGGATCGCCGCGGACCTGCCGCTCTCCGCCGACGAGGTCCTCGCCTCCCCCACGGTCCTGCTTGGCACGGTCGATGAAATCGTGGAGACCCTGCAGGAGCGCCGCGAGCGCTTCGGCTTCTCCTACATCGTCGTCCTCGAGCCGGTGATGGAGGCCTTCGCGCCGGTGGTGGCCCGCCTCGCCGGACAATAAGCCGCTGCTCGAGGAGTCACCTGATTCGCGTGGCTCTTCCCCGCTTGCACGGCGCTTGCGTGCATGTCAGGCAGCCATTCGACGACGTGAACACGCGCGATTCGTGACACGGTGACATCCGATACGGCCGCTCGTGCGTTAGAGCGAGTAAGGGATGGTGCAAGCTCGCGCGGGAATCTGCGCGCCGAGTCCGCGATGAGGTGCAGAATGGATGGGAAGCAGTTCGATCGGATCGCTCGCGACCTGACCCGCGAGACATCACGCCGAACCGCATTGGGGGGCCTTCTGGGAGGAACGCTGGCGCTGGTCATGGGCGGAAACAGCGTCTCCGCGATCAGGCGTCGCAAGCGGCGGGGCCGGAAAGGCCGGGACGGCGTCGAGACGACCGAGTCGGCGCTGCCGCCCGGCACGCTCTCCGGCGGGGTCTGGGACGAGACGCTCCAGATCTGCCACTTCGACCCGGAGTCGGGCAAGGTCAAGGTCATCGCGGTCAGCACGCCGTCGGTGCCGCAGTACCTCAACGCCGGCGATACCCTCTTCATCGACTGCTGTGTCGACGAGGAGTGTGGGGCTCTCCCCTGCCTGACGCCGACCGGCTGCATCCAGGGCGCCTGCGCCTACGACACGACCGAGGGCGCGGCCTGCGCTCTGGAAGATGGCACTACCGGCTATTGCAGCAGCGACGCGACGTGCGTCGCCTCCTACATCCCCAGCGACACGAGCGGCTACGCGGCCGAGGAGACTACCGGCGCCGCCGAGGGCGATACCGGCTACATCGCGGACGACACCGGCGGCTACCCGGCAGGCGATGCCGGCGGGTACACGGAGGAGGCCGCCCCCGAGTCCACCGCCGATGACGCCAGCGCCTACACGGAGGGCGACAGCGGCGAGTATTCGGGCGAGGACTTCGGCGTCTACACCGAAGGCAATGCCAGCGGCTACGCCGAAGATGCCGGAACGGGCTACGCCGAAGGCGACCCCGGGACGTATACCGGCGAAACGGGGTAATCCCGCCGGCGCAACCGTGGAAGACGACAGTCCCGGCCATTCGAGCCGGGACTGTCGCGTTCGAGACTCCGGCAACTATGCCGCGGGCGTCGCCATCGCTGGCGTCGCCATCGCGCCCGCCTCACCACCCTGTACCTGACGCAGCAGGTTGAGGTTGTTCATCTCCGACCAGCTCTCGACGATCTTGCCGCACTCAATGCGGAAGATGTTGATCCCCTTGAACTCGACCGGACCCCCGCTCGCTGGGAGTCCGAGGAATTCGCCCTGATTCGTGCCGGTCCCCGACCAGCGGATCACGACCAGGTCGCCGTCGGCAAAGGCATCATCGACGGTCAACTGAATATCGGGGAACGCGGCGAACTGCGCGTTGACCGCCTGCTTGAGGGCATCGATGCCGTGCACGTCCGGGAAGGCGGCGCCATGGTGAACGATGTTCGCATCGGCGATCTCGTCGAGGGCATCGAGATTCTTCTGCCCGGACCAGACTTCCGTGGTCCAGCGCTCGGCAATCGCCAGGTTGGCTTCCGGCGTGTCGCTGGCGCACGGCGTCGCCGACATCCCCGCGGCCATCGGCGTCGCCGCGGCGGCCGAACCCGTCATGAACGCCGGCACATCGGTGGCGCCCAACTCCGCCAGGAGGGTGATATGGTCGGCCGCGCCCCACGATTCGGCGATCTTGCCGCACGCGATGCGAAAGATGTTAATGCCGTCCCAGGAGACCTGCTTGTTCGTCGGGGCGATGCCCATGAACTCTCCCTCCTGGGTGCCGGTCGCCGTCCAGCGGGTCGCGACCAAATCCCCCGCCGCGGCGACGACATCGACATCGAAGCGAAGATCGGGGAAGGCGGTGTTGAAGCGTGCCCACTGCTTCATGAAGTCGTCGAAATTGGTCGTCCTGACCCCGGTCCCCCAATCGTGGACCTCATCCTGGGCGACGACATCGGCGATCTTCCCCTGCTGGCCCCAGATCGCCTCCTGCCAGTAGGCCCGGGCGATCGCCTCGTTCTCCGCCGGCGTCGTTTGCGGGCAGGCGGCCTCGGGCGTGGCGTCCTGGGCCGCGACCAGCCCCACGGGCAGAAGCAGCATCGCGAGCGACAGGGCGAGCAGGGTGATGACGACGAAGCGGAGATAGCGGATCATGCGAACCTCCCGGGGTGCGTCTCGGTCGAACGGGCCGGAACGTCATCCTATCAGCGAATTCGACGCACGTCAGTACCGGATGTATCGGGAAGGGAGGGTTCCACGGTGAGTGTAGCGTTGCAAGAGCGCCCCTTCGGGGGGAAGGTCGCCCTCGTCACCGGCGGCGGATCGGGCATCGGGCGCGCCTCGGCGCTCGCTTTCGCGCGAGCGGGAGCGCGGGTCATGGTATCGGACGTCTCGCCCGAGGGGGGCGAGGAGACGACGCGGTTGATCGCGGCGCTGGGCGGCGAGACGGCCTTCATTCCGGCCGACGTCTCGAACGCCGAGGCGGTCGCCGCGATGGTGCGCGCGACGGTGGACCGCTTCGGGCGGCTCGACGTCGCCCACAACAATGGCGGGATCGAGGGACCGCTCGCCACGATCGTCGACTACACCGAGGAGGAATGGGACCGCGTCGTCGACATCAATCTGAAAGGAGTCTGGCTCTGCATGCGGCAGGAGATTCCGGCGATGCTGGCGTCTGGGGGCGGCGCGATCGTCAACACCGCTTCGGTCTCGGGGTTGAAGGGCTTTCCCCCGCTCCTCCCGGCCTACGTCGCCAGCAAGTTCGGCGTCGTCGGGCTGACCGCGGTCACCGCCCGCGCCTACGCCGGCCAGGGGATCCGCGTCAACGCCATCTGCCCCGGAGCCATCGACACCCCCATGCTCGACCGGATCGGCGCCGGGGCCGAACGCCTGGGCGTCTCGCTCGTCGCGGAGAATCCCACCGGCCGGCTCGGCTCACCCGCCGAGGTCGCCGAGGCGGTCATCTGGCTCTGCTCGGAGAAGGCGTCCTTCATCACCGGCCAGACGCTGACGATCGACGGGGGCTTCCTGGCATGATGCCCGCGCCGGGTGAGCCGCTCCGGCATTGCATCGGAACCGTGACAGCGCACATGCGTCGCCTCCGCATCCATCGTAGGGGCGACACCTGTGTCGCCCGCGTTCCCGGCCGGGACGATCACGCCCTGGCGACGCCGTTGCCATCATCGATATTCGCGGCGGATCAACCCGGGCGACGCAGGCGTCGCCCCTACGACCGGGGCATCTCGCGGTTATTCACCCACGCCGATCCGTGCCGCTCAGCCACCCGCCATCTCCTCGCGCGCTTCTTCGAGCAGCGCGATGTTGACCGCGCCCTCCTCGCCCGTCGCCCCGGCGTAGGGGCGGCCGGCGACCCAGCCGGCGAAGGCCGCGGCCTGCGCTTCGTAGGGATTCTGGCCGGCGTCGTAGAGCGTGCGCGTGCCGTCGGAGAGGACCAGCCGGCCGCCCGATGCGCCAAGACGCGGCACGAAGACGCCGGTGGCGATGGCCCAGCCATTGGTGCCGTGGACTTCGACGCGGTTGGCCGGCCCCTGCACGCCGGTGGCGGTCTCGACGACACCGGTCGCGTTGCCGAGCTGCAGCAGGAGAACCGCCAGATCTTCGACGTCGACGCTCCAGTGCTGCGTGCTGAGCCGGCTGCCGAGGAGCCGCGCCTGGGGAAAGCCAGTCAGCCAAAGAGCGGCGTCGAGGGTGTGCGTCCCGATATCCATGATCGCCCATCCGCCGGAGGTCTCGGGGTCGAGCCGCCAGGCATCGGGGAGGCCGGCATACTGCGTCTGCCAGCTCGCGCGGACGAAGGCGATTTCGCCAAGCGCGCCTTCCATCACCGCCGCATGCAGATCGCGCAGGGCGGGATGAAAGCGTCCCTGGTAGCCAACGCCGAGCCGCAGTCCGAGCCGATCGGCCAGGTCGGCCAGCTCGCGCGCGTCCTTCCCGGTCGTCGCCAGCGGCTTTTCCGCCAGGACGTGCTTGCCGGCCTCCAGCGCCCGGCGGACATGCTCGGCATGCAGATGGTTCGGCGAAGCGACCCAAACGATGTCGACGTCCGGATCGTGCAATAGGGCGTCGAGCGAGGCGTAAATGCGGGGCGCGTCGTGCCGTTCAGCGAACGCCGCCGAGCCCTCTTCGGTCGACCCAGCCGCGCCGAGCAGATGCTGCCCCGCGTTGCGCAGCACCGGCGCGAAGACGGCGTCCGCGAAGCCATGGCTGCCGATCAACCCCCATCGCAGGCGCACCGGATCACTCACGCGACTCTCCTCATCTCGAGCTCACACCCTGCCTCTCGCCACCCGCGCGTCACGACGGAGCGCGGACGCTCCATTGTGAACGAAGTCGCGCGCGGACGCTGCATCGCGACGCGATGCGCCTTCCGGCAACCGCGTCATGCTGAATGGGGCGCGCTCACGCCTCGCCATCGAGCAAGCCCAGCACCGGCGCGAAGCGCTCGTAGCTGGCGAGCGTGTTCGGGTTGAGGACGACCTGGACATGCCCGATCCCTTCGCGCGCGAAGCCCCGCATCGCCGCGGCAAGCTCCTCGGGCGTCCCGTTGAGCGGGTGCGCCTCCGGGTCGCGGTTCGGCTCGGCGTCCGGGTAGTCGATCTGCACCGAGATCGACCGCTGCAGCGACGCGGCGTCGCGCCCGGCCGTCTCGCAGCGGGCGTCGACGGCGGCGCGCAGCGGAGGAATCGCCGCGGGCGAGTTGTCCCGCCACGGGAGCCACGCGTTCCAGATATCGGCGTGCTCGGCGACGAGCCGCAGCATCCGCGGCCGGTTGGCCAGCGCGCCGATCATGATCGGCGGGCCGGCCAGCCGCGGACCGCGCGGGCGTAGCTCGCAATCGCGCGCCTGGTAAAACTCCCCGGCGAAATCGACCTGCCCCGTCCGCAGCAGCGGCGCGATGATCTGCAGCGCCTCTTCGAAACGGTCGAGCCGTCTGTCGAAGGGATAGCCGAAGGCGCGAAACTCCGGCTCGTGCCACCCGGCGCCAAGCCCGAGGATCAGCCGGCCGCCGCTGATCTCGTCGACTGTGTCGGCCATCTTCGCCAACAGCGCCGGGTTCCGCCAGAGGGCGCAAAGCACCAGCGTCCCGATCTCGACGCGGGGGACCGCCGCCGCCAGCGCCGCGATCTGCGACCACCCTTCCCAGCCGCCGATCGCCTCGTCCGGCTCGGGACGAATGAGCAGGTGATCCGAGACCCAGATCGAATCGAACCCGGCCGCTTCGGCGAAGCGCGCCCGGCGCAGCACGTCGTCCCAGCGCGGCACGCCGCCGTCGCTCCCCTCGATCCAGGGCGTGAGAAAGACGCCGACCTTCAGCGGCCTCATGCAGACTCCATCCCCGCGAGGTGACCGGGGAGATCGGCCACCGAATCAAGCGTCAGGTCGGCGCACGCCTCCTGCTCCGGCCCGACCGGCTTGCCGGTGCGCACCAGCACGGCTGTCATGCCGAGGCGGCGCGCCGGGTCGAGGTCGTTGCGGGCATCGTCGCCGACCATGGCCAGATCCCCCGGTGACCAACCGATCTCGCGGATCGCCGCCCGGAACGCGGCGAGCGAGGGCTTGCCGATGACCGTCGTCCGCACCCCGGCCGCCGCGGCGAGCGCGGTGATGAAGGGTCCGCTGTCGAGCGACATCCCCTCCTCTGTGCGCCACGCCATGTTCCGGTGCATGGCGACCAGCTTCGCGCCGCCGCAGAGGAGGCGATAGGCGTGGTTGAGCCGGGCGTAGGTCATCTCCTCCTCCGCCCCGCCGATGACCACCACCTCCGCCTCAGGCATCCCATCCGGCCCGACCACCTCCACCCCGGCGGCATGAAAATCATCGACCGCGTCCCCCTTGCTGAGGAGGTAGCAGCGCGCTCCCGGAAAGCGTCGTGCCACGTAGGCGGCCGTGGCGAACGACGCGGTGAAGAGGATGTCTTCGGCGACCGGCAGCCCCATCGCCCGCAGCTTGCCAGTCAGCGTCGCCCGGCTGGCAGTGGTGGTGTTCGTCAGCAGCCGAAAGGGGATGCCCCGCTCGGTGAGGAGCGACAGCGCCCCGGCGGCGCCAGGAACGGGCCGATTCCCGACGTGGAGGACGCCGTCGACATCGAAGAGGAAGCCGCGCGCACGCCCCAGCCCTCCCGTCATCGCTATGTCCCCTCAATCACTCGACCTTCTGCGAGGTTACGTCACCACGGTTCATCGTTGACGCCGCTCCTGGAGGCCGTGTCATCCTGAACGGAGTGAAGGATCTCGGCTCCCCGGAATCACGTTTCCCCTGAGCCGAGATGCTTCGTTCCTCAGCATGACACGCTTTGGAGGTGTCTCTCCAGAGCCGAGGCACGACGCATGAGACGCCGCGCACACCACGATTCAGGCAACCGGCGTCGCCTCGGGGGCCACTGCCGACCCATCTCCTCCCCCGCAGCCATCCCGCGTCGCGCACATCCCCGGCCCGCCCGGATAGTTGGGCGCGGTCATCTGGCTCTGACAGCAGACGAGCCCGGCGGCGCAGTCGCTGTCGACGCCGCCCCGACAGGGGCAGCCGACCTGGTTGCACCGGG
>JADYYO010000054.1 GCA_020853615.1 Thermomicrobiales bacterium
CCAGCAGGTACGATCCCTCGTCCTCCTGCACCCAGGCGTTATCGCCGAAGTAGCCGAGCCAGGTCAGGACCGGCATCCCGGCGTCGAGCCGCGCGGTCAGCGCGGAGGCATCTCCGCCGTAGAAGATGTCGGTGGCGAAGCCGTAGTCGTTGAGCGTCGAGGCCATCGCCTCCGGGTAGACGCCGTAGTTGTCCGTGCCGCCCCACTCCTCGGTGATGACGCCGCGATAGCCCCAGTGGGGATTCTGGGCCAACGGGATGTTCTCGATGAAGGCCGACTCCGGCACGCCGTTGCCGAGCCCGGCGGTGGCGATGTAGGCGGCGGCGTACTCGCAGGAGAGGGTGTAGGCCTGCATGTAGGCTGGCACGTCGGCGGCGAGGACCGGCTCGCGGGCGGGAGCATCCCGGGTATCGGACGCCGCTGACGAGCCGACGCCTTGCGCGGCGCCGGGTTTGGTGACCGAATCGGTAAGGGGGATGCGCAGGCGCTGGCCGACGTCGAGGGTATCGACGTCGCTGATGCCGTTGAAGGCGGCGAGGGTCAGCGCGTCGATCCCGCGTTCGGCGGCGATGGCCCCGAGCGTCTCGCCCGGCGCGACATCGTGAGCGCCGATGACGAAGGGGCTCGCTCCCTGAAAATAGGACGCGGTGCGGGCCGCTGCGCCGGGGTCCTCGCTCGGTGCAGGAATCACGATGATCTCTTGCGGCGTCAGGTCGGGTGGATTCTGGATGCCACTGGCGGCGACGATCGCTTGCGGGTCGACGCCGAACTCGGCCGCGACGCCGGCGAGGGTGTCCCCCTCCTGCACGATGTAGCGCGCCTGCGGCGAGACTTCCTGCGCGCGGGCGGCGATGACGCTCAACGGCAGCAGCAGGAGGAGCGCGATCCCGGCGGCCGCCAGGCGGCGCGAAAGGCGAAATTCGGGGCGGCGCTCGGCGCGAGCGGGGCCGCGCTTTGGCGGGCGAGAAGGCGCGGCAGCGACGGATGTCGCGCGCGCGGCCGTTGCGGTCAGATGGGTGGCCGTGCCGCGGCCGAAGCGGGAAACGCGTGGCCGGGAGAGCATGGCGCGGCGAGCGGCACCACGGTCGGGGGCGCCCTCGCGCTCGGCACGAATCTCGGCGCAGAGGGCGCGCGGGTCGATGCCCCGCTCCAGCACCCGGTTGGCGTAGATGCCGGCGATGCCGTCAGCGCGCGGGTCGAACGCGTACGACGCGCCGACCGCCGTCATCACCGGGTGAGACGCTTCCCGGGAGGCCATCCGGCCAGAGTCGCGGAGAGCCGATTCCATGCGCTGCCCCTGTCACCGATCGCTTTACGGATTCTGGCGGGGCAAGGCGGGGTGTGTACGTACATGCGAGTCCGATCATAGCAAGGCGATGCCTCCGAGACAAGGCGAGCGGCGTATACGGGAGGGGTCGGCACGGTTGCCAAGGCGGCGGCGCGTGGCGCGGCAAATGGACACGGCATGCCGTGTCCCTCCCAGTCGTGCTACCGGTAGGCGCACGCCATGGTGTGCCCGGTTCGGCCCAAGACGCGAAGCCTTCGACCGCGCGTTCTGGCGCGAAACGCGCCGGAGTGGCGACAATTGCGAGAGAATGGCCACCGGAATGATGCCAGCCGGCGCGAATGACGAGCGAGTGATGACGGCGACACCTGAAACGGAACTTCTCTATCAGCGGGACAGCTCGCTGCGATCGGTCGAGGCGGCGGTCGCCGCGGTCGATCCGGATGGACGGCGCGTGGCGCTGGAGCGAACCATCTTCTACCCCGGCGGCGGTGGCCAACCCTGCGACATCGGGAGCATCACCCGGCTCTCGGATGGGCAGGCGTGGCCGGTGACGGCCGTCGCCAGGGAGGGAGGCGTCGTCTGGCACGAGCTGGGGGGCGAGACGCCGCTGCCGCAACCCGGCGAGCTGGTGCGGGCCGACCTCGATTGGGAGCGCCGCCACCGGCTGATGCGGATGCACACGGCCCTGCACGTCCTCTGCGGCGTCGTCTTCCGGGACTACGGCTCGCTCGTCACGGGCGGCAACATGGGGCCCGACCGCGCCCGCATGGATTTCGAGATGGATTCGGCCGACTTCACGCCGGAGCGTGTCGCCGAGATCGAGCGTCGGGCCAACGAGGAGCTGCGCGCGGCGCGGGACGTGCGGGTGCAGATCCTGCCGCGCGAGGAGGCGTTTCAGATCCCCGACCTGATCCGGACGAAGATCAACCTCCTGCCGGAGGGGATTCGTGAGGTGCGGACGGTCGAGATCGTCGGCCTCGACCTGCAGGCGGATGGCGGCACCCATGTGCAGAACACCCGGGAGGTCGGCGGCTTGCGCGTCGTCGGCACCCGATCCAAAGGGAAGGCGAACAAGCGGCTCGAGATCGCATTGACCGAGCCGGACGCCGCGGCGAGTGAAGCGAATGATCGGAGCCAGAACGCGTGAGCAGCACGGCTAGACAGCGGATGACCGGAACGACGTCGCGCCGCATCGAGCCCTTTGCCGATTCGATCTGGCCGTGGGTCGACCAGATGTCGGAGCGGAACCCGGATGCCGTCTTCTTCGGTGGCGGCGTCCCGCCGACCGACGTCATTCCGATCGATCGTCTCCGTGAGGGGTCGGCGAAGGCGTGGGCCGACGGTCCCGAGGTTTTGCTCTACGGCGAGGTGCGGGGCTACCGGCCGCTGCGCGAGTTGATCGCGGCGCGGATGCGCGCTCGTGGGGCCGAGGTCGATCCGAATGACATCCTGATCACCAACGGCGCTCAGCAGGGGATCGATCTGGTCGCGCGAACCTTCCTCGACCCCGGCGATATCGTCCTCACCGAGGCGCCGACCTTCATGGATGCCCTGCGCGTCTTCCGCTCGCACGAGGCGACGATCGTCGGCGTTCCGGTCGACGAGCAGGGCCTGGTCGTCGACGCGCTGCGCGCGATCCTCGACCGCTTGCCGACCCGGCCGAAGTTCCTCTACACCATCCCGACCTACCAGAACCCGATGGGCGTCACCATGTCGCTGGAGCGCCGGCAGGCGCTGGTCGAGCTGGCCCGCGAGCGGGGGTTGCCAATCGTCGAGGACGACCCGTACGGCGAGCTCGCCTATGATGAGCCGCCGCCGCCGATGCTGAAGTCGCTCGAGCCGGAGGTGATCTTCCTCGGCACCTTCTCCAAGGTCCTCGCGCCGGGCCTGCGCGTCGGCTGGATCGCCGCGCCGCCCGACCTGTATGAAGCGTTCTTCAACGTCAAGGAGGGGACCGACATCCACAACGAGCGGATCATGACCCGCTCGATCTACCACGCGGCCGAAGGCTTTCTCGATGGGCACGTCGCCCGCTCGCAGGAGGTCTACCGGCGCCGGCGCGACGCCATGCTGGCGGGGCTCGAGGCCGCGATGCCGCCGGGCGTGACCTGGATCCGGCCGGCGGGGGGCTTCTTCCTCTGGGTGACTCTCCCCGAGGGGTATGACACCGACGCCATGCTCCCCGACGCCACCGATCGCGGCATCATCTATCTGCCGAGCTCCTGCTTCTATCCGGATAGATCGTGGAACCGCTCGATGCGGCTCAACTTCTCGGCGCACCCGGAGGATCGCATTGCCGCCGCGATGGAGAGCCTCGGGGAGAGCATCCGCGCCCAGTGACCGGAGCCGGGCGGGGCGTGTTCCAGGCCGGCAGGGCGCCTGCCACCTCGCCGCGCGGAATGTCGCCCTCGCACGGTACCGGACACCGCGGGAGCGGCACGAAACGGCGCGTCCGGTGCATCCTTATGGCGGCCCGTGATACGACCCCTTGCGGAGGAACACCGAATGCGTTTCGTCACCACATCTCTGGCCGCGGCGCTGCTCATGTCGACGCTCGCGGCAACGTCTGCGCAGGCGCAGACGCCGAGTGGTCCCGGCCAGTCTCTCGCGACTGGTCCAATGACCGCCTGGTGCGAGCCGGGCCAGGTGCTGCTCAGTGGCGGCTACGAGCTGCAGGGAGCCGAACCCCCCGCGTCCGCCGCCTCCTCGGGCACATCGACGCCCACGGCGGCCCCCCCGGTCGTCTTCGTCTCTTCCTCGAAGCCGACGGTTCGGCTCGATCGCGATGGCAAGATCGCGCAATTTGGTTGGACCGCGGTGCCGAACACGCTCGGCGGAGACGCCGGGCCGCTGACGGCCTACGCCATCTGCGCCGGGGAGCCGTCATTGACGCCGCCGGCGGAGTCGATTCCGCCGCCGCCACCGCCCGCGCCGGAGGTCAAGACGTCCGCCACGAACGCCGGGACCCTCAACCCGATGCAGGTCGTGGAGAAGGTTGGCCCGGCCGTGGTGACGGTGATCAACGAGCAGGTATCCGACGGGGCGACCACGGTCGTCCCGGTCGGCTCGGGAAGCGGCTTCATCCTCGATGAGGAAGGCCACATCATCACGAATCAGCACGTTGTGGCGGGGGGCACCGAGTTCGTCGTCGTGCTCGCGGACGGGCGCGAGGCGCCGGCCACCCTGGTCGGCGCTGATGCCAACAGCGATGTCGCGGTGCTGAAGATCGATTCGCCCGTCCCGGCGGTGGCGAAGATGGGCGACTCCGAGGCGCTTCTGCCGGGTCAACCGGTGCTGGCCCTCGGCTCTCCGCTCGGCACGCTGACCAACACGGTCACGGAGGGGATCGTCTCCGCGCTGGGGAGGTCCATCCCTGATGAGGATGGCGGGCCGGAGCTAGTCAAGCTGATCCAGCACGACGCGGCCATCAACCCAGGGAACTCGGGCGGCCCGCTCGTGACGCTGAATGGCGAAGTCGTCGGGATCAACACGCTCGGCATTGTCGAGGCGCAGGGGATCTTCTTCGCCGTGCCGTCCGAGACGATCCAGCGAGTGGCGACCGAGCTGATCGCGCGGGGCAAGGTCGAGTACCCCTACCTCGGTCTGCAGCTCACGCAGCTCGACGACCAGCTCATCCTGCAATGGGGCCTCCCGGTCGACGCCGGGTACTACGTCTCCGGCGTCGTCCCCGGCAGCCCCTCGGCGGCGGCAGGAATGCAGGTCGGCGACATCGTCACCGCGGTCAACCTCGAGCGGGTGGGCGAGCGGCAGTCACTTGTTGGCACCCTCTTCCAGTACAAGCCGGGCGACACGGTCCAGCTCACGGTGCAGCGCGGGCTCGTCAGCATGCGCATCGATATCCACCTCGCAACCCGGCCCGAAAACCTCTGAGGTGGGAGAATAGGCGCAAGTGCGAAGTGCGCGGTGCATGCCAGACGTGTCATGCTGAAGAACGAAGCATGTCGGCGCAGGCGAAACGCGGTTGCCGGAAGCCGAGATCCTTCGTCAGCTCAGGATGACACCACGATCACAGGCCGCTCCGGAGCGTGAGGGAGAGCATCGCGAGGGGGAGATGAAGCGGGTTCTGTGCTACGGCGACTCGAACACGTGGGGCTACGACCCGGACACCGGGGCGCGGTTCCCGCCGGAGGTGCGCTGGTCGGGAGTCCTCGCCGCCCGGCTGGGCTCCGGCTACAGCGTGATCGAGGAGGGGCTCAACGGCCGCACCACACGCTGGGATGACCCGATCGAGCAGGGCCGCAACGGCTTCACCTTTCTGCGCCCCTGCATCGATTCGCAGATGCCGCTCGACCTGATCGTCGTGATGCTCGGCACCAATGACCTGAAGCGCCGCTTTCACCTCACCGCGTCGGACATTGCCGAGAGCGCGTCCGCGCTGGCCGAGGAGGCGCGCCGTCTCGCCACTACGAGAGACGGCGCGCGCGCCGAGGTGCTCCTGGTCGCGCCGCCGCCGCTGACGCGCCTGACCGACCTGGACCAGATGTTCGCTGGGGCGCGGGAGACGTCGCGTCAGCTCGCGCACTACTTCGGCGTCATGGCGCGCCGGCGCGGCCTTCCCTGGTTCGACGCCGGCTCGGTCATCGCCTGCAGTGACCTGGATGGCATTCATTTCGACGCCGACGCACACCGCACGCTCGGTGGGGCGCTCGCGGATGAGGTGCGCCGCCTGATCGGCTGAGCGAGGAGGAGCTCGACTCGTGCGCGCGTTCAGCATCCTGCCGGGCGAACCGCTCCCAACGGACGATCTCCAGCAGATCGTCATCACCGAGGATGTCAAGGCCGGCGAGCATCGCATCCGCAAGGGGCATCGCCTGTCGGACGCGGATGCGGGTTTCCTCGCCGCGATCGACCGCCCGGTGCATGCCGTGGTGCTCGAGCCGGGCGACGTGCACGAGGATGATGCCGCCGCGTGGCTGGCGAAGGCTGTCGCCGGCCCGAATCTCGAGATTCGCGGGCCGAAGTTCAGCCGCTACAACCTGATCGCCGAGACAAAGGGTGTCGTGCATGTCGATGCCGACGCCCTCCTCGCGGTGAACCGCCTGCCGGGGATGGCCATCTTCACCCTGGCCGACCGGACCGTCGTCGTGCCGGGCAAGATCGTGGCCGGGGTCAAGGTGACGCCCGTCGCCGTCGACGAGGCGACGCTGCGCGAGGCGGAGCGGATGGCGATGGCTGCCCGGCCGATGATCCGGCTGGAGGCGTTTCAGCCGCTCCGGGTGGCCGTCATCAACACCGAGCGGCCCGACTGGCGGGTACGCGACAAATTCGAAGCGGCGGTGCGGCAGAAGATCGGCTGGTATGGCGGGACGGTCACCGGCTTCAGCGATATCCCGCCGGAGGTCGACGCCATCGCCGCCGAGATCGCGCGGCTCGCGGACGCTGGCGCCGATCTGGTGCTGGCGGCCGGGGGGAGCACGATCGACCCCCTCGACCCGACGCTGCTCGCGCTGCCAAAGGCCGGGGCGGAGCTGACGCGCCACGGCGCGCCGGCCGACCCCGGCAGCATGTTCTGGCTCGCCTATCGGGGGGACGTGCCGATCTTCAACCTCGCCTCCTGTTCGATGTTCTCGAAGACGACCGTCGCCGACGTCGTCCTCCCCTGGATCATGACCGGCGAGCGCGTCGTCCCGGAGACGATGGCCGCGCTGGGCCACGGCGGCCTCCTCGACCGTGACATGACGCACCGCTTCCCGCCATACGGCCAGGAGCGGAACACGGAAGCCGACGCGGATTAGCGCCGCGCGCCCTATGCCGTGTCATGCTGACGGAGGAAGCGTTTCGGCTCAAGGTTGACGTCGTTCCTGTGAGCCGAGATCCTTCAAGCTGCCGTGTTTCATGCCGTGGTGGCGCCGCCTCGCGGCATGACCACTCAGGATGACACCTCGGCACGACGCTAGAGGCCGCGTCAGAGAAGCGCGACGAGGGCGGGCTCGGCGGGCTCGTTCTGGTAGAGGATGCGCCAGGTGGCGTCGAGGAGGGGCAGGCTCCCCTCCGCGATGCGGCCGGCGACGACGGCCTCGCGAGAGAGGCGGTGGCCGAAAGCGACCGCCGCGTACCCCTCGATGGTCGTGCCCTGGCCGGTTAGCGCCTTTACCGCGTCATCGGGAAGTTCGCCGAGGCCGATCCGCTCACCGAGCATCCGGTTTCGCCCCGAGGTGATCGTCACCA